>NZ_FOWM01000010.1:0-204024 GCF_900115455.1 Cupriavidus sp. OV096
CCCCTCTCCCTCCGGGAGAGGGGCGGGGGAGAGGGCGGGCGCATCAATGCGTCACGACCCTGTTCAAGGCGCCCCGCGAAACACCCATTCCATCAACGCATCGTGCGCTGCCTGCGCGCCGGAGGCGTTCGGGTGGTTGATGTACGCCACCACCACGTAGCGGCCGCCGTTCGTCGCATCGACATAGCCGGCCAGCGCCCGCACATCGGCCAGCGTGCCGGTCTTCAGGTAGGCGTTGCCCGCCGCGTGGGCGCGCGTGAGCCGGTTGCGCAGCGTGCCGTCCACGCCGAGGATGGGCAGGGAATCGACCAGCGTATAGCCGACGTCGCTGGCCAGTGCCTGCTGGAGCAGCCGGGCCATGTCATAGGCGCTGATGCGCTCCTCGCGCGACAGTCCCGAGCCGTTGTCGAGCACCAGCCCCGGCATGTCCAGCCCCTGGCGCGTCAGCCAGCGGCGGATCACCTGCGCGGAACGCGCCGTGCTGGCCGGGCCGCTGCGGTCCATCTCCGCGCCAATCGTCAGGAACAGCTGGCGCGCCATCACGTTGTTCGAGAACTTGTTGATGTCGCGCACCACGTCGCCAAGCGGCTGGCCGTAGTGGCGCGACAGCAGGAACGCGCCACGCGGCACCGCGCCGCTACGCAGGCCCGGCATGTGCGCGAAGCGGCCGCCGGCCGCCTGCCACTCGGCCACGAACCCACCCCAGATGAAATCACTGTGCGACAGCGTGGCGAGATTGACCACACGCTCGCCGCAGTCGCCCGAATAGGTGCCTTCGAAGGTGGCCACCACGGTGCCGTCCGGCTGCGGGGCGATGTTGGGCGTGGCGCGCGAGCGCCAGTCGCCGCAGCGGCCGTTGGTCAGGGTCAGGCGGTTCTCCACGCGCAGCTGCGCCAGCGCGGGCGTGACCGCCACGTCCACGGTGCGGCCGGCGGCGTCCGGGGTGATCGTGAACGACAGGGTCTTGAAGGCGTACAGCAGCGCGTCCGGATTGACGTTGTAGGCGCGCTGGGACTCGCCGTCGATCGTATAAGTGCCTTCGGCAGCATCCGCGAAGAAGCTGCGGTCGAGCACCACGTCGCCGTCGATGGTGGTGGCGCCCGCGTTGCGCGCCGTGGCCACCAGCTTGGCCATTTCCTCCGGCACCAGCTTGGGATCGCCGCGCCCGCGCAGGTAGACGTTGCCGCGGACGGTGCCGTCGGCGGTGGGCTCGCTATCGGCGTAGAGCGAGGTCAGCCAGCGGTAGTCCGGCCCCAGCAGCTGCAGGCCGGCGAAGGTGGTCACCACCTTCATGGTCGAGGCCGGGTTCATCGGCGTCTCGGCGTTCCAGCTCACGCGGGCCTGCGGTGCGCCGACCTTGACCACGTAGAAGCTGGCGGCAGAGAGCGGCACGTTGGCCCGGCGCAGCGCGGCCGTGACCGATGCCGGTAGCCCGGTGCGGGCGGCGGCCAGGTCGACGGTGTCGGCGCTCGCGCGGCGGACCGAGGCGGATTTCGAGGCGGTGGCTTTGACGGCCTGCGCCGCCTTGGCGGGCTTGGCGGGTTTGGCCTGGGCACCGGCGATGCCGGTGGTGAGCAGCACGGCGGCGGCGATGGCGGCCGTCAGCGGAAGGCGAAGCAGGGCAGGACGATTTGGCATGGCGAGCATGTTAACGCATGCCCGCCATCGGCTGGATGACGTAAAACAGCCGCTTCACGTGCCAGTTCACCCGTGAAGTCGGCTTGGCGTCTCAGCGACGCTCGGTTCGGTCAGGGGCAGTCGGCGGCGCAGTCGCGCGGCGTGGCGTTCGGGATCGGAAAGATCGCATCGTAGGCCCAGTTGTAGATCAGCGCGTAGACCATGTAGAAGCCGGCCACGGCGATGTCCATGATGAAGGCATCGATCAGGCTGATGTCGAGATACCACGCCACGGACGGCAGGAAGACCAGCAGCAGCCCGCCTTCGAACAGGATGGCGTGAAGCACGCGGATGGCCGGCGTCTTCCGCAGCTGCCCCCGGAAGCGCAGCATCGCCTTGTCGAACATCAGGTTGTAGACGTAGTTCCAGACCGCGGCGATCAGCGATGCCACCGCGCCAATCAGGCCCATCTGGTGCAGGGCGAAGCCGAACACCCAGCTGGCCAGCGGCGCGAAGGCCAGCAGGCCAATCAGCTCGAAGCCGACGGTATGGCGGATGCGGTCTCCGGTGGTGCGCATGAGGGGATCTCCTTGGGATCGATGGAGGCCATTCTATCGGCAGGACAACTTAGGACAAGTTGGATACCATCGGCAAAACAGATGGATTGATGCCAATCGGGCGCCGATCCAGCATCGATGTGACGGAAGGAGTACCCCATGAGCCTGTCCCTGGACCAGCTGCAAGCCTTCGTGGCCGCCGCCGAGAGCGGTTCGTTCTCGGGCGCGGCGCGCAAGCTCGGCAAGGCGCAGTCGGTAATCAGCGCGGCGGTGGCCAACCTGGAGATCGACCTCGGCAACGCGCTGTTCGACCGCACCGCGCGCTACCCGGTACTGACCCCGGCCGGCGAGCGCCTGCTGGTGGAGGCACGCGTGATCCTGGAGCGCTGCGAGCATTTCCGGGGCGTGGCGATGAGCCTGGGCGAGGGCGTGGAGTCGCGCCTGACGCTGGCCGTGGACGAGCTGTACCCCGAAGAAGTGCTCGGCGTGCTGCTGGACGAGTTCTCGCAACGCTTTCCCGCCGTGGAGCTGGAGCTGCTGTTCCCGCTGATGGAGGACGTCAGCCGGCTGGTGATGAGCCAGTGCGCGGACCTCGGCATCATGTGGCGGCAGGAGGTGCTGCCGCCCGAGCTGGCCTTCCACGCGCTGGGCTGGGTGCCGATGCCGGTGATCTGCGCGCCCGACCATCCACTGGCCGCCCATGCGCAGGTCGATTTCGAGGAGTTGAAGCGCCATCGCCAGCTGATGGTGGCCACGCGCAGCGACAGCGAGGAGAAGAAGCGGCTGCGCGTGGCGGCCGAGGTCTGGTGGGTGGAGAGCCAGTGGGTGATTGTCGAACTGGTCAAGCGGCGGCTGGGCTGGGCCTTCGTGCCGTGGCACATCGCCGCGAGTTCGCCGGCGGCGGCCACGCTGGTATCGCCCCGGCTGGCCTTCCAGGACCAGGACTGGCCGGTGGCGATGGAGCTGGTCTGGCACAAGCAGCGCCCGCTCGGCAAGGCCGCCACCTGGCTGCGCGAGCGCGTGCGGCAGCAGCCCTTGCCGCTCGCGCCGGCGCGGTACCAGCAGCGTTGATTACTGGGGCGCGGGTTGCGGGGTCGGTTGCGCGGCAGGCTGCGGCGCCTGCGCCGTGTCCGTCCCCTCCGCATGCCAGCCGCCGCCCAACGCGGCGATCAGCGTGACGGCCGCCGTGTACTGGCGGCCCGTGATCGACAGCGCCGTGCGTTCGGCCGTGTAGGCGGCGGTTTGCGCGGTCAGCACATCGAGCAGCCCGGCCGTGCCGGCCTTGTAGCGATTGTTGACCAGCGCCAGCGCCTCGCGCGCGGAACGCAGCGCGTCGTTCTGCACGGTGGCTTCCTGCCCCAGCAGCCGCGCGGCGGCGAGGTTGTCTTCCACCTCCTGGAACGCGCCCAGCACGGTCTGGCGGTAGTTGGCCACGGTCTGGTCATACGCCGCCACGGCCTGCGCCTTGGCCGCGCCGCGCAGGCCACCATCGAACACAGTGCCGGCCAGCCCGGCGCCGACGGACCACACGCGGTCCGGCAAGGACAGCCAGCGCGCCAGCGTGCCCGCCGTCAGCCCGCCCGTGGCCGACAGCGACAGGGTGGGGTAGTACGCCGCCTGCGCCACGCCGATATCGGCATTGGCCGAGGCCATGCGCCGCTCCGCCGCCGCGATGTCAGGCCGGCGCTCCAGCAGCGTCGATGGCACAGCCACCGGCACGTTGGGAATGGCGTCGTCCACCTCGACCACGGCCATGGTCAGGTCTGCCGGCGGCTTGCCGACCAGCACCGCGATGGCGTGTTCCAGTTGCGCGCGCGTGATCTGGATGTCGATCTGCTGCGCCTGCGCACTCTTCAACTGGGTTTCCGACTGCAACACGTCCGAACGCTGCGCCGTGCCGGCCTGGTACTGGTTGCGCACCAGCAGCAGCGACTTCTCGTAGTCGGCCACGGTGCGGTCGAGCAGCGCGCGCTGTGAATCGGCAATGCGCAGCAGGAAGTAGCTCTGCGCCAGCGTGGCCTGCGTGGAGAGCAGCGTGGCGCCCAGATCGGCCTGGCTGGCCTGCGCGCCGGCCTGGGCGCTCTCCACCTGACGGCGGATGCGGCCCCAGACATCGATCTCCCAACTGGCGGATAGCGTGGCGTTCTGGCCGTTGGTGATGCGGCCGCCGGTGCTGCTGGCGCCGCGCGAGAGGCCGGCGGACGCACCGATCACCGGGAAGAAGCCCGCGCGCGCGGCCTGCAGCGAGGCGGTGGCCTGCCGGTACTGCGCCTCGGCCGCCTTGATGTTCTGGTTCGAGATCTGCACCTGCGCCATCAGGTCGTCGAGCGCCGGGTCGCCGAACACGCGCCACCAGTCGGTGCGCGCCGTGGCGTCCTGCGGCTCGGCGGTCTTCCAGTCGCCGGTCCAGCCCGGCATGGCCTCGCTGGCCTCCTTGAATGCCTTGGGGACGGGCGCATCGGGGCGCTGGTAGTCGGGGCCGACGGCGCAGCCGGCCAGGACCATGCAGGCCAGGGCGATGGCGGAGGCGCCGGGCAGCGAAAGGGGGCGGTTCATCTTCATCATGGAGGTCAGGATTCCAGCCGCGGCGCGGCGTCCGGGCGTTGGCCGTGGCGCTGGCGGCGGGCGCGCCATGCCTGCACGCGCAGGCGCCAGCGGTCGAGCGTGAGGTAGACCACGGGCGTGGTGTAGAGCGTCAGCAACTGGCTCACCACAAGGCCGCCGACAATCGAGATGCCGAGCGGCGCGCGCAGCTCGGCGCCGTCGCCCCGGCCGATGGCCAGCGGCACCGCGCCCAGCAGCGCGGCCATGGTCGTCATCAGGATCGGCCGGAAGCGCAGCAGACAGGCGCGATAGATCGCCTCGCGCGGGCTCATGCCCTCATTGCGCTCGGCGTCGATGGCGAAGTCGATCATCATGATCGCGTTCTTCTTGACGATGCCGATCAGCAGGATCACGCCGATCAGCGCGATGATGCTGAATTCGGTCTTGAACAGCAGCAGCGCCAGCAGCGCGCCCACCCCGGCCGAGGGCAGCGTGGACAGGATGGTCAGCGGGTGCACGTAGCTCTCGTACAGGATGCCGAGCACGATGTAGATGGTGATCAGCGCGGCCAGGATCAGGTAGGGCTGGCTCTTGAGCGAGTCCTGGAACGCCTTGGCGCCGCCCTGGAAGTTGGCCTGGAGCGTCTCCGGGGCGCCGATCTTGGCCAACGCCTGGCGGATGGCGTCGGTGGCCTCCGACAGCGAGAACCCTTCGGCCAGGTTGAACGAGATCGTGGAGGCGGCGAACTGGCCCTGGTGGTTCACGCCGAGCGGCGTGCTGGTCGGCGTGACGCGCGCGAAGGCCGAGAGCGGCACCCGCCGGCCGTTACCGGTGACCACGTAGATGTCCTGCAGCGCATGCGGCCCCTGCAGGTACTCCGGGCTCAGTTCCATCACCACGCGGTACTGGTTCAGCGGGTGGTAGATCGTGGAGACCAGCCGCTGGCCGAAGGCGTCGTTGAGCACCGCATCCACCTGCTGGGCGGTGACGCCGAGCTTGGAGGCGGTGTCCCGGTCGATGATCACCGAGGTCTGCAGGCCCTTGTCGTTGGTATCGGTATCCACATCCTCGATCCCCTTGATGTTCGAGATCGCCGCGCGCACCTTGGGCTCCCAGGTGCGTAGCGTCTCCAGGTCGTCGGACTGGAGCGTGAACTGGTACTGCGAACTGCTCTGGCGCCCACCCACGCGGATGTCCTGCACCGATTGCAGGTAGAGGTTGGCGCCGGGCTCCCTGGCCAGCTTCAGGCGCAGCCGGGCGATGATGGCGTCGGCGGACTCCTTGCGCTCGTTCAGCGGCTTCAGCGTCACGAACATCTGCCCCGTGTTGCGTTGCGAGCCGCCGGTGAAGCCGGTGACGTTGACCACGGCCGGATCGGACTGGACGATCTTGATGAAGTTGTCGAGCTTGCCGCGCATGGCCTGGAACGAGGTGGCCTGGTCCGCGCGGATGAAGCCGATCAGCCGGCCGGTGTCCTGCTGCGGGAAGAAGCCCTTCGGCACGACCACGTAGAGCCAGACGTTCAGCGCCATGGTGGCCAGCAGGATCACCCAGACCAGCTTGCCGTGCCGCAGCGCGAAGTCCAGCGAACGCGCGTAGCGGTCGTGCATCCAGTTGAACACGCGCTCGCTGGCCCGGTAGAAGCGGCCCTGGCTGGCCTTGTGCTCGTCCACGGGGCGCAGCAGCCGCGCGCACATCATCGGCGTGGTGGTCAGCGACACGACCAGCGAGACCAGGATGGCCACCGACAGCGTGATGGCGAACTCCTGGAACAGCCGGCCCACGATGCCGCCCATCATCAGCAGCGGGATGAACACGGCGATCAGCGACAGGCTCATCGACAACACCGTGAAGCCCACCTCGCGCGCCCCGCGCAGGGCGGCCGCGCGCGGCTTCATGCCATTCTCGATATGGCGCGAGATGTTCTCCAGCACCACGATGGCGTCATCGACCACGAAGCCGGTGGCAATCGTCAGCGCCATCAGCGACAGGTTGTTGAGCGAGAACCCGCACAGGTACATCACCGCGAACGTGCCGACCAGCGACACCGGCACGGCCACGCTCGGGATCAGCGTGGCGCGCACGTTGCGCAGGAACAGGAACACCACCATGATCACCAGCGCCACCGAGATCATCAGCGTGTGCTCCACCTCGCGCAGGGAGGCGCGGATGGTGGGCGTGCGGTCCATCATCACGTCCATCGAGATGCTGGCCGGGATCATCTTGCGCAGCTGCGGCAGCATCTCGTTGACGCGGTCCACGGTCTCGATGATGTTGGCGCCGGGCGAGCGGTTCAGCACCAGCAGCACCGACGGCTTGCCGTTGGCCGAGCCGGCATTGCGGATGTCCTGCACCGAATCCACCACGCTGGCCACGTCCTGGAGCCGGATCGGCACCGCGAAGGCGTTGGGGCCGGCGGCGGCGCTGTTGCCGCCCGTGGCGCCCGAGCTGACGGTGGTGGTGCCGCTGCTGGTGGTGATGGTGGTAGTGGTGATCCCGTTGACGGTCTTGGTGCTCACCCCGCCGCCGGCTGTGGCGTTGGCCGTGCTGGCAATCAGCGCGCCGGCCGAGGCGGACGAATACGTGCCCGGCGTGGCGTAGCGCACGATCAGCGGCATGTAGTCCTTGGCCGTCATCGCCTGGTCGTTGGCGTAGACCTGCCAGTTGTTGACGTTGTTCTCGAGCACGCCGAGCGGGCGGTTGGCGTTGGTGGCCGAGATCGTGTTGCGCACGTCTTCCAGCGAGATGCCGTACTTGTTCAGCGCCGTGGGGTTCAGCTCCACCCGCACCGCCGGCAGCGAGGCGCCGCCAATCGTCACCTGGCCCACGCCCTCCACCTGCGACAGTTTCTGGGAGAGGATGGTCGAGGCGGCGTCGTAGAGCTGGCCGCGCGTCATGGTGGGCGAGGTCAGCCCGATGATCATGATCGGCGCGTCGGCCGGGTTGACCTTGCGATAGGTCGGATTGTTCGGCAGGCTGGTCGGCAGCGTCCCGCGTGAGGCGTTGATGGCCGCCTGCACGTCCCGCGCGGCGCCGTCGATGTCACGCGAGAGGTCGAACTGCAGCGTCACCCGCGTGGAGCCCAGCGAGCTGCTGGAGGTGATCTCGGTCACCCCAGCGATGGTGCCCAGCGCGCGCTCCAGTGGCGTGGCCACGGTGGCCGCCATGGTCTCGGGGCTGGCGCCGGGCAGCGACGCCGAGACCGAGATGGTCGGGAAGTCCACCTGCGGCAGCGGCGAGACCGGCAGCAGCCGGAACGCCGCGAGGCCCGCCAGCAGGATGCCGATGGTCAGCAGCGCGGTGGCAACCGGGCGTTGGATGAAGGCGGCCGACAGGTTCATCAGGCGTGCGGCTCCTGCGGGTTCGCGTTCGGATTCGGGTTCTGGCGGGGACGATGGGCGTCCTCGTTGTCGCCACCGTCGCCACCGTCGTCGGGATCGCCGAAGCGGCGTTTGCGCCACCCCTTGAGCCGCATCGCCACGCTGTCGAATGCCAGGTAGATCACCGGCGTGGTGAACAGCGTCAGCACCTGGCTGACCAGCAGGCCGCCGACCATCGTCACGCCCAGCGGCCGGCGCAGCTCGGAGCCGATGCCCGTGCCCAGCATCATCGGCAGGGCGGCCAGCAGGGCGGCCATGGTCGTCATCAGGATCGGGCGGAAGCGCAGCAGGCAGGCCTGGAAGATGGCGTCGCGCGGCGCCATGCCGCCCTCACGCTCGGCCTCGAGCGCGAAGTCGATCATCATGATGGCGTTCTTCTTGACGATGCCGATCAGCAGGATGATGCCGATGATCGCGATGATGCCGATGTCCTGCGCCGAGACCAGCAGCGCCAGCAGCGCCCCCACGCCGGCCGAGGGCAGCGTGGACAGGATGGTCACCGGGTGGATCGTGCTCTCGTAGAGCACGCCCAGCACGATGTACATCGTGATCACGGCGGCCAGGATCAGCCACAGCGTGTTGGAGAGCGAGGCGCGGAAGGCCAGCGCGGCGCCCTGGAACTCGGTGACCATCGAGATCGGCAGGTTCAGCTCCTTCTCGATCTGCGTGATCTTGTCCACGGCGGCGCCCAGGGACTCGCCCGGGGCCAGGTTGAACGAGACCGTCGCGGCCGGGAACTGGCCCTGATGGTTGATCACCAACTGGCCGGTGCGCTCGCTGATGCGGGCGATGGCGCCCAGCGGCACCTGCCCGCCCGACGACGACGGCAGGCGCAGCTCGGCCAGCGACTGCGGGCTGGTGCGGAACTGCGGCATGGTCTCCAGCACCACGCGGTACTGGCTGGACTGCGTGAAGATGGTCGACACCAGCCGCTGGCCGAAGGCGCTGTAGAGTGCGCTGTCGATCACGGCCGTGGTGATGCCGAACCGCGCGGCGGCGTCCCGGTCGATGTCCACATAGGCGCGCAGGCCGTTGTTCTGCTGGTCGCTCGCCACGTCGCGCAGCTCAGGTTCCTGGCGCAGGCGCTCCACCAGCTTGGGCACCCATTCGGCCAGCGTGGCCGGGTCCGGGTCTTCCACGGTGAACTGGTACTGCGTGCGAGAGACGCGGTCCTCGATGGTCAGGTCCTGCACCGGCTGGGTGTAGAGCGAGACGCCGCCAAGCTGCTGCACGGCGTCCTGGAGCCGCTGCGTGACCACCGCCATGCTGTCCCGGTCGGCCTTGGGCTTGAGGTTGATCAGCATGCGCCCGGCGTTGAGCGTGGTGTTGGTGCCATCCACGCCGATGAACGACGAGACGCTGGCCACCGCCGGGTCCTGCAGGATCACCTTCTGCACGGCCTCCTGCTTGCGGCCCATCGCCGCGAACGAGGTGGTCTGCGAGGCCTCGGTGATGGCCTGGATCACGCCGGTGTCCTGCACCGGGAAGAAGCCCTTCGGCACCAGCATATAGAGCAGGCCGGTCAGCACCAGCGTGCCCACGGCCACCACCAGCGTGGCGGTCTGGCGGTCCAGCACCCACTCCAGCGCCTGGCCGTAGCGGTGGATCACGTTGTCGAAGAAGCGGCCCGTGGCACGATGGAAGCGCGGCAGTTCCTCCTCGGGCACGTGGCGCAGCAGGCGCGCGCACATCATCGGCGTCAGCGTCAGCGACACCACGGCCGAGATCAGGATCGACACCGCCAGCGTGATGGCGAACTCGCGGAACAGCCGGCCGACCACATCGCCCATGAACAGCAGCGGGATCAGCACGGCCACCAGCGAGAAGGTCAGCGAGATGATGGTGAAGCCGATCTGCTTGGAGCCCTTGAGCGCCGCCGCCATCGGGGAATCGCCTTCCTCGATGTAGCGCATGATGTTCTCGATCATCACGATGGCGTCATCCACCACGAAGCCGGTGGCGATGGTCAGCGCCATCAGCGTCAGGTTGTTGATCGAGAAGCCGGCCATGTACATCACGCCGAAGGTGCCGACCAGCGAGAGCGGCACCGCCACGCCCGGGATGATGGTGGCCGGGATGTTGCGCAGGAAGACGAAGATCACCATCACCACCAGCGCGATGGCCAGCAGCAGCTCGAACTGCACATCCTTGACCGAGGCGCGGATGGTGGTGGTGCGGTCGGTCAGCAACTGCACGTGCACCGAGGCCGGCAGCGCCGCCTGCAGCTGCGGCAGCAGCGTCTTGATGCGGTCCACCACCTCGATCACGTTGGCGCCGGGCTGGCGCTGGATGTTCAGCACGATGGCCGGCTTGCTGTTGGCCCAGGCGGCCAGCCGGCTGTTCTCGGGGCCGTCGACGATGTCGGCCACGTCGGTGATGCGGATCGGCGCGCCGTTCTGGTAGCCGATGATGATCTGGCGGTATTCGTCGGCGGAGCGGAGCTGGTCGTTGGCGTCGATGGTGGAGGCGCGCGCGGGGCCGTCGAAGCTGCCCTTGGCGCCGTTCACGTTGGCGCTGCCGATGGCGGTGCGCAGGTCGTCGATCGACATGCCCAGCGCGGCCAGCGCGGTGGGATTGGCCTGGATGCGCACGGCGGGGCGCTGCCCGCCGCTGATGGTGACCAGCCCCACGCCCTGGATCTGCGAGATCTTGGCGCCCACGCGGGTGTCCACCATGTCCTGCAGCTTGGGCAGGGGCAGGGTGTCCGAGGTCATCGCCAGCGTCATGATCGGCGCATCGGCCGGATTGACCTTGCTGTAGACCGGCGGCATGGGCAGGTCCGAGGGCAGCAGGTTGCCGCCCGCGTTGATGGCGGCCTGCACCTGCTGCTCGGCCACGTCCAGCGACAGCGACAGCTCGAACTGCAGCGTGATGACCGACGCGCCGCCAGAGGACGACGACGACATCTGCTTGAGCCCCGGCATCTGGCCGAACTGGCGCTCCAGCGGCGCCGTGACCGAGGAGGTCATGACGTCCGGGCTGGCGCCCGGGTAGAGCGTGGTGACCTGGATGGTCGGGTAATCCACCTCCGGCAGCGCGGACAGCGGCAGCAGCCGGTACGCCACCAGCCCGGACAGCAGGATGGCCAGCATCAGCAGTGCCGTGGCCACCGGCCGTTCGATAAAGATGCGTGAGGGATTCATGCCGTCTCGGGTGCGTCGCCGTGCTTACTGCTGCGGCCGTTGGCCGACGGTGCCGGTGGGGTTGGCCGGCGTGTTCGTGGTCGGGTTCGGATTGGTGTCGGCGTCCCGGGGGCGCCGGCGCTCGGCTGCGGCGCCGGAGGCGCCCATCGCCCCAGCCGCTCCGGAGGCATCGCTGGCCCCGGCGTGCGGGCCGCTGGCACCGCCATGGCGCCGGCCACGCCCGCGCGGCGAACTGGCCGGCGTGGTGGCGGCGGCACGCGCGGCCGGGTCCACGGCTTCCACGATCATGCCTTCCTTGAGGCGGTCGGCGCCGTCCACGACCACGCGCTGGCCCGGCTCCAATCCTTTCATGACGGCGGTCTGGGCGCCATCGGTCGGCCCCAGCGTGACCACCTGCACCTTCACCTGGTTGTCATCGCCCACCACGTAGACGAAGGTGCCCTGCTGGCCGCGCTGGATGGCGGCCACCGGGATCACGGTGGCGTCCACCAGCGTGTCCACGCGCGTGCGCACGTTCACGAACTGGTTCGGGAACAGCATGCCGTCCGTGTTCGGGAAGATGGCCTTGAGCTTGACCGTGCCCGTGGTGGTGTCGATCTGGTTGTCGGTGGTCAGCAGCGTGCCTTCGCCAAGCTGGTTGCGCACCTGGCGGTCCCACGCCTGCACCGGCAGCTTCTCGCCGGCGTTGAGCTTCTTCAGCACGGCCGGCAGGTTGTCTTCGGGAATGGTGTAGAGCACGGCAATCGGCTGGATCTGGGTGATCAGCGCGATGCCGTTGGTGTCGCCGGTGCCGACGATGTTGCCCGGGTCCACCTGCCGCAGGCCGATGCGGCCCGAGTTGGGCGCCACGATCCTGGTATAGCCGAGCTGGATGCGGGCGTTATCCACATTGCCCTGGTCGGTCTTCACGGTGCCCTCGTACTGGCGCACCAGCGCGTCCTGGGTATCCACCTGCTGCTTGGAGATGGAGTCCTGCGCCAGCAGCGTCTTGTAGCGCTGCTGGTCCAGCCGGGCGTTCTGGAGCAGCGCCTGGTCCCGCGCGAGCTGGCCCACGGCCTGGTCGAGCGTGGCCTGGAACGGGCGCGGGTCGATCTCCGCCAGCACGTCGCCGGCCTTGACCATCTGGCCTTCCTTGAACAGCACCTTCAGCAGCGGGCCCGAGACCTGGGCGCGCACGGTGACATTGGTCACCGGCGTCACGTTGCCCAGGCCGTTGAGCACCACGTCCATGTCACGCCGGGCCACCGTGTTGACCACCACGGGCGAACGCGGTTGCGCGCCCGGGCCGCCCGGGCCCCCTGGGCCGCTGGCACCCATGCGGCGACCCGCGCCGGGGCCGCTGGCGCCGCCGGTGGCCGCGCCGGCCTCCTGCGCGGCCTGCCGGTGGCTGTGCCAGTACCAGCCGACGCCGGCCAGCACGACGATGACGGCCACGGCGATCCAGGTGCGGCGGCGGGCCGGGCCGGGGCGGCGCGGCGGGGAGGGCGGAAGAGATTGACCTTGTTCGGGGCTGGACATAGACCGGGAATCCTGGGGACGGCACGACGAAGGGCGTACCAACGGGCTTGCTCGGCATATCGGGGCAAATGACCCCATATGGCGGCGAAGTTGCAGCAGTATGCCGCAGGCGGGCACGGCTGCGGTGCCATGGCCTGAAGGATAATGTGCCGCCGCCATCCCACCTGTTTCGTGGCGTCCCGCTTTTATTACATCGGATTACGATGGCGCCGGGTGTAACCTCCGGAAACAAAACGGTCGGGGTAAATCGCCATCTGGCGCTGCCGGCCTGACTATCATGTGGCTATGCGAACGAACCAGCCTACCCAGATCCTCGTCGTCGACGACGATCCCGAACTGCGCGACCTCCTGCGCGAGTACCTGACCAGCCAGGGCTTTGCCGTCTCGGTCCTGCACGATGGCGATGGCCTCCAGGCCCGCCTCGAGCGCGAGCGGCCGGCGCTGATCGTGCTCGACCTGATGATGCCGAAGGTGGACGGCCTGACCGCGCTGCGCAACCTGCGCGCCAAGAACGACGACATCCCGGTGATCCTGCTCACGGCGCGCAGCGACGAGATCGACCGCATCGTCGGGCTGGAGATCGGCGCCGACGACTACCTCGGCAAGCCGTTCTCGCCGCGCGAGCTGCTGGCGCGCATCAACGCGGTGCTGCGGCGCAAGCTGGCGCGCCCGGCCGCCGCGCCCGAGGACCGCGAATCGGTGGCGTTCGGCCCGTTCCGCGTCAATTTCCGGCTGCGCACGCTGTTGCGCAACGACCAGTCGGTGCAGATCAGCGATACCGAGTTCGCGCTGCTCAAGCTGCTGCTGTCCCACCCGCTGGAAGTGCTCTCGCGCGAACGCATCGTCGAGCTGATGTACGGCAGTGCCAGCGGCATCAGCGACCGCGGCATCGACGTGCAGATCTGGCGCCTGCGCCGCCTGCTCGACGAGGACGCGCAGCGTCCGCGCTATATCCAGACCGTACGGGGCCGGGGCTACACCTTCGTGCCTGACGAAGCCGAGGACAGCATTCCGCAATGAAGCTGAGGATCGACACCCTGTTCGGCCGCATGGCGCTGCTGATTGCGGCCGTGCTGTTCATCAGCCATTTCTCGTGGCTGGCCATCCTGCGCATGGACCGCCGGCAGCAGCAGATCGACTATTCGGTGGAGCAGATGATGTTCCAGCTGAAGAGTATCGAGCGCGCGCTGGACGCGAAGCCGCCGGTGGCGCTGCCGAGCCTGGTCGAGGTGGCCGACACCGCCGAGGCCGACGAGCATTCGGCCGATCCGGCGCCCGGCCGGCCGCGCCGGCTGGTGGAGCAGTTCGTGCGCCAGCTGCCCGCCGGCACGCAGATCCGCCTGGAGGACGAGACCACGCCGCGCCTCTGGATCAAGCTGCCCACGCGCGCGCAGTGGATCGCCATGCCGATTCTGTTCGTGCACAATCCGCCGCCCGACAACCGCATGGTGCCCGGCGTGGTGCTGGTGGTGGGGGTGGCGATCATCTTCGCGCTGCTGATTGCGTGGCAGATCCAGCGCCCGGTGCGCGACATGGCCGAGGCCGCCGAGCAGCTTTCCCGCCAGCATGCGGTCAAGCCGCTGCGCGAGCGCGGGCCGCATGAGCTGCGCCAGTTGATCGTGCGTTTCAATCGGATGGTGGCGGACCTCGCGCGCATCGACCAGGAGCGCAATACGATGCTGGCCGGCATCGCCCACGACCTGAAGACGCCGCTGGCGCGGCTGCGGCTGCGTGCCGAGATGCTGTCCGACCCCAAGGCGGCGGCCGGCGTCACCCGCGACGTGGACTCCATGGCGGCGATCGTCGAACAGTTCCTGAGCTTCGCCCAGAGCAGCGAGCCGACCGCCCGCCCGGTGCCGGTGGACAAGCGCATCGGCGAACTGGCGCTGTCGCTGCAGGAGCAGGACCGCACCGTGGTGCTGGAACTGGCCGCTGGCGAGGGCTTCCGGATGATCGCCACCCAGCTCGATCGCATCATCGGCAATCTTGTCGACAACGCCTATGCCTATGGCGCGCCGCCCGTCTGCGTGGCGACGGCACGGGGGCCGGACGGCTGGCGGCTGACGGTGGAAGATCAGGGACCCGGGATTCCGGAAGAGGCGATGGAGCGCGTGACGCTGCCATTCGTGCGGCTGGACCCGGCGCGTGGCGGCAATGCCCACTCGGGACTCGGCCTGGCCATCGTGGACCGCCTGGTGCGGCAGGGCGGCGGGCGGCTGATGCTGCTCAACCGGCCCGACGGCGGCCTGCGGGTGGAGATGGTGTTCCCGTTCGCGGCGCTGGCGCAGGCCGCGTAACGGTCAGTAACGGACAGTAGCGGTCAGGCTGGCGAGGTGCCCTCAGCCAGCCTTCTTCTTCTCGCCGATCCGGCTTTCCTTGCCGGCCAGCAGCTTGGCGATGTTCTGGCGGTGGCGCACCACCAGCAGCACGCCGATCACGAAGACCGCGCCGGTGATGATATCCACGCCGAACATCAGCACATAGAAGAACGGCGCGAAGATGGCCGCCACCAGCGCGGCCAGCGACGAATAGCGGAAGAAGAACGCGATGATCAGCCAGGTGGCCAGCGTGCCGGCGCCCAGCAGCGGATGGATCGCGAACAGGATGCCGGCGGCCGTGGCCACGCCCTTGCCACCCGCGAAGCGGTGGAACACCGGGAACAGGTGGCCCAGGAACACGCCCAGCGCCGCGAGCGCCACGCCCGAATCCTCCAGCCCGTAGCCCGGGCCGAAGTGCCGGGCCAGCCAGACCGCGAACCAGCCCTTCAGGCCGTCCCCAATCAGCGTCAGGATGGCCGCCTTCTTGTTGCCCGTGCGCAGCACGTTGGTGGCACCGGGGTTGCCCGAGCCATAGCTGTGCGGGTCCGGCAGGCCCATGAGCTTGCTGACCACGACGGCAAAGGACACCGACCCGATCAGGTAGGCGACGACGGCGAATAGCAGGTTGACCATTGCAGGGGAATCTTTTTGGGGGTTTCAGGCTGGCGCGATTGTAGCGCGCCCGTCCGTGTCAGTCAGGCTCGGGTCAGCCCCGATTCAATCCGATTTCAGTCCGGCAGGGCGCACTCGACCGGCTTGGCCTCCAGCAGCCGCGTCAGCACCTCCGGCGCGATGCTGACCAGATAGCCGCGCCGCCCGCCGTTGATATAGATCCGCTCCAGCGCCAGCACGCCGGCCTCCACATAGACCGGCATCCGCTTCTTCGTGCCGAACGGCGACGTGCCGCCGACCATGAAGCCACTGTGGCGCTGCGCCACCTCGGGCTTGCACGGCTGCACGCTCTTGCAGCCAATCTGCCGCGCCAGGTTCTTGGTCGAGACCGAGCAATCGCCATGCATCAGCACGATCAGCGGCTGCGCGCGCTCGTCCTCCATGACCAGGGTCTTGACCACGTCGTGCTCGGGCACGCCCAGCTGGCGGGCAGACTCACCGGTGCCGCCGTGGTCGACATATTCATAGGGATGCTCGCCGAAATCCACGCCATGCCGGCGCAGCATCTGCGTGGCGGGGGTCTCGGAGATGTGTTTCGCTTTGCTCATGAGGCGCGGCGCGGCAGGGGGTTAGCCGCGCGGATGGTGGTGGAGATGCAGCTCGCGCAGGCGCTCGCGCGCCACGTGCGTGTAGATCTGCGTGGTGGAGATATCGGCATGGCCCAGCAGCAGCTGCACCACGCGCAGGTCGGCGCCATGGTTCAGCAGGTGCGTGGCGAACGCGTGCCGCAGCGTATGTGGCGAAAGCGGCGCATGGATGCCGCCTTCGCGCGCGTGCTTCTTGATCAGGTGCCAGAAGGTCTGGCGCGTCATGCCTTCGCCGCGCTGCGTGACGAACAGCGCGTCGCAGGGGCGCCCGGCCAGCAGGGCGGGGCGCGACTCGGCCAGGTAGCGACGCAGCCAGTCGCCGGCCTGCGCGCCGAACGGCACCAGCCGCTCCTTGTTGCCCTTGCCGCCCACGATGCGCGCCACGCCCTCGTTCAGGCCGATTTCCACGGTCTTCATGTTGGTCAGCTCGGACACGCGCAGCCCGCTCGCGTACATCAGCTCGAGCATGGTGCGGTCGCGCAGCCCCAGCGGGGTGTCGGTATCGGGGGTTTCGAGCAGGGCCTCGACCTGGGCTTCGGAGAGCGTCTTCGGAAAGCGCGGCGGCTGCTTGGCGGGCCGCAGCAGCAGGCACGGATCGGCCTGGATCATGTGCTCGCGCAGCGCCCACTGGTAGAAGCGGCGGAACACGGTGAGCCGCCGGTTGGCCGACGAGGCCCGTGTCTCCAGATGGCGCGCGGCGAAGTAGGCGGACAGCAGGGTGTCGTCCACGCCCAGCAGCTTGCCGTGGGCGGCGCCGTGGAGCCAGCGTGCCAGCAGGGCGAGGTCGCGGCGATAGGCGTCGATGGTGTTGCGCGACAGGCCGTCTTCCAGCCACAGCGCGTCGCAGAAGCGATCGACCAGCGCGAGATCGGCGCTGGGATCGGTGCCGGCCGGGGCCTCGGCGTGCACAACCTCGCTCATAGCAGCATCGCGCCCTCGTGGCGCAGCAGCCAGCGCTTCACGCCGAGATGGAAGCCTTCCTCGCCATGATGGGCGAAGCCCCCCAGCCCGTTGGCGGCCACCACGCGATGGCAGGGAATGACCACCGGGAACCAGTTCTGCCCGCACGCCTGCCCCACGGCACGCGGCATGCTTTGCAGGCGCTTGGCGATGGTGCCGTAGGTGGTCAGGCCGCCACGCGGCACGGCCGAGATGGCGTCCCAGACCTTGCGCTGGAACGCGGTGCCGCGATGGGCCAGCGGCAGGTCGAACACGGTGTCGGGGTCGGCGTAGTAGGCGTCCAGCTGCGCGGCCACGCGGCGCGCGAGGGCGCTGGCCGGGGCAATCAGCTCGAAGCTGTCGGGCAGGTAGACGATTTCGTGGACGTGCTCGCCATCGGCACGCACGCCGATCTTGCCGAAAGGCGCGGGCAGGACGGCATCGAAGCGGTGGGACATGGCTGATGGACGGCTGGGGTAATGACCCCGGATTTTATGCCGATTCGCGCCGGTGCTGCGGTTTGCGCCTCTCTCCCTCTGGGAGAGAGGCCGGGAGAGAGGGCAGGCGCTGGCCGGAGCCTGCATGCTGGAACACACCGAAGGCTCCGCTTGATGTGGTCGCATGCTGGACCACCCCTCTCCCCGACCCTCTCCCACTGAGGGGAGAGGGAGCAAAACTCGTGGTCCTGAAGGGCCACTTGGGCGTACTTACTGCTCCAGCTTGATGTTCTGCACCTTCACAAGCGTCTTCATCTTGTCGAATTCCTTCTTGATCTCGGCGGCGTGCTGGGCCGGGGTGTTGCCCGACGGCTCGGCGCCAGCCGTGCGCAGGCGCTGGACGAAGTCCTTGTCCTGCAGCGCCTTGACGGCCGCCGCGTTCAGCTTGGCGATCACGTCGTCCGGCGTGCCGGCGGGGGCCACCAGGCCGTACCAGGCCGGGTCATTCGGCTCCTTCAGGCCCATTTCGCCGAAGGTCGGCACGTTGGGCAGGCCGTCCACGCGCTTGTCCCACGCCACCACCAGCGCGCGCAGCTTGCCGGCCTTGATGTAGGGCATCGACGACGGCAGGTTGTCCACCATGATCGGTACCTGGCCGGCCAGCACGTCGTTCAGCGCCGGGCCTGCGCCACGGTACGGAATGTGCACCATGAACGTCTTGGTCGAGACCTTGAACTGCTCGCCCAGCATGTGGCCGAAGCCGCAGGTGCCCGACGACGCATACGAGTACTTGCCCGGATTGGCCTTCAGCACGGCCAGGAACTCCTTGTAGTCCTTGGCCGGGAAGTTCGGGTTCACGGCGATCACGTTGGCCACGTTGGCCACGTTCGTGATGGGCTTGAAGTCCTTGATCGGGTCGTACGACAGCTTCGGGTTGCAGGCCGGGTTCACGGCCATGGTCGAAACCGTGGAGATGCCGATGGTGTAGCCATCCGGCGGGGCCTTGGCGATGGCGTCGGCGCCAATCGAACCGCCCCCGCCAGCGCGGTTTTCCACCACCACGGGCTGGCCGAGGATGCGGCTCATCTGGTCGGCCACGCCACGGCCCACGATGTCGGTGGTGCCACCCGGCGCGAACGGAATGATCAGGCGGATCGGCTTGGTCGGAAAGCTTTGCGCGTGCGCCACGGAAGCCACCGAGGCGATGGCGGCAACGGCCAGGGTCAGTGCGGTTTTACGAGCGTGCATGAGAAGAGAGTCTCCCGTTCTGAAAGCCGGACGGATCGCGCCCGGGGAGGTCATAAAACGCCGGCGAGCGTTGCGCCGGCGGCGTTGCGGATTCAGCCGCCCAGCAGGCCGCGCTTGAGTTCGCGGTCCACCGGATGTTCGCCCAGGAAGATGCGCAGCACCGCCTGGTAGAAGTCCTCGCCCGGAATCGGCCGCCCGCGCGGGATGCCGTTGACGGCCACCACGGTGCCGCTTTCGGGGGCGTAGTCGAAGTTGATGACATCGCCCCGGCGCGCCGTGCCGACCAGGTTCATGGTCTGCTCGAGCTGGGTGAGGCGGTCGGCCAGCAGCTTTAGCTGCGGCTCGGAGTGGTTCTCGCGCAGGCCCGTGTTCAGCGCCTTGACGAAGGCATCGGACTCCACCTCGCGCAGCGGGCGGATCTGCAGCCGCTTGGGCCCGTGCGTGCCCAGCGCCACGGTGGCGTTGCGCGAACGCTCGGGCAGGTAGAGCCCGGCCGCGTAGCCCTTGATGACGAACACCGCGCGCAGCCCGGCGCCATTCAGTTGCAGCTCCTTGCCGCCGACGCGCGTGGCGTCGTCGAAGCGCACCCCCTCGATCTCCATCGCCATGGCATGCGTGGAGATGGCCGACAGCGGCGACAGCAGGCCCACGGCCACGGCGAGCGCGGCGGCGTGTCTGCGGAGAGCGGTGGATCGGCGGGCGGGGACCTTCATGGGTGCGGCGGGCAAGACGAAATTTGGCATGCCATGTTGCCGGAGTTCTGGAACAATACCCATCCGTATCTGCCCTAGTCTGCACATTTGGCCGTGCCTGCCGTGGGGGTTCCCCGCCCGCGTTCCCGGTTGCCGCATGCGTCACAAGGGTGGTCTGTCGTGCATAAAAACTAAAGAGACATGTCTTCAGCATTGCTGCTGGTGCCGGACTTCAGCCTGATCCTGATCGGCTGGCTGCTGGTCCGCTACACGCCGTTCGACCGCGTGTTCTGGTCCGGCGTGGAACGCCTGGTTTACTTCGTCCTGTTCCCGGCGTTGCTGTTGCAATCCACCAACAGTGCCAGGTTCGATTTCTCCTCCACCTCGGCCATGCTGGGGCTGGCGCTGGCCACCACGCTCTTGGGCGTGGTCACGGGCTGCCTCGTCAAATTCGTGCTGCGGCCGGCCCCGCGCGACTTCGCCTCGGGGCTCCAGACCGCCTTCCGCTTCAATTCCTATATCGGGCTGGCCCTGGCGTCGCGGCTGGGCGGCAGCGAGGGGCTCGCGCTGATGGCGCTGGTCGTGGGCGTGACCGTGCCGCTGTGCAACGTGGTGGCGGTGTGGGCGCTGGCGCGGCATGGGGAGTCCCGGCTGCTGCGCGAGCTGGCGCGCAATCCGCTGATCCTGGCCACGGCGGGCGGGCTGATTACCAACCTGCTTGGCCTGCATCCGCCCGAAGTGGTGGCGATGACGCTCAACCGGATCGGCTCGGCCTCCACGGCGCTGGGCTTGATGACCGTGGGCGCCGGGCTCCAGATGCGCGGCGCCACGGGCGCGATCGGGCCGGTGGCGTGGTGGTGCGGCGTGAAGCTGCTGGCGATGCCGGCCTTCGCGTGGCTGGCTGGCCGCTACCTGCCGCTGACGGCGCTCCAGTACCAGATCGTGGTGCTGTTCGCCTCGCTGCCCACGGCGCCGAGCGCGTACATCCTCGCGGTGCGCATGGGCGGCAATGGGCCGATGGTGGCGGCGACGATCTCGCTGATGACCATCGCCGCCATCGTCACCACGCCGTTCTGGCTGGCGCTGGTCAGCTAGGGAGCGGGGGCGGCCGGGGAGGGGTCCTGGGCCAGTGCCCAGTCGATATGCTCGCGCACAAGCGGCGTGGCGGCGTCCTGCCGGGCCCGCAGCGCGGCGCGGATGCGCCCGGCCAGCGCCGGATCGGTACCGGCCGCGGCGCGCAGGCTGTTGCCCAGCCCCACGGCGAGGTTGCGCAGCCAGCGTTCATGGCCGATGCGGCGGATCGGGCTGCCTTCCAGCCGCTGGTTGAACTCGGCCTCGGTCCAGTCGAACAGGTCGACCATGTCGGGCGCGTCGAAGCCGTTGCGCACATCGAAATCGGGCAGCGTGGCCCGGTGCGCGAACTTGTTCCACGGGCAGGCGAGCTGGCAGTCGTCGCAGCCATAGACGCGGTTGCCCATCGGCGCGCGGAATTCCTCGGGAATCGGCCCCTTGTGCTCGATAGTCAGGTAAGAAATGCAACGCCGGGCGTCGAGCCGGTACGGCTCCAGGATGGCGGCGGTGGGGCAGATGTCGATGCAGCGGCGGCAGTTGCCGCAGTGGGGGGCCTCGGGCGGGTCCGCAGGCAGGGGCAGGTCGACGAGGATTTCGCCGAGGAAGAACATCGAGCCGCCGTCGCGGTCCAGCAGCAGCGTGTGCTTGCCGCGCCAGCCCAGCCCGGCCTGGCTGGCCAGCGCCACCTCCATCACCGGCGCGGAATCCGTGAATACGCGATAGCCGAACGGGCCGATGGCCTGCTCGATGCGCGCCGCCAGCTGCTGGAGCCGGTTGCGCAGCACCTTGTGATAGTCGCGGCCCCGGGCGTAGAGCGAGAGCACGGCCGTGGACGGATCGTCGAGCCGCGCGAGTTCGTGGCCGCGCCAGTCGTCAGGGCCTTCGGCAGGCAAATAGGGCATGCGGGCGACGATGGCCCGCACCGTGCCCGGCACCAGTTCGGCCGGCCGGGCGCGCCGCATGCCGTGGTTGGCCATATAATCCATGTCGCCGTGGTAGCCCGCCTGCAACCACGCCAACAGGCCCGCTTCCGCGTGGCGCAGATCGACATCGGCGATGCGGATCGCATCGAAGCCAAGCGCCGCGCCCCAGCCACGCATGGACTGCGCCAGGGCGGCCAGATCCGGTGGCGCCTGTGGCGAGATTTCAGTGGGGGCGGGTGCTGCGACATCGATCATTCCTGAATTGTACGCAATGCCCCTGCTCGAAGAACGCATCCTGACGCTGCCGGACGAGGCCGCCACCGCCCGCTTCGGCGCCGCGCTGGCCGCCACGGTGCAGGCCATGCCGCCGCGCACGGTGCATGTGCAGCTCTCGGGCGACCTGGGCGCGGGCAAGACCACGCTCTCGCGCGCCGTGCTGCGCGCGCTGGGCCACGCGGGCAAGGTCCGCAGCCCCACCTACACGCTGTGCGAGCCCTACGAGGTGGCCCGGGCCGATGGCTCGCCCCTCACCGTCTACCACTTCGACCTGTACCGCTTCGCGGACCCCGAGGAGTGGATCGACGCCGGATTCCGCGACTGTTTCGCCGAGCCGGCGTTCAATCTCGTCGAATGGCCGGAAAAGGCGGGCCGCCTGCTTGGGGAACCGGACCTCCACGTGTTGCTCCAATCGGACATCCGCGCGCTGGAATTGGCCGCGGGCGCCGATCCGGAAGGCGCCGATCCCCGCATGGCCACGCTGCGGGCCTATACTCCCACTGGACTTATCCTGCTGAACGCATGCTGATCAAGCGACTCGCCACCGACCGACCCGATGGACCCGACGGACTGCTGCAGGCCCGGCGCAAGTGGATGGCGCAGGCTGCGCGGCTGGGCGCGGGCACGGTGGTGCTGACCCTCGTCGGCCCGCAGATTGCACGCGGCGCCGGCATCGTGGCCGTGCGCGTCTGGCCCGCCGAGGATTACACGCGCGTGACCATCGAGTCCGACGCGCCGCTGGCCGCGCAACACCAGATGATCCGCAGCCCGGACCGCCTGGTGGTCGATATCGACGGCCTCGACCTCTCGCCCACGCTGCGCGAGCTGGTGGCCAAGATCAGCACCAACGACCCCTATATCCAGACCGTGCGCGTGGGCCAGAACCGGCCGCGCGTGGTGCGGATGGTGTTCGACCTCAAGGAAGACGTCTCGCCGCAGGTGTTCACGCTGGCCCCGATCGGCAACTATCGCAACCGGCTCGTGTTCGACCTCTACCCGGTGAATCCGCCCGATCCGCTCTGGAAGCTGGTGCGCGATACCGAGGACAAGCAGCGCCGCTTCGCCCAGACCCCGCCGCCGGCCGGCAGCGAGGGCGTGTCCGGCGCGCCGCCCGGGGCCGAGGAAGATGCGATTGGCGCGCTGGTGCGCAAGTTCGAGGATAAGGACCAGCTCCCGCCGGCCACCACGGCGCCGCCGCCGGCTGTCGCGCAGGTCAAGCCCAGGCCTTCTACCCCTTCGGCTCCCTCGGCACCGCCCGTGCCGCCGCCGATGGCCCAGACCAATGTGCCGCCGCCCAGCCAGTTCAAGATGCGCCGCCTGCTGACCGTGGCCCTTGACCCCGGCCACGGCGGCGAGGACCCCGGCGCCATCGGCGCGGCGGGTTCGCGCGAGAAGGACGTGGTGCTGCAGATCGCGCACCGGCTGCGCGCCAAGATCGACGCCCAGCCCAATATGCGCGCGATGATGACGCGCGACTCGGACTTCTTCGTGCCGCTGAACGTGCGCGTGCAGAAGGCGCGGCGCGTGCAGGCCGACCTGTTCGTGTCGATCCACGCCGATGCCTTCCTGTCGCCGGAGGCGCGCGGGGCGTCCGTGTTCGCGCTGTCGGAGCGGGGCGCGTCCAGTACTGCCGCCCGCTGGCTCGCCAACAAGGAAAACAACGCCGATCTGATCGGCGGGACCAATATGGGCAACAAGGATGCCCAGGTGGCGCGCGTGCTGCTGGACCTGTCCACCACGGCGCAGATCAACGACAGCATGCAGGTCGGCAAGGCCGTGCTGGGCGAGATCGGCGGCATCAACAAGCTGCACAAGGGCAGCGTGGAGCAGGCCGGGTTTGCCGTGCTCAAGGCGCCGGACATTCCGTCGATCCTGATCGAGACCGCCTTCATCAGTAACCCGGAAGAGGAGCGCAAGCTCAACGACGACGCGCACCAGGAGCAGCTGGCCAACGCCATCCTGCGCGGCATCAAGGCGTACTTCGCGAAGAACCCGCCGCTGGCGAAGAATCCGTCGGTGTAAGCCCTTTTCGTACTGGTCAGAAACAAAAAGCGGCGCCCGAGGGCGCCGCTTTTGTCATGCGGGGAGGGAGAGGGGGGTGCGGCTCAGGCGCGAGCCGTGCCGCGCGCCTCGGGGGCGTCGTCGCGGCTGGCGTAGCGGCCGGCGATCACCGAGCAGACGATCAGTTGCAGCTGGTGGTAGACCATCAGCGGCAGCACCAGCAGGCCCAGCGCGGGATGGCCCGCGAACAGGATCTTGGCCATCGGAATGCCGTTCGCCAGGCTCTTCTTCGAGCCGCAGAACACCGCCGTGATCTCGTCTTCCACCGAGAAACCGAGGCGGCGGGCGACGAAGGTGGTGGCGCCGAGCACCACGATCAGCAGGATCGCCGCGATACCCATCACCGCGCCGATGGTCTGCCAGTGGTACTGGTGCCACAGGCCAGCGGCCGTGGCATCGCAGAACGACGAGTAGACGATCAGCACGATCACGCCACGGTCGATCTTGCTGGTGATCTGCTTCTTCTTTGCCAGCCAGTTGCCGATCAGCGGACGGGCCAGCTGGCCCAGTGCGAACGGCAGCAGCAGTTGCAGCGCCACGCCAGTCAGCGCGCGGCCCAGCGGCATGTTGCCGGTGCCCGAGGCGCTGATCACCAGGCCCATCAGCAGCGGCGTGAGCGCCATGCCGATCAGGCCCGAGATGGTGGCGTTGAAGATGGCCCCCGGCACGTTGCCGCGCGCCATCGACGTCATGGCCACCGACGAGGACACCGTGGACGGCAGCACGCACAGGAAGAACACGCCGAGCAGCAGGTCTGCCGGCAGCGCGTCGCGCAGCGCGAACATCAGCACCACGCCCACCACCGGGAACACCACGTAGGTGAACGCCTGGACGAACACGTGCAGGCGCCAGTGACGCGCGCCGGCCACGAGTTTGTCGCGCGAGAGCGCTGCGCCGTGCAGGAAAAACACCAGCGCGACGCCAAGGTTGGTGACAATGCCAAGGTGCAGCGGGCCGTCACCGGTACCGACCTCGGGGGCGATCAGCGCCACCGCAATCGCGGTCAGCATGATCAGGACGAAGCCGTCGATCAGGTCGTACAGCTTTTTGAAGGGAGTCAGGATGGCAGACATTGGGGATAGTGCTTAAGGGTTTCCGCTTGGTATTGGACGCCAACGGCGTCTAGAATGCAAATTCATTTATCGTATTGATTCATCTGATCGTTGCATGAATTACACATTGCGGCAGTTGCGGGTCTTTCTGGCGGTGGCGGCGCACGGCAGTTTCAGCCGGGCGGCGGATGCCGTCGGCCTCACGCAGCCGGCGGTGAGCCGGGGCGTGGCAGAGCTTGAGGAAGCACTTGGCGTGCGGCTGCTGGATCGCACCACGCGCGAGGTGGTGTTGACCGATGCCGGCACGGCGCTGGTGCCAGCGCTGGAGCGGCTGCTCGGCCAGCTGGACGACACCCTCGAGGAAACCCGCCAACTGGGCGAGCGCTACCGAGGCCGCGTGGTGATCGCCAGCGCACCCACCATCTCCGCCCGCCTGATGCCGATGTATGTGGCGGAATGCGCACGCCAGTACCCGGAAATCCGCCTGTTCGTGCGTGACAACGTGCAGGCCGATGGCCTTGAACAGATCCGTGCCGGCGCGGTGGACTTCGGCGTGCTGATCGATCCGATGGCGCGGGAAGGGCTGACCATCGCCCCGCTGGCGACCGATCCCTTCTGCTTCGTGTGCCGCCGGGATCACCCATTGGCGGACGCCCAATCGGTCTCATGGACCGCCTTGCACGGTCAACGGCTGGTGCTGCTCGATTTCGCGTCCGGCAGCCGGCCGCTGATCGACCGGATCTTCGCGCGCCATGGCGTGGCGCCGCATGTGGTGCAGGAGCTGGGCCATTCGGCCAGCGTGTTCGGAATGGTGGAGGCGGGGATTGGGGCGTCGGTGCTGCCGTCGTTCTCACTGCCGCTGCCGGAGGCGTCGCCGCTGGTGTCGCGCCCGCTCACGCCGCGCGAGGAGCGCAGCATCGTCATGGTCCGGCGCGAGGATCGCTCGCTCTCGCCGGCGGCGGCAGCGGTCTGGCAGATGGTCCAGACGCTGCCGATTCCGGCCGAAGCGGTCCTGACTAATTAGTTAACAGCCTTATCCGATGCGCGGCGTGGCGGTCACCATGGTCGCCTCCAGCGAGAAGCTGCCGTCTGGCTGCACCCGGTAGCGCTCGCGCACCTCGGCGGGCGCCTGCTGCCAGAGATGGCGGATGGCGGCCACCGCCACCTCGGGCGTGCGCATGCGCGCCACCCAGGTATCGAAATCGAGTTCGATCCGCCAGGTCGGTGACACCGTCACATCGAATCCCGCCGCTTCGCACAGCGCCGCCCATTGCGTCGGCGAAAAGTCGCGGATGTGTGACGGATCGCGCAGCAACTCCACCGACTGGAGCCACGTATCGCAGAGCGGATCGTCGGCGCCGGCAATATCGATCATCACCAGCTTGCCCTGCGGCTTTACCACGCGGCGGATTTCGCGCAGCGCGGCGGGCACGTCGCGCCAGTGATGGGCGCTCATGCGCGAGACCACGGCGCAGAAGCTGGCATCGGCGAACGGCAGCGTCTCGGCCGCGCCCTGCTGCGTGGTGATGTTCGTCAGTCCTCGCTCACGCGCGGCGCCCGCCACCACGTCGAGCATGGACGGCGAGAGGTCGTACGCGACTACCGCATTGGCCTGCGTCGCCGCAGCGAAGCTGGCATGGCCGGCGCCGCAGCCCAGGTCGAGCACGCGGCTATGGCCCACCGGCTTCAGGTGGGCGAGGGCGGCTTTGAGTTGATCGAGATCCGCGCCCTGGGCGTGGACCGCGCTGGTGAGATAAGCCTGCGCGGTGGCGCCAAACTGCGCCGCGACGAGTTCCTGCTGTTGCATGGGGTGCCTCATTGTTCTATTTGGACGGGGGAAGACTTGCCTTGGGCCCAAGGGTTCACGTACTGTAGACGGCACGTTTTCCCGGTACAAGTGACCGATTTATCCTGGTATAAGAAGCACTACCATGTCCGAGCCATCTGCCCCTTCATCGCGCGAAGCCGAACTTGGCGCCTTCCTGCGCGCCCACCGGGAGCGCCTCACGCCTGCCGATGTGGGCCTGCCGCCCGGCCGGCGGCGCCGCACCCCTGGATTGCGTCGTGAGGAAGTCGCGCAACTGGCCGGGCTCAGCGCGACCTGGGTGACGTGGCTGGAGCAGGGCCGGCCGGTGTCGATGTCCGCGCGTGCGCTGACCAGCCTGGCCCAGGCGCTGCGGCTCTCGCGCGCCGAGCACGGTTACCTGTTCGCGCTGGCGGGCCGTCCCGCCCCGCGCGATGACGCCGAGCCGGCCGTGCCGCCCGCGCTGCTGGCCAGCGTGCATGCGATCGCCGGCCCCGCCTATCTGCTTGATCGGCAATGGAATGCGCTGGCGTGGAATGCGGCGGCGGCCGACCTGTTCGTCGGCTGGCTCGATCCCGGCAGTACGGAGCGCAACCTGATGCGTGCGATGTTCCTGTCGCCGACCTTGCAGGCACTGGTCGAGGACTGGCCGCACCGGGCGGCGCGGCTGGTGGCGGAGTTCCGCGTGCACAGCCTGCGCCATGCCGAAGACCCGCCGACGCGGGCGCTGGTGGAGGGATTGCGGGCGGAGAGCGCGGCGTTTCGCGCGGCCTGGGCCTCGCAGGATGTGGAGGAGCGCCAGGGCGGCCGGCGCGGGTTTCATCACCCGACGCGCGGCCTGCTTGCCTTCGAACAGATCACGATGGTGCCGCCGGCCGCGCCGGGCCTGATGCTCGGCATGCTGCTGCCGACGGCCGGGTAGCGTCGGTACTTACTTCGGCTGCATCCGGATCGCGCCATCGAGGCGGATCACCTCGCCGTTCATCATCGTATTGACGACGATGGCCTGCACCAGCTTCGCATACTCGGCCGGACGGCCCAGACGCGGAGGGAACGGCACCATCCGGCCGAGCGCGTCCTGCACTTCCTGCGGCATGCCCATCAGCATCGGGGTCTCGAACAGGCCGGGGGCGATGGTCATGCAGCGCACGCCGTCGCGCGCCAGGTCGCGGGCGATGGCCAGCGTCATGCCGACCACGCCGCCCTTGGACGCCGCGTAGGCCGCCTGGCCAATCTGCCCGTCGTACGCCGCCACCGAGGCGGTATTGATGACCACGCCGCGCTCGCCATCGGCGTCGGGCGTGTTGCGCACCATGGCGGCAGCGGCCAGCCGGATCATATTGAACGTGCCGATCAGGTTCACGCGTACGGTCTTCTCGAACGAAGCGAGCGGGTGGGGGCCATCCTTGCCGACGGTCTTGGCCGCCACGGCGATCCCCGCGCAGTTGACCAGCCCGGCCAGCCGGCCCAGCTTCAGCGCGGCGTCGACAGCCGCCTGGCCATCCACCTCGGACGCCACATCGCACTTCACGAACTGGCCGCCCAATTCCTCGGCCAGCGCGGTCCCGGCCGCCTCGTTCAGGTCGGCGATGACGACCTTGCCGCCGGCTTGCGCCAGCATCTGCGCGGTGCCCGCGCCCAGTCCCGATGCGCCGCCGGTAACGATGAATACGTTGTTCTGGATGTCCATCCGCCTGTCTCCTTTGTTTCCTGTGGTCAGATTGCCGTTTACGTTAACGTAAATCGACCGTCATGGGAAAGCCTGCGGATAAAAAACGAACGCGCGGACGAAAAAAAGGCGACCCGGAGGTCGCCTTTCTCGGTACAGCGGCGCGGTGCGCTTACTTCAGCGCTTCGAACACGGAGGCCGTGATCTTGTCCACATCGCCCACGCCCGCGATCTTGCGGTACTTGGGCGGCGACACCTTGGCCGACGCGTCACCGTTGGCGGCCCAGTTCGAGTAGTAGTCGACCAGCGGACGGGTCTGCTGCGAGTACACGTCCAGGCGCTTGCGCACGGTTTCTTCCTTGTCGTCGTCGCGCTGGATCAGCGCTTCGCCGGTCACGTCGTCCAGCATGTCCTGCTTGGGCGGGTTGAACTTGACATGATAGGTGCGGCCCGAAGCCACGTGCACGCGGCGGCCGCTCATGCGCTCGATGATGGCGTCGAACGGCACGTCGATCTCCAGCACGTAGTCGATGGCCACGCCGGCTTCCTTCATCGCCTCGGCCTGCGGAATGGTGCGCGGGAAGCCATCGAACAGATAGCCCTTTTCGCAGTCGCAGTCCTTAAGACGGTCCTTGACCAGGCCGATAATGATGTCATCGGACACCAGCCCGCCCGCGTCCATCACCTTCTTGGCTTCGATACCCAGCGGCGTACCGGCCTTCACCGCGGCGCGCAGCATGTCGCCCGTGGAGATTTGCGGAATGCCGAACTTTTCGCAGATGAACTTGGCTTGCGTGCCTTTGCCGGCGCCAGGTGCGCCCAACAGGATCAAACGCATTTACGGGTCCTCAGAACAATTTGAATTCGGTCTTGCGGGGGTATCGAAGGAGGGTAACGCCGCAACTTGACGCAGGACTTACGCCGGCAAGTCGTGCCGACGTCACGTCATGGTTGGCGCCCGGGCGCACTCGGCTGCCGAAGGCAGCGGGGCTCACGGTCTGGCTCGCTTTCTCTATCTCCCCACCGAGCCTTGTGCGAACGCGTAGCACGCGCCCACGGGCTCTGTATCGGCAAGCATTATGCCACGGGCAGTACGGTTCGGATTCCGTTCAGGTTGCAGCAGTATGAACTTCCGTGCAGGAATGCTGTCACGGACCTTCCTGCGCCACGCTGCTGGCCCACAGGGCGCGCACGCGTTCGAGGTCGGCCTGGGTGTCCACACCGGGGGCAGGTGCTGCCCCCGTCACCAGCACGCCGATCCGCTCACCGTGCCACATGGCGCGTAGCTGCTCCAGGGCCTCGGTCTGCTCGATCGGGGCGACGGCCAGCGTCGGAAACCGGCGCAGGAAGCCCGCGCGGTAGGCATAGAGGCCGATATGGCGCAGCACCGGCATGGCCGGCAGCGGCACGGTGGCGCTGGCCGCCGGCTGCGTGGGCACGGCGGTCCAGGCGTCGCGCGCCCACGGAATCGGCGCGCGCGAGAAATACAGCGCCCGGCCGAGGTTGTCGCACACCACCTTCACCACGTTCGGATTGAACACCTCCGCCACGTCATCGAGCGGATGCGCCGCCGTGGCGATCGCGCAATCGGGATGGGCGGCCAGATACAGCGCCACCTCGTCGATCAGGATCGGGTCGATCAGCGGTTCGTCGCCCTGCACATTGACCACGATGTCGTCGTCGGCCAGGCCCAGCAGGGTGGCCACTTCGGCGAGGCGGTCGGTGCCGGACGGATGGTCGGCGCGCGTGATCACCGCCTCCACACCGTGCGCGGCACAGGCTTCGGCCACGGCGGCGGCATCGGTGGCCACCACGGTACGGCGCGCGGACGAGGCGTGGGCGCGTTCGGCCACGCGCACGATCATCGGGTGCCCGCCAATATCGGCAAGCGGCTTGTTCGGCAGGCGCGTCGAGGCGAGCCGGGCCGGAATCACGACGGTGAAGGCGGGAGTACGCATCGCGGGAAAACTCAGTTGCCGGCGGCCGGGGCGGACGGCTCCACGGGCACCACGCGGCCCGGCACGGTCTGGCGCGCTTCATCGGCCAGCATGACCGGAATGCCATCGCGGATGGGGTAGGCCAGCTTGTCCGCGTGGCAGATCAGTTCCTGCGCGGCGCGGTCGTATTCGAGCTTGGCCTTGCAGAGCGGGCAGACGAGGATTTCAAGCAGCCGGTTGTCCATCGTGGGATTCCTTGTCGAGCCCGGTCGTCGCCCCGTTTGCTGCGGGGGCGGCTTGCCCCACGGTGACGGGCGTGGCGATGGCCGGGTTGCGCGCCTGCACGGCGCGGCGGATTTTGTCGATCAGGCCCGCGTCGATCACGGGCGTGGTGGGGACGACCCAGATGCGCGGGTCGTCGAAGCGGTCGCATTTTACGGCATCCTTTTCGGTGATCAGGATGACGTCGGCATCGAGCGCCGCCGGGTGGTCCGCGAACGGGTCCTCGGCAAAGTCGTAGTGGTCCGGCAGCGGCAGCGTGGCGGGCTGGAGGCCGGCGCCGCGCAGGCTGGCGAAGAACCGTTCCGGATTGCCGATGCCTGCCGCGGCCAGCACGCGCCGCCCCGCGAAGGTGGAGAGCGGGCGCACCATGGTCGGGTCGTTCAGTTGCCACGCGTCGTCGAGTTCCAGGCGCATGCCGTAGACATCGGGTTTGTCGGGCGTGGCGCGGAAGTGCGGGTCGTTGATCAGCGTGGCGTCGCGCGGACGGGTCAGCGGTTCGCGCAGCGGGCCGGCCGGCAGCAGCATGCCGTTGCCGCCCATGCGGGTGTCGAACATCACGATCTCGAAGTCGCGCTCGAGCTTGTAGTGCTGCAGGCCATCGTCGAGCAGCAGCACGTTCACGCCGGGGTGGGACACCAGCATGGTCTGCGCGCACAGCGCGCGGTCCGGATAGACCCAGACCGGCACGTCGGTGGCGCGCGCGATCAGCAGCGGTTCGTCGCCCACCTGGCTGGCCTGCGAGGTGGGTTTCACGCGGCGCGGATGCTTCAGCGACACGCCATAGCCGCGCGAGACCACGCCGGGCCGCAGCCCCGCTTCGGTCAGCGCGCGCGCCAGCGCGATCACGGCCGGTGTCTTGCCGGTGCCGCCCACGGTGACATTGCCGACCACGATCACCGGCATCGGCAGTCGGGTGGATTTGAACCAGCCGTTGAGATAGCCGTGCCGGCGCACCCGGGCGATCAGGCCGAACAGCAGCGAGGCCGGCCACATCAGCCGCGCGAACCAGCCGCGGCGCTGCCACTGGGCGGTGACGAAGTCGGCTACGGCGTGTCGGGGAGCGGGCATGCGGGCGGCGGAGGCGACGATAGGGCGGACGGAAATCGGCGATGGCGCACCGGCTGGCGCGCCATCGATCGGCATGCAGACATTATGGGCATTGCGCGGCGCACGCCGCAAGCCCGGTGCGGATGGTACACCAGCGGCCCGGCGCCCTTTGGGCGTGGGCCGCCGGGTATACCGGGGCAGGTCAGCGTTGCTGCGTGCTCTGCGTGGCGAAGGTCAGGCGCGACAGGCCGGCCACACGTGCGGCCTCCATCACATTGATGACGGCCTGATGGCTCGCCTGGGCATCGGCATTGACGATGACCACGGGCGGCGGGCCATTGCCGAGGGGGCCGGCTGCGTTGCGTAGCTGATCGGCGAGGCTCGTCACGTCCTTCTGTTCGAGCACCTGCTTGTTGACCGAGTAGACGCCACGGGCCGAGACCGACACGACGATCTCGCTCGGCCGCTGCTGGGCGCGCTCGGCGTCAGCGGTCGGCAGCTGGATCTGCAGCTCGGTGTAGCGCGAATAGGTGGTCGTGATCATCAGGAAGATCAGGATCACGAGCAGGACGTCGATGAGCGGGATCAGGTTGATCTCGGGCTCCTCGCGCCGCTGGCGGGAACGGAAATGCATGGCGCGTCCCCGCGGCTCAGGCCCGCCGCTGGGGCAGGATCGCGTCGAGGAACGTGGTGGCGCGGAATTCGAGTTCGGCCACGTAGTCGTCCACGCGGCGGCGGAAGTAGCGCCAGAAGATCAGCGCCGGAATGGCCACGATCAGGCCGAAAGCCGTGTTGTACAGCGCCACCGAGATGCCGTGCGCCAGTTGTTCTGGGTTGGCGCCGGTGCCGCCCTGGCTGCCGAAGATCTCGATCATGCCGATCACGGTACCGAGCAGGCCCATCAGCGGGGCCACCGAGGCAATCGTGCCGAGCGCGTTCAGGTAGCGCTCCAGCTCATGCGCCACGACGCGGCCGGCTTCCTCGACGACATCCTTGGCGGCGTCACGCGAGGTATGCGGCTGCAGCACCACATGGCGCAGGCCGGCGGCCAGCACGCGGCCCAGCGGGGAATTCTTCTCGAGATTGTTCACCACCTCGGGCGTGGCCTTGCGCTGCTGGGCGGCCGACAGGGCCTCCTCGTACAGACGGGCCGGCAGCACCTTGCTGCGCTTGAGGGTGAGGAAACGTTCGACGATCAGCGCGAGGGCAATGATCGAGGCGAGCAGCAGTGGCCAGATCGGCCAGCCGGCCGCTTGAATGATGGAAAACACGTGGACCCCCGAAATCTACAGAACCAACAGACCCGAAACGGACAGCGAGGTACCGGTGCGGTACCGCCAATGCGCGGCAGCCTTTGTTGCGCACCGATGGACCCGGCGCGCCGCGGCAATGCTCGAAAAATGCAGGCGCCACTCTAACCCGCCCCTCGGCGCGCGGCAAGACACTCGCGCGCGTGCTGTCTCAGGCGCGCATCGGCCCGGCCCGGGCGGCTCGTGTGGCTGTCTGCGTGGCTGTCTGTGCGGCTTTCCACATTGGTGCGGGACAGTGCTGTGGACGGGTTGTGGAAAGCTGCCTGAAAAGCGGGCTAAGCCCTTGATTGGAAAGGGTGTCCATGGCGTTGCCCAAAAAACAGGCAAACGCGGCGGGTGCGCGATGCGGCCTGGCGGCGCAGGTGCCGGAGTCCGACCGCCAGCGCTGTCCACAGTGGCGCGGGACAGGACTGTGGACCCGCTGTGGACAGCGTTCTGAGAAGCCGCCTAAGCCGTTGATCCATAACGGGGAACCGTGCCCTGCCTAAAAAACGGGCAAATGAGCCAAAGGGAGCGAAAGGGCGCAGGAAGGTGGCCGAAGGGGCCCTTCGCGCCGCCTGTCCGGAAAAAGTCGACCGCTTTCCACATGAAAGCAGGACAGTACTGTGGACCGCTTGTGGATAAGCGCCGGACAAGCGGGTTAAGTCATTGATCGATATGGACTTCCGTTCGATTGCTGAAAAATCAGGCACTTTTGGTGCACTGCGGTGCCCGGTGAGCGGGGATCGACATCGCAACTCGCCAGCCGTTGCTGTAGCGCAAGCGCCGCGCATCGGCGGAAGTTCTCCACAGGCAAAACGCTTGACAAATCGATTATCCAGAACTTCTGTGGATAACTTTGTGAACAAGATGCGGCCGCTGGCCGTAAGTGGTTGACGCGTAAGGTTTTCTCTTACATTGCCTGTTTTTTGGTCCGACCCGATTCCTCATAAGAATCAAAGGGTTGTACGGATGGATGCGGCAATCCGAGCGATCGGCGCGGCCCGGGGTGTACCACTTGACACAGCGGGTATGCTGTGGACATGTCCATTCCACGCCGCCTGTGCGGCCGTGCGCCATGCCCGACTTTGAGAATGTTCCGCGCAACCTGCCGCCCGCGATGCCCGCCGTGTCCGCGCGGACCCGGGAGGTCATTCCCGTCAGTGAGCTGAACCATGCGATTGCCGGCGTGCTCGAGCGCAGCTTCCCGCTGGCCTGGGTGCGCGGAGAAATCTCGAACTTCACGCGCGCGGCGAGCGGTCACTGGTATTTCTCGCTCAAGGACGCCCGCGCGCAGATCCGCTGCGTGATGTTCCGGGGGCGCAACCAGCACGTGGATTTCGCCCCGCGCGAAGGCGAGGCGGTGGAAGTGCGCGCGCTGGTGTCGATGTACGAGGCGCGCGGCGAGCTGCAACTGGGCGTGGAGGCCATGCGCCGCGCCGGCATGGGCAATCTTTACGAGGCTTTCCTGCGCCTCAAGGAAAAACTTGCCCAGGCCGGTCTGTTCGCTCCCGAACGCAAACGACCAATTCCGAGCCACGCCCGCACGATTGGCGTGGTGACGTCGCTACAGGCGGCAGCGATGCGCGACGTGCTGACTACGCTCCAGCGGCGCGCGCCACATGTGCCGGTCATCGTCTATCCAGTGCCAGTGCAGGGCGCCGGCGCGGCCGAGAAGATCGCCGCCATGCTCGATATCGCCAGTGCGCGGCGCGAATGCGACGTGCTGATCCTGTGCCGGGGCGGCGGCAGCATCGAGGATCTCTGGTCGTTCAACGAGGAAGTGGTGGCGCACGCGATTGCGCGCAGCGCCGTGCCGGTGGTGTCCGGCGTGGGCCACGAGACCGATTTCACGATTGCCGATTTCGTCGCCGATGTGCGCGCCCCCACGCCCACGGGCGCGGCGGAACTGGTCAGCGCGGACCGCGCGCATCTGCTGCAGGCGGTTCGCCGCGCGCGCGATGCGCTGGCGCAAAGCCTGGACCGGCAGATGGAACGCCGCGCGCAGCACCTGGAATGGCTGGCGCGGCGGCTGCGCAGCCCGCAGGCGCAACTGCAGGAGCGGCGCGCGCGGGTCGACAATCTGGCCCGGCACTTGCGTGCAGCCCTGCGCGATACGGTGTCCGCGCAGCGCCACCGGCAGGACGTATTGGCGATGCGCTGGCGCGCGTGCCGCCCCGACGTGGCGGCCGCACAGGCCGATTTGGGCCGGCTGGCCGCGCGCCTGGACGCCGCCGCCGTGCGCCGCCACGAGCGCGAAAGCCAGCGGCTGGGCCGCGTGGCCGGCGCGCTGGAATTGCTGGCGCCGCAGCGCACGCTGGAACGCGGCTATGCGGTACTGCTGGATCAGCGTGGCAAGGCGCTGCGCTCGCCGGCCGAATTGCGCGCGGGCAGCGTGGTGGAGGCGCATCTGGCCGATGGCGTGGCGGACCTGGAAATCGCCGGGGTGCAGGCCAAGCTGGCGGCGTTCTGAAGTCGTTCTGAAGTCGTTCTGAAGTCGTTCTGAAGCCGTGATGGGACTGATTCTCAATCGACCCGACATTGTCTTCCGCGCAAACTAACATGAGTCCAGGGGGCATTCCGCCCGCGTTTGCGCGGGTCTGGCAAGTCACCTACAATCGGCAACTCCCCACCCCAAACCAAGAGACAGAACAATGGAACACAAGCTCCCCCCGCTCCCCTACGCGCATGATGCCCTGGCTCCGCACGTCTCCAAGGAGACCCTGGAGTTCCATCATGACAAGCACCACCAGACCTACGTCACGAACCTGAACAACCTGATCAAGGGTACCGAGTTCGAGAACGACACGCTGGAAGCCATCGTCAAGAAGTCGTCGGGCGGCATCTTCAACAACGCCGCCCAGGTGTGGAACCACACGTTCTACTGGGATTCGATGAAGCCCAACGGCGGCGGCCAGCCGACCGGCGCGCTGGCAGATGCCATCAACGCCAAGTGGGGCTCGTTCGACAAGTTTAAGGAAGAGTTCACCAAGACCGCCGTGGGCACGTTCGGCTCCGGCTGGGCCTGGCTGGTGAAGAAGACCGACGGTTCGCTGGACCTGGTCTCCACCTCCAACGCCGCCACGCCGCTGACCACCGACGCCAAGCCGCTGCTGACCTGCGACGTGTGGGAACACGCCTACTACATCGACTACCGCAATGCCCGTCCGAAGTACGTGGAGGCATTCTGGAACGTGGTGAACTGGGACTTCGCGTCGCAGAACTTCGCCTGAATCCAGGTTCCGCAAGCGTGACAAATTCGTCACGAAGGCGGTAGGGAAAGGCCCCGGAACGGGGCCTTTTTCGTGTCCGCGCCCGGCGGTGGTGCGGCAGCGCCTGCACATAGTAAATCACCTACAATAGCCACAATAGCGAAGGTGATCGACGCAGTAACCCCCCAGGAGGCGAGATGAGTTCGTGGTCGCAAACGACGTTGGCCAAAAGCCCGCAGGACAGCAAGGAGCGAGTGGTCTACGTGGTCGATGACGACGAGGCGGTCCGGCTCGCCCTGAGCGGCCTGCTGCGCTCCACCGGCCTGCGCGTGGAGACTTTCGAGTCGTCGCAGGAATTCCTGGCGTTTCCCAAGCATGATGCGCCGAGCTGCCTGATTCTCGATGTCCGCCTGCGCGGCGAGAGCGGCCTCGCGTTCCAGGAGCAGATTGCCAAGAGTGGCGTGCGCATGCCGATCGTGTTCATGACCGGTTATGGCGATATTGCGATGACGGTGAAGGCGATGAAGGCCGGCGCGGTCGATTTCTTCGCCAAGCCGTTCCGCGACCAGGACATGCTGGACGCAGTGGCCAACGCCCTGGCCCGTGACGGCGAGCGGCTGGCCGCCGAGCAGTCGGTGGCGGGTCTGCGCACGGCCTACGAATCGCTGACCCCGCGCGAGCGCGAGGTGCTGGTGTTCGTGGTGGCCGGCCTGATGAACAAGCAGATCGCCTATGAGATGGATCTCACGGAAGTCACCGTGAAGATCCACCGTGGCCGGGTCATGAAGAAGATGGCCGCGCGCTCGGTGGCCGATCTGGTCCGCAAGGCCGAGTCACTGGGCGTCCAGCCGCAGCCGCGCAAGCCGGCCTGAGCGGACGCCACCTTCCGGCATTCGTCGATCTACGATGGCAGGTCCAGCGCCACGCTGAGCCAGTGGGCGATGGCGTCGGGGTCCACCGGCTTGTCGAGCACGGCCAGCGCGCCGTTCTCGGCCGCGCGGGCCTTGAGGTCTGCGGTGGGGAACGCAGTGATGAAGATCGTCGGCGGCGTATAGCCGAGCGACAGGATGCGTTCATGCATCGCCACACCGGACATGCCGGGCATCATCACGTCGGAGATCAGGCAGGCGGTGACGGCGAGCAGGCCCGATTGCAGGAACTCCTCCGCCGAGGCAAACAGGCGTGTCTGCCTGCCGAACGAGCGCACCAGGCTCTCCGTCGCGAGGCGAACGGCCTCTTCATCGTCGACAATCGACACTATCTGATCAGAAGGCAAAAGACCGACCTCGACCCTTGGGGATGGATATGGCACGCGACAGGCGTGCACCTATCGCGTGAATGTGTAGACGTTTCCAGCGTAGCGCGCATGCCTGCGGCGGAGCATTATACAAACGTATTACGCGTCGCCTGGCGGCCCTCAGGTAATACCCCAGTATGACTTCGCGCATCCTAGGTAGGACCTCCCGCTACCCCTGTGCAGAATAGTTTTACGGCCCCCCGGCACGTAACCTTCTGTCATGGCCGGTGCGAAGTGCGCAGTGCACTCCGCAGACTGCCGGCACGCTTGATAGGGGGGCCATCAAATGCATCAGACGGTGTCATCTCAGTGTGGTTTTCGTGTGGGCACGCCCAATCGCGCCGACGCGCTGTCCAGCTGCTTCTCCACCAGCTACGCCGGCATCATCGCGTTCATGGCGGTGGCCACGGAGGGCAGCTTCGTGCGCGCCGGGGAGCGACTGGGCATCGGCCGTTCGGCGGTTTCCCGGAGTGTGCAGAAACTGGAAGAGCAGCTAAGTACCCGCCTGTTCCTCCGCACCACGCGTACCACGAACCTGACCCGCGAGGGCGAGCGCTTCTTCGAGAACTGCAACCTCGGCGTGACCCAGATCGTCGGCGCCATGAACGACATGCTGGACCTGCGCAACGGCCCGCCGCAGGGCATGCTGCGCGTCTGCTCCACCGTGGGCTTCGGCCGCAATGTGGTGGCGCCGCTGCTGCTCAAGTTCTCCGAGGCCTACCCGGACATCTCGGTGGAACTGCTGCTCGATGACCGGCCCGCCAATTTCGCCGCCGATCAGGTCGACGTGGCGTTCCGCGACGGCTATATCGACGACTCCAGCATCATCGCCAAACAGCTCATTCCGATGCAGATGGTGGTCTGCGCCGCGCCGGCCTATGTCCAGAAGCGGGGCCTGCCAGCCACGCTGGACGAACTGGGCGAGCACGACTGCATCAACCAGCGCTTCACCAGCGGGCGGGTGGCCGAGTGGGAATTCAAGGTGGACGGCCAGCTGCGCAAGGTGCTGCCGACTGCCCGGCTGACCTTCAACGACGCCGACCTCGTGCTCCAGGCCGTGCGCGATGGCCGGGGCATCGCCCAGATGCCGGCGCACCAGGTGAAGGACTACCTCGCGCGCGGGGAACTGGTCATGGCCCTGCGCCAACATGTGCCGAGCGACCGCGGCCACTACATCAGCTACCTGTGCCGCCAGCACCTGCCCACGCGCATCCGGGCGTTCGTCGATTTCATGACCGACCAGATCCGCGCGCTCGACCTGCTTCAGGTGGCCGAAAGCGAAGCCGTGCCGGAGCGGATGGCGGCCTGAAGAAAAAGCGCCGAATAAGTCATATCAGGCGACTGCGGGCCCCGCTCCCCAACTTATGCCCATTGACCTTGCTGTGCCCGATCACGCACGTTTCATGGCGGCGCGTTCGCCTTGGTATATGCTGACGCAGATCAATATCGGGTCTCGGCACCAATGGGTAACAGATTGCACGTCCTGTGGGACGACGGCGAACGCGTGTTCTGCCGAGACCGGCTTCCGGGCGAGGGCGACGGCCATGCCGTGCTGCTGGCACGCCCGGCCGCGGAACACCCTTTGCCCGCCACGCTCGACCGCCTCGCGCACGAGTTCGCCCTCCGGGACGAACTGGACGACGCCTGGGCCCTGCGCCCGCTGGAGTTGTCGCGCGACGGCGGACGAACCGTGCTGATGCTCGACGATCCGGGCGGCGAGCCGCTCTCGACGATGCTGGGCACGCCGATGGAAACCGGCACCTTCCTGCGCCACGCCACCAGCATCGCGCTGGCGCTCTGCAAGCTGCACCAGCGCGGCCTGGTCCACAAGGACCTCAAGCCCACCCATATCCTCGTGAACTGCGCCGACGGCCAGGCCCGGCTGACCGGCTTCGGCCTCGCCTCGCGCCTGCCGCGCGAGCGCCAGGCCCCGGAGCCGCCCGAGACCATCGCCGGCACGCTGGCCTATATGGCGCCCGAGCAGACCGGGCGGATGAACCGGTCGATCGACTCGCGCTGCGACCTCTACGCCTTCGGCATCACCCTCTACGAAATGCTGACCGGCGCGCTGCCGTTCGCGGCGACGGACGCCATGGAGTGGGTGCACTGCCATATCGCCCGGATGCCGCAGTCGCCCCGGCTGCGCGTGGACACCGTGCCGGCCGCGCTGTCCCGCATCGTCATGAAGCTGCTCGCCAAGACGGCCGAGGAGCGCTACCAGACCGCCGCCGGGGTCGAGCACGACCTGCGGCGCTGCCTGGAAGACTGGGAGCGCCAGCGCCGCATCGAGGATTTTCCGCTCGACGAACACGGCACGCGCGACCGCCTGATGATCCCCGAGAAGCTGTACGGGCGCGAGCATGAGGTCGATACCATGCTCTCGGCCTTCTCGCGCATCATCCGGACGAGCACGCCGGAACTGGTACTGGTGTCCGGTTACTCGGGCATCGGCAAGTCCTCGGTGGTCAACGAGTTGCACCGGGTGCTGGTGCCGCCGCGCGGGCTGTTCGCCGCCGGCAAGTTCGACCAGTACAAGCGCGATATCCCGTACTCGACGCTGGTGCAGGCGTTCCAGAGCCTGGTCCGCACGCTGCTCGGCAAGCCCGATGCCGAACTGGCGCGCTGGCGCGGCGCACTGCTGGAGGCGCTGGAGTCCAACGCGCGGCTGGTGACGGACCTGATTCCCGAGCTGAAGCTGATCATCGGCGAGCCGGAACCGGTGCCGGACATGGAGCCGCAGCAGGCCCAGCAACGCTTCCTGCTGGTGTTCCGGCGCTTTATCGGCGTGTTTGCCCAGCCGGAGCATCCGCTGGCGCTGTTTCTCGATGACCTCCAGTGGCTGGACGCCGCCACGCTCGACCTGATCGAGGACGTGCTGGTCCGCTCCGACCTGCGCCACCTGATGCTGGTGGGCGCCTACCGGGACAACGAGGTCGATGCCACCCATCCGCTGACCGGCAAGCTGCTGGCCATCCGCAATGCCGGGGTCAAGGTCGAGGACATCAAGCTGGCGCCGCTGAGCCGCGCCCACATCGAGCAGCTGTTTGCCGATTCGCTCCATTGCGAGCGGGCGCGCATCGCCCCGCTGGCAGAGCTGGTGGAGGACAAGACCGCCGGCAACCCGTTCTTCGTGATCCAGTTCCTGCAGGCACTGGTCGAGGAGAACCTGCTGACCTTCGACCACGACGCGCGGCAGTGGACCTGGGACCCCGACCGCATCCACGCCAAGGGCTACACCGACAACGTGGTGGACCTGATGGTCGGCAAGCTGGCCCGCTTGCCGGCCGAGACCCAGCAGGCGTTGCAGCAGCTGGCCTGCCTCGGCAACGTGGCCGAGATGACGACCTTGACCACCGTGCTGGGCGTGCCGGAGGCGCAGGTCCACGCGGCGCTGTGGGAGGCCTTCCGCCAGGAACTGGTCGAACGCGCCGACGGCGCCTATGCCTTCGCGCATGACCGCGTGCACGAGGCCGCCTACCTGCTGACGCCGGAAGCGTCGCGCCCCGCCGCCCACCTGCGCGTGGGCCGGATGCTGGCGGCGCAGACGCCGCCGGAGATGCTCGACGAGGCCATCTTCGAAATCGCCGGCCAGCTCAATCGCGGCGCGGCGCTGATCACCGAGCCGGCCGAACGCGAGCGTCTGGCGGAACTGAACCTGATGGCCGGGCAGCGCGCCAAGGCCTCCACGGCCTATGCCTCGGCGCTGGCTTACCTGAGCACCGGCGCGGAGCTGCTGGGCGACGGGGGCTGGGCGAATCGGCATGCGCTGCGCTTCGCGCTGGAGCAGCACCGGGTGGAATGCGAGTTCCTGACTGGCCAGCTGGATATCGCGGACGCGCGCCTGGGCGCGCTGACGGCGCGCGCCACCACCACAGTCGAGAAGGCCCTGATCGCCTGCCTCCAGATGGACATCTGCCTCGTGCTCGACCAGAGCGACCGCGCGGTGGCGGTGTGCCTGGAGTACCTGCGGCAGGTCGGCATCGAATGGACGCCCCACCCGGACGACGACGCGGTCCGACGCGAGTACGACGAGATCTGGACCCACCTCGGGGACCGCGCCATCGAGGACCTGATCGACCTGCCGCTGATGGACGACGCGGCGTCGCTGGGCACCGTGGAGGCGCTGAGCAAGCTGTTCGCGCCGGCCGTGCAGACCGATGCCAACCTGGCCGGCCTGACCATCTGCAAGGCAGTCAGCCTCAGCATCGAGCGGGGTAACTGCGATGCGTCCTGCGTGCTCTACGCCAATGTCGGCCGGGTGGCCGGGCGGCGTTTTGGCGACTATCAGGCCGGCTTCCGCTTCGGCCAGCTGGGCTGCGAACTGGTGGACCGGCGCGGCCTCACGCGCTTCGAGGCCAAGACCTTCCTCTGTTTCTCGATCTTCGTCATGCGCTGGCTGCGGCCGGTGCGCGAGTGCGAGCCGATGCTGCGCCGCGCGTTTGCGGCGGCGAACCGGATCGGCGACCTGCCGTACGGCGCCTTCGCGGGCAACGCCCGCAACTCGGACATGCTGTTCGCGGGCGAGCCGCTGGCCGAGGTGCAGGCGGAGGCCGAGCGCGGGCTGGCCTACGCCGAAAAGGTGCGCTTCGGGCTGGTGACCGACTTTATCGGCACGCAACTGGCGCTGGTGCGGATGCTGCGCGGCCTGACGCCGGTCTTCGGCAGCCTGGACGGCGATCCATTCGACGAGGCGCGCGTCGAACAGCATCTGGCGGCCAGCCCGGACCTTGTGTTGGCCGAGTGCTGGTACTGGACCCGGAAGCTCCAGTCGCGCTACCTGTGCGGCGACTACGTCACCGCCATGGCCGCGGCCGCGCGTGCGCAGGTGCTGCTCTCGACCTCGTCCTCATTCTTCGAGGAGGCGGAATACCACTTCTACGCCGCGCTGGCCGAGGCCGCCACCTGTGACAGCGCGCCGGCCGACGGCCGCCAGCCGCATCTTGACGCGCTGGCCGCACATCACGGGCAGCTCGCGCACTGGGCCGAGCACTGCCCGGAGAACTTCGCGGACCGCGCGACGCTGGTCGGCGCCGAGATCGCCCGGCTTGAAGGCCGTCTGGTGGACGCCGAGCATGGCTACGAGCGGGCCATCGACGCGGCGCAGGCGAGCGGCTTCGTGCACATCGAGGCGCTCGCCAACGAACTGGCCGCGCGCTTCTACGCGGCGCGCGGGCTGGAGAGGATCGCCCGGATCTACCTGCATGACGCGCGCTATGGCTACCTGCGCTGGGGCGCCGACGGCAAGGTGCGGCAGTTGGAGGCCGAGTATCCGTATCTGCGCACCGAAGATCCCGCGCCGGGCCCGACGACCACCATCGCCACGCCGGTGGAGCATCTCGACCTGGCGACGGTTCTCAAGGTGTCTCAGGCCGCCTCGGGCGACATCGTGCTGGAAAACCTGATCGACATGGTCATGCGCACGGCCATCGAGCAGGCCGGCGCCGAACGCGGCCTGCTGGTGCTGTCCGGCGCGGGTGCGCACCGGGTGGCGGCGGAAGCCACCACTGGCACGGACGCGCCCCAGCTCCAGTTGCGCGACGTCCCGGTCAGCGCGGAAATGCTGCCCGAGTCGCTGCTGTTCCACGTGCTGCGCACGCGGGAGAGCGTGGTGCTGGACGATGCGTCGGCCGACTCGCCGTTCGCCACCGACCCCTATGTGCGCCAGCATCGCGCCCGCTCGATCCTGTGCCTGCCGCTGATGAACCAGGCGCGGCTGACCGGCGCGCTCTATCTGGAGAACAATCTCACCGCGCGCGCGTTCAGTCCGACGCGGATCGCGGTGCTGAAGCTGGTGGCGTCGCAGGCCGCCATCTCGCTGGAGAACGCCCGGCTGTACCGCGACGTGGCCGAGCGGGAGGCCAAGATCCGGCGGCTGGTGGAGGCCAATATCATCGGCATCATCGTCTGGAACGTGGCCGGCGAGGTGCTGGAAGCCAATGACGCCTTCCTGCGCATGGTGGGCTACGCGCGCGAGGATCTGATCTCCGGCCGGGTGCGCTGGCGCGACCTGACCCCGCCGGAGATCCGCGCGGAGAGCGAGCTGGCGCTGGCCGAGAGCGAGCGCTCCGGGCACGCCACGCCGTTCGAGAAGGAATACATCCGCAAGGATGGCACGCGGGTGCCGGTCATCGTCGGCCTGGCCTCGTTCGGCGACGGCCGGCAGGAGGGCGTGGCGTTCGTGCTCGACCTGACCGAGCGCAAGCAGGCCGAGGAGCGCGTGCGCGAGGGCGAGCGGCGCTACCGCGAGGTGCAGACCGAGCTGGCGCACGCCAACCGGGTGGCGACCATGGGGCAGCTGGCGGCGTCGATCGCGCACGAGGTGAACCAGCCGATTGCGGCGACGGTGACCAACGCGCAGGCCGCGCTGCGCTGGCTGGGGGGCCGGCCGCCCAATGTCGACGAGGTGGGGGAGGCGCTGACCCGCATCGTCAAGGACGCCAACCGGGCGGGCGATGTGCTCGGGCGCATCCGCCAGTTGATCAAGAAATCGCCGCCCCGCAAGGAGCCGGTCGACATGAACGCGGCGATCCGCGAGGTGGTGGAGCTGACCCGTGGCGAAGCCGCCAAGGGCCTTGCCACGGTGGAGACGGCGCTGGCGGACGGCTTGCCGCACATCGAGGGAGATCGTGTCGAACTGCAACAAGTGCTGCTCAACCTGATCGTCAATGCGCTGGAGGCGATGGGCGGCGTCAGCGATGGCGGCCGGCACCTGGTGATCCGCACCGCGCCCGCCGAGGACGGCTGCGTGAGCGTGGCCGTGTGCGACTCGGGGCCCGGTTTCGGCGCCGACAGCGCCGACAGCGCCGACAGCGTCGAGCGCGTGTTCGCCCCGTTCTACACCACCAAGGAAACCGGGCTGGGGATGGGGTTGTCGATCTGCCGGTCGATCATCGACGGACACGGCGGCCGGCTCTGGGCCAGCCCCAACACCCCGCGCGGGGCGGTGGTCCAGTTCACGGTGCCGGCGCGGCAGACGGATTAGCCAGACTGGCTTGGAGGAAAGCAAAAACCGGGGCACAAGGCCCCGGTTTTCTTTTCAACGCTTGGTACTACATCGACATCACAGCGACTGCAGGAACGCGACCACCGCGTCGCGGTCGGCCTTGGGCAGCGCTTCGAACTGCGTGCGGCTGCTGTCGGCCTCGCCGCCGTGCCAGAGGATGGCTTCCAGCATCGAGCGCGCGCGGCCGTCGTGCAGCAGGCGCACGTTCGCGTCGCCGCCCTGTACGAAGCGCAGCGAGCCAACGCCCCACAGCGGCGCGGTACGCCACAGGTTCGGCGCGGCGTTGGCTTCCCGCAGCGAGTCGGCCAGGTTCGGGCCCATGTCGTGCAGCAGCAGGTCCGAGTACGGGTGGATGGTCTGGTTGCGCAGCTCGGCGAACGGGTGCGTGTTGCCGGTCTTCATCGTCGCCGTGTGGCAGGCCACGCAGCGGACCTGGTTGAACAGCGCGGCGCCGCGTGCGATCAGGGGCGGGTCCACGTCATGCTCGGGCGACACGCGGATGCCGTCCGGGAAGCCGCTGCGCAGGCTGCGCTGGGCCGGCACGCCGATCAGCGACAGGTAGTGCGTGAGCCGTTGCAGTTCGCCCTCGGAGACCGAGGTGGCCGCCGAGGTGGTGCGGCAGTCCGGCGCGCCGCGCTGGCAGCCGCGCGTCGGGAACGTCGGCGAGGTCACGCCCATGTCCTTGATCAGCGCATCGCCCACCTGATGGCGCAGGCTGGCCTTCGACGCCTTCCAGCCAAAGCGGCCGAGGTGCGTCTTGCCGGTTTCCGGATCGACGATCCAGTTCGGGATGCCGCGCACGCCGTCGCCGTTGGCGTCGTTCGGGTCGGCCTGGGCCAGGATGGTGGCCTCGGGCAGCGCCTCGATCAGGCCCATGCCGATCACCTGCGGCGCCTGGCGCGCGGAGAACTGCGCGGGCGTGGGACCCTTGAAGGCGAACACCGGCTTCACCAGTTCCACGCGCTCGCCGTCAGGCAGCGTGCGCACGGTTTTGTCGAGCGCCTGGAGCGTGACGTCGAACGGCGTCGCCGTCGGGTCCTGGGCGTGCTGCTGCACGTTGTAGCCGTAGGCCGGGTCGGCGCGGCCATCGGCGCCGTTGGTCAGCATCGACATGGTGTCGAGCTTCGCCCCGATGCCGGCGGCCACGCTGCGGCCGTTGTTGGTATGGCACTCGATACAGCGCGGCTGGTTGTAGCGCGGGCCGAGCTGGCCGATGTGGGCCGTGAAGACCGGGTTGTCGGCGTCGTGCTCCGAGTGCTTGCCGTCGAGGAACGAGGTGTGGAACAGCCGGCGGCCTTCCACGAAACGCTGCGTGTTGACGATGCCGATGTTGTTCGCCATCTGCTGGAACACGCGCATCGGCTCCTCGGAGTAGTTGTACGAGATGCTGGCCTGGCCGCCGAGCAGCGTCTCTTCGGGCAGCGGTTCCGAGTCGAGGTTCGGGGCGATGCCGTACCACGGGCGCATGCCCACGCCCACCACGTAGAGCTGCTCGAACGAGTAGTAGCGGCTGCCGCCGCCGTCCACCACCGGGTCGCGCTTGAGGCGCGGCGCCGGCGCCAGTTCGACCTTGTCGCCGATCTTGAGCGGGCTGTGCGGATCGGTCCGCCAGTTCGAGTCGAAGGACATCATGCAGTCCTCCTTCGGCTGGCCCTCGCTACAGATCGGCAGGCCGCCCTGTTTCGGATTGTTGAAGCCGTAGTTCAGCGACCAGCCGTAGTCGCGCACGGTGGTGTCCAGGATATTGCGGAACAGGCTGAACGTGGTGCCGTCGAAGATGCCCTGGTTGACGCGCAGGTACACGTCCACGCGCGAGATGCCGGCCGGCACGTGGTCGTGGATTTCCAGGCCGAAGGTGCGGTTCTGGAAGTAGAAGGTCGGGAAGGTCAGGTAGCGGCCCGGGCCCGCATCGGGGGCGTCCCACGCCTCGCCGCGCTCGCGCGCGTGGCGCTCGGTCGGGCGCGAGCCCATCATCGTGACCAGCGTGCCGTCGGCTTCACGGTACTGGATCTGCTCGTTCATCGGCGTGCCTGCCGGGAACAGCGGCGTGTACCCGAGGGTGTCGCCGGCTGGCGTACTCGCGGGCGGCGCGCTGTCACCGCCGCCGCCGCAGGCGGCCAGCAGCAGGGTGGCGGCAACACAGACCGATAGGGCGGCGGATAGGCTCGTTAGGCGCGATAGGCGAGACGTGGCGCGATGCCCGTCGCGCCCCGGCCGAGGGCGTGATGTAAGGACCTGCATGGTTTGACCCCTTCGTTTTTGTTGAACAGCTTCCCGTTACTGCCGGCGGTCACTCTTCGGTGCCGCTCGTATTTGTCGCTGGGTTCATGACAGGTACATGACAAATGTCATGTATCGACATGGCCCGGCGCCCTGGTCGCATGATGCATGCGCAGGGCTGCCCCTACTTAATGGGGGTGAAAGTTAGCAAATGTGAACGGGAAAGTGTGGGCGACGTAGAGGGGTGTCGCGTTGGCGTCACACCGCCAACGCGATAAGCGTGTACCTAAAGAGGACAGGGAGATCAGGCGGAGGCCGCTTCGCCGCGCTCGGCAAGGATTTGCCGGATGGCCTGCTCGAATGCCTCGGGCGCCTGGCCGCCCGTGACGAGGTAGCGGTTGTCGAAAATAATCGACGGCACGGACGTGATACCCATGGCCTGGGACTGCTGCTCCTCGGCGCGGACTTCCTCGACAAAGTCGTCGCTGTCCAACACGGCGCGTGCCGCGGCGACGTCGAGCCCGGCCGACTGTGCCGCTTCCACCAGCACGGCGTGGCTGCTCGGGTCCTTGCCCTCGCCGTGATAGGCGCGCAGCAGGGCTTCCTTCAGCGCCAGCTGCTTGGCCGGCGCCTGCTGGCCCGCCCATTCGAGCAGGCGATGGGCGTCGAAGGTGTTGTAGACCCACTCGCGCGGGCCGAAGGTGAAGCCCACCTCGGCGCCGCGCGCGCGGATCATCGTCTGGGTCTCGGCGATCTGCGCTGGCGTGCGGCCGTACTTCTTGCTGATGTAGCCGACGATGTCCTCGCCCTCGGGCCCCATCTGCGGGTTCAGTTCGAACGGATGGACGACGATCTCGGCCGCCACGGCGTCGCCCAGGCGGGAGAGTGCGACCTGGAGCGAGGACAGGCCGATCGCGCACCAGGGGCAGGCGATGTCGGAAACGAAGTCGATGCGGAGGGGCTGGGCTTGGGTCATGGCAATCCTGTTCGGCGCGCAAAAAAGCGATGACCGACAGGGTAGCCCGATTCGCCGCCCCTTGCAGGCGGCGGGTACTAAGCGTAAGGGGGAGGGAAGGGCTAGAGCCCTGAGATTGACTGCCCGGGCACTTGCCCGTCGATGATTTCAGTGCCGGCCTGTACCGCCGCGCGGCGTGCGCCGCCGAGGCTGTCCCACTGGCGGGCGAGCATCGGGAAGACCCGGACCAGGGCCGATACCGGATCGGTCCCTTCACGGCAGATCACCACGGAGGCACTGTAGGTGCGGTCCGGGCGGCGTTCGTACCATTCGTGCGTCGCGGCATGTGTGTAGACCAGCGGGTAGATGTCGTACCCTTTGTAGCTGGCGCTCGGTGATGTGTCCATGGCCGCCTCCGGGAAAGTGGATGGGCCCACTGTACGCGCAATTCCACACCAAAACAGGCGCGCCCCGGGTTTATTTCACGTGGCTTTCCGAAAGATGCCCCGGGCGCGCTTTATGGCTGCCGGGCCTCACCCACGCGGCGATTCCTCGGCGATATTGAACTGCGCCTGCAGCGCGCGGATCTTCGGCGCCAGCGCCTCGCTGCAGGCCGCGCCGCTCTCGCCTTCCATCTTCGAGACGCTCCAGTTGCAGCCGTCGCCATCGGGCGCATTCCAGCAGACGTCGCCGAAGCAGCATCCCTTGCAGGCCGGGAGCATTTCCTGCTCGGCGCGGATCATCGCGCGGACTTCGGCCTTGTTCTTGATCTGTCTCGACATGTCCCCTCCTGGTGGGCGTCGGGCGCCCGGTTTTGTGGTGATGGGTTAGTTATAGTGCATTCGGCGCGTTCGGATTCGCGCGGGATGGGGGGTCTGTCACCGACTTTTCACGCTGTTGTGCTAGCGTCGCGCGCTGGCGCACATCGTGTCGATCATCGACGAAGGGACAGGGGGTTTCATGCAATCCGGCATTGTCGAATCCGGCTATGGTTCCGATCCGGTGGGGCTCGTCAACGGGTTCCTGTTCGAGCCGGGGCAGCCGCCGCGCGAGATTCCATCCGCCGAGGCAGTAGCCTGGTTACAGCGCCAGGATGCGGCGGACGCCGATCCCTCCCAGGCGCGTCCCCATGACGGGCCGTTCCTGTGGCTGCATTTCAACCTGTCGCACAGCGCCTGCGAGCGCTGGATGAAGATGCACCTCGGCCTGCCCGACGATTTCTTCGAGGCGCTGCGGCAGGGGTCGCACTCCACGCGCATCGAGCGCCAGGAAGACGCGCTGCTGGCCGTGGTCAACGACGTGATCTACAACTTCGGGGTGACCTCGACCGACATCTCCACCCTCTGGGCCAACGCCGACCACCGCCTGCTGGTGACCGCCCGGGCACGCCCGCTGCGCTCCGTGGACAAGCTGCGCGCCGCCGTGCGCCGGGGCGAGGACTTCCGCTCGCCGCTGGATCTCGTCGTGCACCTGTTGCGCGATCAGGCCGATGTGCTGGTACAGATCGTGCGTGAAACCGGGGTCAGTGTGGACCAGATCGAGGACCGCCTGCTGTCCCAGCGGCTGCAGGGCAACCGTGCCGACCTGGGCGCCATGCGGCGCGGGCTGGTGCGGCTGCAGCGCCTGCTGGCGCCCGAGCCCGGCGCGCTGTTTCGGCTGCTGAACCGCCCGCCGGCGTGGCTGCGCGAGGCCGACCTGCAGGCGCTGCGCGAGTCGACCGAGGAATTCTCGCTCGTGCTCGACGACCTCGCCGCGCTGGTGGAGCGGATCAAGCTGCTGCAGGAAGAAATCGCCGCCAAGCTCAACGAGCAGACCAACCGCACGCTGTTCACGCTGACGCTGGTGACCGTGCTGGCGCTGCCGATCAACATCGTGGCCGGCTTCTTCGGCATGAACGTGGGCGGCATTCCGCTGGCCGACCACCCGCACGGCTTCTGGGTGCTGGTGGCGGTGGTGGGCAGCTTCTCGGTGCTGGCCGGGCGATGGGCGTTCCGGAAGCAGGCGGAGTGACCTGCACCACCCACATTCATGCAATTGCCATGGGTCAGGCGTACGATATTTCGCCATAGCCGATGCAGGACATGACGGAGGATTTGCCATGGATTACAACGACGAAGCGCTGATCCGGCGCATCCACCGCGAGGTGGCGGACTACTACGACGAGGAACTGGAACTGGAGCTCGAGGACCGGGATCCTTCGGTGATCCAGAGCCTGCTGGCGCGCGAATCGGGCGGGCCTGGCGATACTTCGGACGTGCCCGACAGCGACGCTGAGCGCGCGGAACGTCACATGTACTTCCGCGAACTGTTCCGCCTGCAGGGCGAACTGGTGAAGCTCCAGAGCTGGGTGGTGGCCACCGGTCACAAGGTGGTGATCCTGTTCGAGGGCCGCGACGCCGCCGGCAAGGGCGGGGTGATCAAGCGCATCACGCAGCGGTTGAACCCGCGCGTGTGCCGGGTGGCCGCGCTGCCGGCGCCCAACGACCGCGAGCGCACGCAGTGGTATTTCCAGCGCTATGTGTCGCACCTGCCGGCCGCCGGCGAGATGGTGCTGTTCGACCGCAGCTGGTACAACCGCGCCGGCGTGGAGCGCGTGATGGGCTTCTGTACCGACGACCAGTACGAGGAGTTCTTCCGCTCGGTGCCGGAGTTCGAGCGCATGCTCGTGCGCTCGGGCATCCAGGTCGTCAAGTACTGGTTCTCGATCTCGGACGAGGAGCAGCACCTGCGCTTCCTGAGCCGCATCCACGATCCGCTCAAGCAGTGGAAGCTGAGCCCGATGGACCTGGAGTCCCGCCGCCGCTGGGAAGACTACACCCGGGCCAAGGAGACCATGCTCGAGCGCACCCATATTCCGGAGGCGCCGTGGTGGATCGTGCAGGCCGTGGACAAGAAGCGCGCGCGGCTGAACTGCATCCGCCACCTGCTGACGCAGATGCCGTACGTGGAGCCGTCGCAGCCGGTCATCGTGCTGCCCGAGCGCGAGCGCCATGCCGACTACACGCGCCAGCCGGTGCCGGACTCGATGATCGTGCCGGAGGTCTACTGATCCGCCAGATCTGACCCCAAAGCAGCAAAATCGACAGAACGCGACAAATTCTGACAAATCCCTAAAGCACGGGTGACGCCCGCCGTTAAGACAGGACGCGCCCCGGCACCCTGCCGGGGGCTCACCTATTTCTTGGGAGTGTCCTGATGCGTCGCCTTGCTGTGCGTGGTTCTGATCTGTCCCTGTTTTCGCGCGGCCTCCCCGCGCTGACCGTCCTGGCGGCGCTTGCGCTCACCGCCTGCGGCGGCGGCGGTGACAATGCCGCCACTACCACCACGACGCAGCAGCAGGCCGGCGACACCAACACGCCCGTAGTCCCGACGCAGCCGCTGCTGGTGACCGGCCTCGACCAGGCCTGCAGCGGCGTCCAATGCAGCGCCGCCACCAGCGCCACCTTCTCGGGCGCGGGCACCGGCATCTGGGGCCACACCAACGCCGGCGGCACCTCCGAAGACGTGCAGTTTTCGATCTCGGGCCTGCTCGGCACCTCGATCTCGCTGCTGCTGACCAACGTGAAGGACACCCTGGCGCTGATGCCGGCCGGGCTCTCCGCCAGCATGCTCGATGCCACCACGGTGACCCGCCTGTCGCCCCAGGCCCTGACCGCTGACGCCGAGGCCGAAGCCCGCCGCCGCGAGATCGCCGAATTCAACCGCACCGGCTGGGCCGAGAAGGTTGCCGCCGCGCAACCGCTGCGCCAGACGCTGGGCGTGCCGGCGCCACATGCCGTCGCCGTGCCGGGCGTGGGTTCGACGAAGTCCTGGTACCACACCGACGGCTCCACGCGCCCGGCCACGCTGCGCAAGCAGATGACCGCCACCCACGGCACCCTCGTCAACGTCTGGGTGGAAGACTCCCAGTACAACGTCGTCAACGGCATCGACTCGACCATCGTCGACGACCTGGGCGCCGCCTTCGCCGGCACGGGCAAGATCTATGACCTGCTGACGGGCATCGGCGGCGCGGTCTGGGGCGCAAACACGCATCCGGACACCGTGCTGCCCGCCGGCCAGCCGATCGACATCGTCATCCTGAATTTCGACGGCAACGGCGCCCCGGGCGGCACCGTGGGCTACTTCTGGGGCCTGCACAACCTGCTGAAGACCGCGGATTCGCGCAGCAACGAGTCGATTTCGCTGTACCTGGACAGCGAGACGCTGGCCCTGGGCGGCGCCACCGGCATGAAGGCGATGAAGATGACCATGGCGCACGAAGGGACGCACATGCAGAACTTCTACCGCCGCGCCGTGAAGATGGGCACCGCCTACGCCTACGACGACTGGCTCGAGGAAATGACGGCGATGCAGATGGAGGACTTCCTCAGCTACAGCATCGACCCGACCTACAACGCGATCCGCGATGTGCGCTTCCCGGACTTCTACCGCTACAGCGGCTTCAACTGCCCGCTGCTGACCTTCACGGGCGGCGGCACGTGCGAGAGCTACTCGGTCTCCGGCAGCTTCGGCGGCTTCCTGGACCGCCAGCTCGGGCTGCCCTTCTATAAGGATCTGCTGACGCGCCAGGTGGTGGGCTCCAAGACGGTGCTCGACCAGGCGATCCAGGCGGCCCAGCCGGGCCTGTCCTTCAACCTGGCGCTGACGCGCTGGGCGGCGACCAACGGCAGCGGCATGCCGGCGGACAAGGCGCCGACCGGCTACGGCTATCCGCGCTGGACCGACGGCACCTTCGAGCTGCCGGAGATCGACCCGGCCTCCACCGCCAATGCCGCGCTGCGCAAGCTGCCGGCGTCGGTGCCGACCTTCCTGCAGGGCCTCGGCACGCTGCCGCTGAAGCGCACGGCCACCAATGGCGTCTACAGCGACAAGGTGCGCCTGCCGGCCGGCGTGACGCTGTCCGTCGTGGCCTACTGATCGGTCCTGCCGGGTCCGATCGCTTCCCGGCATCCCCTATGACTTATAGCGGGATGCCCGGGAACGCCTCTTCGAAGGTCAGCACGGTTCCCGTCAGCGCGCCGTCGTAGCCCGGCAGCGCGTTGACGCGTTCACGGTAGGCCGCGCTGCGCATGGCCGACACCGCGCCAGCCAGCGCCGGACTGTGCAGCGCCGCCTTTCCGATCGCAAAGAAATAGCGCTCCTTGAGCACGGGCACGAATTCGAGCCCGAAGCGGCGCGCTGCCGTCTCCACGCCGAAGCCCACATCGGCCATGCCGCTGCCGATATAGGCCGCCACCGCCGCGTGCGTGAACTCCCCATTGCTGAAGCCCTCGATCCGGTTCGGGTCGATACCGCGCCGCGCCAGCATCAGCTCCAGCAGCAGCCGCGTGCCCGAGCCGACCTGCCGGTTCACGAATCGCACGTCCGGCCGGACCAGGTCTTCCAGCGTTTCCACGCCAAGCGGGTTGCCGGGCCGCACAAAGAGACCCTGGGAGCGCACGGCGAGATGGATCAGGCAATGCGTCTCGGGCCGCAGCCAGGCGGCGAAGCGGTGCAGGGTATCCTGTTCGAGTGCCCCAATCGGCACATGAAAGCCGGCCACGTCGCACGCACCCTCGGCCAGCGCCGCCGCGGCTTCCAGGCTGCCGCAGTACTTCAGGTCGTGCCGCACCTTCTGTTCGTCGAGATAGTCGCGCAGCGCCGCCACCGCGAAACCGTGGCTGGCGTAGAGCCGCACGGCCGGGTCGGTGGCATCCATCAGCTTCTTCAGTTCGATTTCCAGTTCGGACGCCAGGCTGTCCAGCGTGGGCGAGAGCCGCGCCGCGATGCGCTTGCTGGCCCACACCAACTGCTGGGCCATCGGCGTCAGGGTGGAGCCCCGTCCACGTGTCTTGGCGATCAGGGCGCCGCCGAACAGCGTTTCGGCGTCGCGCAGGATGCCCCAGGCGTAGCGGTAAGACAACGACAAGGCCTCGGCCGACTGGGCGATGTTGCCGGTGGCCTCGATATGGCCAAGCAGGGCCACCAGCCGTGACACATCAAGGCTGGGCGCGGCCCGCGCGGCATCGGGGGCGGCGTCGTCGCGGATCTGGAGATGGGGCTCGATCGAGATACGTAGCATATGCAGAAAATAGCATATTGAACGCCAGAAATCACGGGCTTATAGTCGCGAAAAGGCCCAAAGAGCCAGCTGCGAAACCCCGGAATATGAAATAAATAGCCTATGTGGTCCCGGGGCCAGAACGATGACAAGCACGGAGACAACCATGCCGGACATCCCCAATTCCATTACGCGCATCGTCGATGCCCGGCGCAACATGCCGGGCGCGCTGCTGCCCATCCTGCACGAGATTCAGGACAGCCACGGCTTCATTCCCGCCGATGCGGTGCCGGTCATCGCCAAGGCGTTGAATCTCTCGCGCGCCGAAGTACACGGCGTGATCACGTTCTATCACCATTTCCGCGAGCAGCCGGCGGGCCGGCACGTGGTGCAGGTCTGCCGCGCCGAGGCGTGCCAGTCCGTGGGCGCCGACGCGCTTGCTGCGCACGCCAGCCGGGCGCTGGGCTGCGGCTTCCACGAGACCACGGCCGATGGCCGCTTCACGCTGGAGCCGGTCTACTGCCTGGGCCAGTGCGCATGCGGCCCGGCGATGCTGATCGGCGAACAGCTCCACGGACGCGTCGATGCGAAGCGCTTCGACGCGCTGGTGGCGGCACTGCCTGAAGCTACCGAGGCTACCGAGGCGGAGGTCCAGGCATGAGCACGACGATCTTCGTCCCGCGCGACTCCACCGCGCTGGCCCTCGGCGCCGACGATGTGGCGCGCGCCATCGAACAGGAAGCCGCCAAGCGCGGCGCGGACGTGCGCATCGTGCGCAATGGCTCGCGCGGCCTGTTCTGGCTTGAGCCGCTGGTCGAGGTGCAGACCGACGCGGGCCGCGTGGCCTACGGGCCGGTGGCCGCCAGCGATGTGCCCGGCCTGTTCGACGCCGACTTCCTGACCGGCGGCGCGCACGCGCTGGCCCACGGCCTGACCGACGAGATCCCGTTCCTGAAGAAGCAGGAGCGGCTGACCTTCGCGCGGGTGGGCATCACCGATCCGCTCTCGCTCGACGACTACATCGCCCATGAGGGCTACGCGGGGCTGATCCGCGCGCTGGCCATGGCGCCGGCCCAGATCGTCCAGGAAGTCACCGACTCGGGCCTGCGCGGCCGGGGCGGCGCCGCGTTTCCCACCGGCATCAAGTGGAAGACCGTGCTGGGCGCGGCGTCGGACATCAAGTACATCGTCTGCAATGCCGACGAGGGCGACTCCGGCACCTTCTCCGACCGCATGGTCATGGAGGACGATCCGTTCATGCTGATCGAAGGCATGACGATCGCCGGCCTCGCCGTCGGCGCCGAGCGCGGCTATATCTATACCCGCTCCGAATACCCGCACGCGATTGCCGTGACCGAGGCGGCCATCGCCCTGGCCACGCGGGCCGGCTGGCTGGGCGATGACATTCGCGGCAGCGGCCGGCGCTTCCATCTGGAAGTGCGCAAGGGCGCTGGCGCCTATGTCTGCGGCGAGGAAACGGCGCTGCTGGAGAGCCTGGAAGGCAAGCGCGGCGTGGTGCGCGCCAAGCCGCCGCTGCCGGCCATCGAAGGGCTGTTCGGCAAGCCCACCGTCATCAACAACGTGATCTCGCTGGCCACGGTGCCGGTGATCCTGGCGCGCGGCGCCACGTTCTACCGGGACTTCGGCATGGGCCGCTCGCGCGGCACGCTGCCGTTCCAGCTGGCCGGCAACGTCCTGCAAGGCGGGCTGGTGGAGAAGGCGTTCGGCATCACGCTGCGTGAACTGCTGGTGGACTACGGCGGCGGCACGCGCAGCGGCCGGGCCATCCGCGCGGTGCAGGTCGGCGGGCCGCTGGGCGCCTACCTGCCCGAGTCGCGCTTCGACACGCCGATGGACTACGAGGCCTTCGCCGCCTTCGGCGCGGTGGTCGGCCACGGCGGCATTGTCGTGTTCGACGAGACCGTGGACATGGCCAAAATGGCCCGCTACGCCATGGAGTTCTGCGCGATCGAGTCCTGCGGCAAGTGCACGCCGTGCCGCATCGGCTCCACGCGCGGCGTGGAGGTCATCGACCGGATCATTGCCGGCGAGCAGCCGGTGAAGCAGGTGGCGCTGGTGCGCGACCTCTGCGACACCATGCTCAACGGCTCGCTCTGCGCGATGGGTGGCATGACGCCGTACCCGGTGCTTTCCGCGCTGAACGAGTTTCCGGAGGATTTCGGCCTCGCGCCGAAGTCCGCCAAGGCCGCCTGAGCCGGATCACCGAGCCAGATCAAAGAACGACGCGCCCCTCAGGGGCGCGCAGCCCTACGAAGTTTGACGGGAGACATCCCTTGAACGCACGCGACGATTTCGATTTTGGAACCCCGGCCAGCCTGTCCGAGACGCAGGTGACGCTGGAAATTGACGGCGTGGCCGTCACGGTGCCGGCCGGCACCTCGGTGATGCGGGCGGCGGCCGAGGCCGGTGTGGGCGTACCCAAGCTGTGCGCCACCGATTCGCTGAAGTCCTTCGGCTCGTGCCGGCTCTGCCTGGTGGAGATCGAGGGGCGGCGCGGCTATCCGGCCTCGTGCACCACGCCGGTGGAGGCGGGCATGAAGGTCCGCACCCAGAGCGACAAGCTCGGCGACCTGCGGCGCGGCGTGATGGAACTCTATATTTCCGATCATCCGCTCGACTGCCTGACCTGCCCGACCAACGGCAACTGCGAATTGCAGGACATGGCCGGTGTGGTCGGCCTGCGCGAGGTGCGCTACAACGACGGCGCCAGCGCGGTGCCGGTGGCCACGCACACGGCGCTGACCAAGGACGAATCGAACCCGTATTTCACCTACGATGCCTCGAAGTGCATCGTCTGCAACCGCTGCGTGCGCGCCTGCGAGGAAACCCAGGGCACCTTCGCGCTGACCATCAGCGGGCGCGGCTTCGAGTCCCGCGTTGCGGCCGGCACGAGCCAGTCGTTCATGGAGTCTGACTGCGTGTCCTGCGGCGCCTGCGTGCAGGCCTGCCCGACGGCCACGCTGACCGAGACGTCGGTCATCAAGCTGGGGCAGGCATCGCACAGCACCGTGACCACCTGCGCCTATTGCGGCGTGGGCTGCTCGTTCAAGGCCGAGATGAAGGGCAACGAGGTCGTGCGCATGGTGCCGTACAAGGACGGCCAGGCCAACGAGGGCCACGCCTGCGTGAAGGGCCGCTTCGCCTGGGGATACGCCACGCACAAGGACCGCATCCTCAAGCCGATGATCCGGGCGAAGATCACCGACCCGTGGCGCGAAGTGTCGTGGGAGGAAGCCATCGGCTACGCGGCCTCGCAGTTCAAGCGTATCCAGGCCGAGCACGGCAAGGATTCGATCGGCGGTATCGTCTCGTCGCGCTGCACCAACGAGGAAGGCTATCTGGTGCAGAAGCTCGTGCGCGCGGCCTTCGGCAATAACAACGTCGATACCTGCGCCCGGGTTTGCCACTCGCCCACCGGCTATGGCCTGAAGACCACGCTGGGCGAGTCCGCCGGCACGCAGACCTTCCGCTCGGTGGCCAAGGCTGATGTGATCATGGTCATCGGCGCCAATCCGACCGACGGCCACCCGGTGTTCGCCTCGCGCATGAAGAAGCGCCTGCGCGCCGGCGCCAGGCTGATCGTGGCCGATCCGCGCCGCATCGACCTGGTCGATTCGCCGCACATCCGCGCCGACTTCCACCTGCAACTGCGCCCGGGCACCAACGTGGCGCTGGTCACGTCGATGGCGCACGTCATCGTCACCGAAGGGCTGCTGGCCGAGGCGTTCATCGCCGAGCGTTGCGAGGATCGCGCGTTCCAGCAGTGGCGCGACTTCGTGGCGCTGCCCGAGAACTCGCCCGAGGCCATGGAAGCCGTGACCGGCGTCCCGGCCGGGACGCTGCGCGGCGCTGCCCGCCTCTACGCCACGGGCGGCAATGCGGCGATCTACTACGGGCTCGGCGTGACCGAGCACGCGCAGGGCTCGACCACGGTGATGGGCATCGCCAACCTCGCCATGGCCACCGGCAACATCGGCCGCGAAGGCGTGGGCGTGAACCCGCTGCGCGGGCAGAACAACGTGCAGGGTTCGTGCGACATCGGCTCCTTCCCGCATGAACTGCCGGGCTATCGCCATGTGTCCGATTCGACGGTGCGCGGCGCCTTCGAGGCCGCCTGGAATGTCGAGATCAACCCGGAGCCGGGCCTGCGCATCCCGAACATGTTCGAGGCGGCGCTGACCGGTTCGTTCAAGGGGCTGTACTGCCAGGGCGAGGACATCGTGCAGTCGGACCCGAACACGCAACACGTGTCCGAGGCGCTGTCGTCGATGGAATGCATCGTCGTGCAGGACATCTTCCTGAACGAGACCGCCAAGTACGCCCACGTGTTCCTGCCGGGTTCGTCGTTCCTGGAGAAGGACGGCACGTTCACCAACGCGGAGCGCCGTATCTCGCGCGTGCGCAAGGTCATGCCCCCGAAGGGCGGTTATGCTGACTGGGAGGCCACCATCCTGCTGGCCAACGCGCTTGGCTACCCGATGCACTACAACCATCCGTCCGAGATCATGGACGAGATCGCGCGGCTCACGCCGACCTTCTCGGGCGTGAGCTACCAGAAGCTCGACGCGCTGGGCAGCATCCAGTGGCCGTGCAACGCCGACGCGCCGACCGGCACGCCGACCATGCACGTCGATGCCTTCGTGCGCGGCAAGGGCAAGTTCATCATCACCAAGTACGTGGCGACCGACGAGCGCGTCAATCGCAAATACCCGCTGATCCTGACCACGGGGCGCATCCTGTCGCAATACAACGTGGGCGCCCAGACGCGGCGCACCCACAACGTGCACTGGCACGACGAGGACCGGCTGGAGATCCATCCGCACGATGCCGAGGAGCGTGGCATCAAGGACGACGACTGGGTGGGCGTGCAGAGCCGCGCGGGCGAGACGGTGCTGCGCGCCATCGTCAGCGAGCGGATGCAGCCGGGCGTGGTGTACACCACGTTCCACTTCCCCGAGTCCGGCGCCAACGTGATCACCACGGACAACTCGGACTGGGCCACCAACTGCCCCGAGTACAAGGTGACGGCGGTGCAGGTGATGCCGGTGGCGCAGCCGTCGTCCTGGCAGCGCGAGTACGAGGCGTTCAACCGCGAGCAGCTGGCGCACCTGCGCGCGGCCAGCGAGCCGGTGCAGGCGTCGGCGGAGTAGGGCGATGAAGCGCTGCATGCCGCCACACGAGACCGCGCCGGATGAGGCGGGGGAATTCCCAGCGACCCAGCAGTCGATGGCGGTGACGCGCTGGCGCGGCGGGGAAGCGATGGCGGCGACAGCCGAGATCGACCATATCGCCGAGGAAGTGCCCGTGGCGCTGGAGTACAACGGCGTCTCGCACGCGGTGATGCTGGCCACGCCGGCCGATCTGGAGGACTTCGCGCTGGGCTTCAGCCTGAGCGAGGGCATCGTGGCGGCGCCGCGCGACATCTACGGCATCGAGGTGGTCACGCGCCCGAACGGCGTGGCCGTGGAGATCGAGATCGCCAGCGAGGCCTTCGTGGCGCTGAAGGCGCGGCGCCGCGCGCTGGCCGGCCGTACGGGCTGCGGGCTGTGCGGCACCGAATCGCTCGACGAGGTCATGCGGGCGCCGCACGCGGTGCAGAGCGAGGCGTCCTTCGACCCGGCCGTGCTGCACGCCGCCTTCGCCCAGTTGCAGCGCCGTCAGGCCCTGCTGCGCGACACCGGCGCCACGCACGCGGCGGGCTGGCTGCGCGCCGATGGCGAGGTATCGCTGGTGCGCGAGGACGTGGGCCGGCACAACGCGCTGGACAAGCTGGCGGGCGCCCTGGCCCGTTCGGACGAGGATATCGGGCGCGGCGCGGTCATCGTGACCAGCCGCGCGAGCTATGAGATGGTGCTGAAGACGGCCGCCATTGGGGCGGGGGTGCTGGCAGCGGTGTCCGGCCCCACCGCGCTGGCGGTGCGCCTGGCCGGGACGGCCGGCGTCACGCTGGCGGGATTCGTGCGCGCGGGCGGCCTGGTCGCCTACGCGCATCCACATCGACTACGGATGGCTTAGACCTGTCATGCACATCGACAACCTGATCAAGATGGCTAACCAGATCGGCGGCTTCTTCGAAGCCATGCCGGACCGCGACGAGGCGCTGGCCGACATCGCCAGCCACCTGAAGCGCTTCTGGGAGCCGCGCATGCGGCGCGCACTGCTGGCACACGTGGACGCGACGGATGGGGGCGAAGGGCTTATCCCCATCGTGCAGGCGGCGGTGGCGCGGCATCGTGAGAAGCTGGAGATCACGTTGCGGGCCCCGATGGTCACTGCCGTCCCATGAAGATGCGCGACGGCATGACGAAGTCGCGCAGCGCCAGCATCTCCAGCGGCCCCTGGCCGACTTCCGTACGCATCAGATAGCGCAGCGGATAGACCATGTCGGCAGGCGGCGGTTGCTTCGCTGCGCGTGGCGTCAGGCTGTCCGGATCGGACGCGGCGGGGTCGTGCAATCCGGCCGGGCGGGTATCCGGTATCCCTTGCCAGGTCAGCTGATAGGTCGCGCTGTCCAGCGGCTCGATCTGCGCACGCTCCAGCATCCGCAACCAACCCCAGCGGCCCCCGAACTCATAGTGCTTGTTGGTGCCCGCGCGTTCGGCTTGCCATTGCAGCCGGGTGCCCGGCTCCTGCGCGAGATTGGCCGGCCAGCGCATGGCCTGCCAGCGCTCCTGCTGGTTGTAGTAATGCAGCGTCTGGCTATCGAGGGTCAGCAAGGTGTCGGTGAGCCCCGGGGACGGGATGGGCTTGATCTCGAAGCGATATGCCGGTTCACCGTCCACCAGCATATGCGCCGCAACGCGCTGCAGGGTATTGATTGCCTTGAGGAAGGCCGGATCGAAGGCTAGAGCGGACTGCCCGCCGGCATCTCCTCTGCCAGCCGTAGGGATCCATTGATCCCCCTGCAACGCCAGCACACCCGCCAACTGCGTACCGAGGAACGTGCCGATCAGCCCGGTCTGCGGGCGCAGGAAGCGCGTCAGTTCCGGCAGCGAGGCATCGTTGGCGCTGTCGGCGAACGGATAGCGCCCGGCGAACGATCGTCCCCACGCCATCGCGATGCCTTGCCGCCAGGCATCGTTCAGGCTCGCCTGGGCGGGCTGCAGCACGGTCTGCGTGGCCTGGGCGATGGGCTGCACGAACAGCGCCTCCCCCATACCCGCCCATTGGCTGCCAAGGCTGGCGGCCATCAGCTGCGCGTAGGACTGGGTATCGGCCAGTTCCGAGCCTTTGCCCTGGAACAGCGCCTGCGCCATTTGCCGGGCCTGCGCATCGGCATCGGCGCTGTGGCTGATCTGCTGCAGCCGTAGCCGGAGCGCGGTGGCGCGGTCGAGGAAGCGTTGCAGGCTCAGGTCGTCATTGGCGCTTTGGCCTGACGCCTGCGCCATCAGCCGGAGGACCGGGCCAAAGGCGGCGCGGAGCGGCCCCGCCGGCTCCGGTCTGGCGGCCTCGGGGCCTGCCGCCTTCTTGCCGAGCAGATCCTGCGCCTTGGCCACCAGCGTGTCCGACAGGGAATGCTTGCGCGCGCCAGCGCCGCCCTGGTATTCGAGCGATGTCATCAGCGCGATCACCGGCGACTGGCGTGCGTCGGCCATCAGCTTGAGTTGGTCGACGGCGGCAGGGAGCGTCGGCGCAGGCGCCTATTGCAGGCTGTTCATGAAGCCCTGCCAGTGTTCTGCGTAGTCCGCGAAAAACTGTTCGGTCAGCGCGGCCTGCAGGGCATCGGCCGAGCGGTCCGCCGGCTGTGGAGCGTTTTCCGGCTCGCCGTCGGTCAACACCCAGTCGCGGGGGGGCGCCGTGCGTTTGGCGGCCGCCTCGATCGCGGCGGCGACATAACCCTCATAGGCCTGGCGGGTGAACACGCCGGGCACGATGGCCGCTGTCCGCACCAGTCCGCGCGCATCGGTGCCGGCGGTCAGCGAGGCCAGGGTCTGATCTGCGTACTTGCCGTCGAAGGCTCTGAGCATGCCCTGATAGATCGCGCCTTCGGCATTGCGCTCGCCGATGACCGCCAGCAGCGTCTGGCGCGCGCCCGCCACCAACTCGGGCTGCGGGAGGATGCGCCACCCCGGATGGGCCGGCAGGTACTGCGCGTGAAAGCGGAACAGCCGTTCGGCAAGATCCTGCTGCGCGCCGGGCGTCAGCCGCGCGTCGGTAGACCAGTGGCGCGCCAGCTGCGGCGCCAGAAACTCCGGCTCGGCCCGCTCGGGGTGGGCCAGCATCAGGTAGGTCTTGAGCCCTTGCTGACCGTCGAGCGCCCACCGGCTGGTCTCCTCGTCCAGCGCGTTCGTGCGCATCTGCGCCAGGTCGGCCAGCGAGGCTTCCAAATCTTGCTGCACGGGCAAAGTGAGCCACTGGCGGCTGGCCTGCGCATAGGGCTTCCACAGCGCTTCCAGCACCGTCGCATCACGGTTCAGGCCAAAGCGCGTCGCGATGGGCGCATGATGTTCGGTGCGATCGACGTAGCGCTCGATCTGCTGCTGCAGGGCGAGCAGCGCGTGCAGGCGGGCGGCCGAGTCAGGCGCCGACCGGAGGCCGTCGATGGCCTGCTGTGCGGCGTGAATGTCCCGCCCGTTTTGCACCCCGGACACCAGCATGCCGGCGCTCCACAGGCCGATGGCCGTCAGGGCGGCGACGGCGCCAACCGTGACCGGATGCCAGCCGATGCGCCGGCCGGCATGGCGCCTTGCGGCCTGGCCGAGGTGCTGCCAGAGCGGCAGGTCGATGGCGGGACCGTTGGCCGCCTCGTCAATCGGATAGGACGCGAACATGATGCCCCGCAGCGGGATGCGTCGCCGCGGGCCCTTCGCCAATCCGCCCAGCCAGTCGGCGAGCATCCGGACGCGGGTGTCGAGGCGCGCGGACAACTCGCCAAGATAGCGGTCACGGGGGTCACGGACCAGCTGGTCGATACTGCGATCCGAGAGCTGATTACGCAGGGATTGCAACGCCTTGTCGATGGTGGCGGCGTCTGCGGGTTCGGCCAGTTCGCAGCCGATCGGCGGAGTGTTGCCAAGGCGCACTGCGTGCGTCCCCGCGACATCGAGAAGATAGATCGGCGCGGACCAGCAGAGGCCCTCGGCAATGCGGGACAAGCCGGTGACGTAAGCGTCAACGCCTGTGCGTCGCACGGGCAGATTCGTCTCGCCATCGGTGGTAAGGATGACCGCATCAATCGGAACCTGCCGCCGCAGCTTGTGGATTTGTCTGAGCCAGGCGGTATCAGGCTGGCCGTTCTCGCTTGCCGGCTTGCGCCACAACAGCACCGCGTCCGGCGTAGCCAGCCATCCGCGCTCGCCCAGTTGGGGCAGCAGCTTGCCAATGGCGATGTCGTCGCCCGTGAGAAGCAGCCAGGGCTGCCGGTAGCGCCAACCTCGGCCGTGCTGCGCCCGAAGATGGTCGCGCAGATCAGTCAGATCACATGTCGCTGCCGAATCTGCTGCGCTTGCGCCCTGGCGCGCCAGCAGAGCCTGCGTACTGCCGGCGAGCCGCGCGGGATCCTGAGCGAGCTGGTTCGACAGGCGGCGCGCGGCAGCAGCCTCGTCGCGTCTCGGTTCAAAGCCGAGTACCAGCATGAGGAGGACGAGTAGGGCGCACAGGGTGACAATCGCGAGTGCCTGGCTGCTTGTCGAGTCGAGCCAGAACAGGTCACCCTTGAACCAGATCAGGCACCCGGCGACAACCGACGCGAGCACATAGGACAGGAGATCAATCCGGAGTTTTTTCATTGTTCAAGGTATCTTGCTGCTCGGGTGCCACAACAGCCAGCAGCGCTTGTTCCTCCTGCTGGCCGCCAACAAGATAGGGCACCCCAGCCTCCATCGCCCGGCGCAGCGCCAACGCGGCGGCAAGCCATGGAGAGGTGGATCCGGCGTTTCCGACGAGGGTCTCCAGTGCATGGTCCACGCGCGATAGCGCGCCGCCTGCGGGTGCTTCTGCGCGTAGTGCGGCCCCATACAGCCCGATGGCCTGCTCGTCCCATCCTGTGTGAATCAGTCCGCCGATGGCCGGCGCGCTCGTTCGGCCCCACTTCAAGGCGTAGTGCAAGGCATTACCTTCGGGCGTCCTGGACTGCGCCTGCGGCCGATGCATCCAGCCGCGTACCGCGAGACGCTCCTGGCGTGCGAGCGCGACGGGACACAATACGAACATACATGCGGCCTCGGCGCTGCCTCGCGGCGGGTCGGCGGCATGCACGGCGTTGAGGTTGATGCTGACCATTACGGTGATGACATCCCGCTGGACCGGATCGGTCTGGTCCAGCATCGCATCGATCACCCACAAGTCACCTTCCGGCCCGAGCACCGGCTGGCCCAGGCGGGCCGGAAAGGTTCCATCTGGAAGGCCGTTCCAGACCGACCAGATGGCTTCCGGGTCGAGCGCGGCGCTCGCGACCTCAAGACGCATGGCCACAGGTATTCTCGCGGGAACCGCCTCCAGTGCCTGCAAGATCGCCGGCGCAAATCCCTCTAGGATCCATTGGAGCAGCACCGAATGCCGCTCGACGTCATCGAACGTGAGCGCCGCCACGCCGGGCTCGAGGCAGCTGGCGACGATACGCTCGCGCGAATGCCTGGCGGGCCGTGTGAGCGGCGTCGCGCTCCGGGCAAGCATCGCCTCGAAGGTCTGCTCGTCATCATCCGCATGCACACGATAGTCCGTTGCCAACACCGCGAGCGGCGCGCTGGCCGCATCGAACAGTCTGTTGAGATAGCGCTCTCTGACCACATTGCCGGCAATTGCCCGGTTGCGGCATCGATGGAAATGAGAGAAACGCTGCAAAACCAGAGCTCCAGCGCCACATGCTGGGATTACGATCACGCAAGCCCAAAACCAGAGCGTCTGGGCCGGTTCTTTCGCGGACCAAGACCAAAGCGCGAGCATGGCGCCGGCCACCGCCAGCGCAACGAAGACAAAGGACCAGAACACGGGCGACGGCCCGTTCTCCGGAACGGGCTGTCTCGGTGGCAACAAGGAAAAATCCACGGCCATCGGACTGACCTAGCGTGAGCCGCTGTTAGGCAGTGACGAGATCAAGGCGCACCCGCACTCGCACAGGTGCCCATCCTCGGCGACTTCCAGGTCGCCATCGCGCACGTCCGGATTTCCCTGTGCAATGCGATTCCTGCCGTGGACGTTGCATTCCACAGGATCCGTGCGGCGCGCCAGCGCGCGGCCCATGAACATAAGCGAGCCCCCGCGTAGCACCTCGCCGCCCTGTACAAGCCGATCGCCTTCTCGAATGATGCCTGGCATGCCATCTCCTTTCATGTAATGGGTGGAAACTGTCGACAAGTCAGTCCGCCGCCGACTATGGGGAGGGCGCTTGGGGTTAACGCTCAAGGCCGTGCAGTCGGCACGCCGCTCATCTTTGGAAGCCGATCCACCCGCTGCGCGGCGCGTTCATCCGCCTCGCGCTGTCGCGCCTCCTTCTCGACGTCTGACTTGCCGAAGCCATCGGTCGCCCGGGTCTGGAAGTACAGCGTCGACGAGAGAATGTGGTCGTGCCAGCTGGTCAGCATGGTGTCGTGAACCAGCAGATCGAACAGCGCCATGACCTCGGGCGGCGGAGGCTTGGCCCCGCTGGCGCCGTCCATCCATGCCCGCGCTAGCGCCTCTGCTTCCGGGCTCATCATCGCGGCCTCTACCATCGTCGCACTTGTTTCGGCGTCCATCGCGTCGATCCGTTCCAACACCGGCTGCATTTCACGGATACGCTCCGCGGATCGCCGTAGTCCATCTTGCAGTGGCAGGCGTCTGGTTTGCTTCTCCGCTTCTTCCGAGAGCCGGTCCCAGACGCTGGCGACCGGGTGGCGCAACGCCTGGGTCAGCTCGGGAAGCCTCAATGCCTGCGCTTCCCGCGCTGCATTCATGCGGGTCAGGATTTTGGCCAGTGCCACATGATCCACCGGAGACTTACGGCGCTCCTGCTGATAGGCAGCCTCCGCGTCCCGCACCTCCTGGCTTCGCTGGATGTGAGCGTGCTTGAGCTCATCGGCGTGACTTGTCACGGACTCCCGGAACGCCGGTGTCTGATACCGGATGGCCAGCCAACGCAGGAAGACCTCCATGTGGGACTTGAAGTCCAGGCCCTTGGCGCGCGGCACAAGGGTGCGGTAGGCCTTGATGAGGTCCGGGATCTTGTAGGTTGTGTTGCCGACTGGGATTGCGTGGGCGAGAGTAAACATCTCGTAAGCGAGAGGATTGTAGCGCTTCAACTCTTCCATCCTGTCTAGCGCCGCCCCAGCCATCAATGCTTCGTGCAGCATGTCACGCAGCGCCACGCGCTGAAGCTCTGCGCGGAACCCCAGCGATCCCGCCGGCGCGCCACCCGTGATGTCCTCACTAGTGCCCGGATAGAGATACTGATCCCCACGGGTCTTCCCCAGGCTGTCCAGCCGCTGGTAGTACCGCAGTTCATGCGCAGCGGCGAAGTGCACGCACCGCTTGACCGCCTGCGGCACGCCCAGCGGCCGGTCACCGTAGTTCTGCTTGATCATGTTGGTCAGCGGAAGAAAATCGAGCAGCTTGTTCTCCGCCATCACTGAAGACACCGCATCAAGCAGGCCCAGGAACCTGATTTCGATAGTATTGCCTTCGATGGCCAGATCATCGTCGTGGCGGCGCTTGTACTTGCGCACCAGTTCATTGACGAATGCGCGCGCGAGGACCCCGCCCCGGTCTGCCCCAAACACGGACACCTCGATGCGCTGCATCTTGTCCATCTGTTGCGTGGCATCGCGGTAGGCCAACTCGAATTGCCTGAGGGCGGCGTGAAGCCGGTCCTCGACGCCTGTGCCGAACACCAGCGCGATTGCGGCGTTATCCCGAAGCATCGGGATCGAATCCATGCCGGCATCGACAACAATTCCCTTTGCGACCGACCATGCGGCCTTGAGTGGATTCTTCCTGACTTCGTACAACGTCCCGCGCACAGCGGCCTTGCCACGCCTGACCCACCGGTCGTCGCTGGCCATGGTCAGCACGCGCCCCGCCTTGCCTCTTACGGTTCCGGCCTGGACCACCAGATCGGCATACGCCCTCGATACCGGACGCAACGACATTTCATCGAACGCCTCGGACAGCGCTTTCTTCGTCGCCTTGGCGGGGGCCTTCTTGAGGTCCATCAGCTTGTCCACACCGGTCACCTTTTGCGCAGTAGACTTGGCCGCATTTGCAGCCGAAGAGCCCACAGCAGAGGCGACCTTGATCGCTGCAGAGACAATCTCGCTGTGTTCTGCGTCCTGGTTCAGCGGGGTCCCGAGGCCGGAGTAGTAGAAGCGATACCAGAAGTGATTGGGCATACTCTTCCGCCGCTCGTCATCGTTGTGCCGATGCGCCTCCCACAGGCGACAGATGTTCGTGTACCGCGATGTTCCAGGGTCGTCCAGGTCCCGGTGACGACCAAAGGCATCGAAGAAGAAGCCCATCTTGATGATTGCGCCGCAAGGTATGCACTCGTCTTTCTTGTATGCCTTGTGAGCATCGATGATGCCATCCACCACGGCCATTGGTGTGCGGTCCGCCGGATCGATTGCTTCAGCCATGGGGGACTCCTTTCTGTGAGTCTCGTGCTTTCGTTCGCTTCAGGTCCTTGATCACGACACTCGGAAGCTGCTCTATCGCTGCACCGAAGGCGCCCGGCGTACCGCGGGTTTCGGCCAGGATCTTTTGGATCGTCGGATGGGCGTCGAACTGAGGGTTCAGCAGCGTGAGATAGACGTATTGCTGAAGGTCAACCGTGTCTGTGAACCGGTATTTCACCCACCCGGTGGCAGCTAGGCGCCTCGTGCGTCGGAATACGACGCTGTCGTCTTCGCCTGCAGGATCGATCAGCTTCGTGTGACGCTTGCGCAGCCAATCCCACACGTCGGCGTATTCAATTCGCGTCCCTCTCAGATCGTTCCGGAACTCGAACTCGACATGGTCGTCCGGGTAAAAGTGCAGGCCAAGCACGCGTTCGCCGACGCCGCCGGCAAGCTTAGTTGGCGCGAGATGCACGCGCGTAGTCTTGTGGATGAGCTGGATCTTTTTTTTAGCGTCGATGGCCTTGATTGCCTCATCGCCGTCGTAAACAGCCCATTCCACGGTGAAATCCGTCCCTTTTAGCTTGTAGCAGCAACTCAGGGAGCCAGCGCCGACACCACCACCCGCTTTGTTGCCAAACGCATCCCGGATAACAAACCTGTCAAAGTTGTATTGGGTGTAGTTAAACCCGGCCACGCTCAAGCCGCCGTAGGTTGGGGTCGAAGAGAACGCGTCGCAGCCCGTGACAAGAAGCAGAGGCAAGACCCAACGCAGAATTAGCAGTCGTCTCAGGTTGTGGATTCGTCTAGCCATGGGAAGGTCCTTTATTGGCGTGTTGTTCCTTCATGCGCTTCAAGTCCTGAAGCACCGCGCTTGGCAATTTCTCCATCGCCGCGGCGAAGGCTCCCGGCTTGCCGCGGCTCTCGGTCAGGATTTTCTCAATAGCAGGATGTGTGTCGAATCGCGGATTGATCAGCAAGGTGAAGTACACGTACTGTTTTAGATCGTCGGTATTGGTAAGCCGATACTTCAACCATCCCTCTGAAGCTATCCGAGCCGTTTGAATGAACGCAGCGGCGTCCTCGGACGACTCCGGATCGTAGACCTTGCCTTGCTTCTTGTAGAGCCAGTCATCGATCTCCGCGTAAAAGAACCGGGTTCCTCTCAGATCGTTCCGGAACTCGAACTCGACATGGTCGTCCGGGTAAAAGTGCAGACCAAGCACGCGTTCGCCGACGCCGCCGGCAAGCTTAGTTGGTGCAAGATGCACCCGGGCGACCTTACGAATTTCTTTGATAGGCGCATAGATATCCTTCAAGAATTCATTTTGGTCCACGAGATCCCACTCCACCGTGAACTCCGTTCCCTTCAGTTGGTAGCAGCAACTCAAGCGACCTTCGCCAGATCCCGGCTGGAGGTCGCCCCCGCCACCGGCCGTGTTTCCAAACTCGTCCCGAATGACAAACCGAGTGAGGTTGTATGGCGTGTAGTTAAACCCGGCCACGCTCAAGCCGCCGTAGGTTGGTGTCGAAGAAAACGCGTCGCAGCCCGTGACAACCAGCAGGGGTAATAGCCAACGCAGAAGCAGCAGTCGTCCCATGTTCATTGAGCGTCCATATCTGTACGAGCCGGGAGTACCTCATCTGCTTGCACCAGGGCGCCGGAGAACGAAATATCGCCGCGTGTCGCCGCCATCAAAAGTGGCTGGACCGAAGGATGCTCATCGAAGCGCGGCGAAGTGAGCAAGGCTCGTGCGATGTACTTGAGCATGTCGTCGTCGCTCTGGATTCGATAGGCTGCGGCTCGCTCCAACTGGACGCTGACAGCCCGGTACAAGCCGTCTTGTGACAAGTGATCAAGGTCACCGCCGAGCAACCGCCTGAGTTGGAGCGCGAGCTTGTCGGCGTATCCCAAGGCGAGCAAACTCAGATGCTGCGCTTCTGTCATGTGCAGCGCTGTCTCTTCCATAGGAAAGGGCGCCAGCACCTCGCGAGGCCAGGTGCGATCCGCACCGTCCCGGCTTCGATACCAGAGATCTAACGCAAGACCTGCGAACCGCTCCTGCGTGCCCTCGGTCCAGACTTGTCGTAGGCGCTCGAGAATGCGGTTGTCGTAGAAGTGCAGGTAGAACGCCCGCCGGTCCGGTAACGTGTACTCGCAGAAGCTTCGGAAGTGACTCGTCAGATCTTCCAGTGAATAGGGCGACCACACCCAGGTCACCGCGAACGCCTCCACAGAGAGGCGTCTCAGGCGCGCCACCAGCGGGTGTGGCGCATCTCCCGAAGCTGGCCCAGGCATGTCCACTGCAACAAGCAGCGGCGATAGATCCTTGTGCGCGGCAAGCGCGGTGCCGTCCCAAAGCGCTTCAAAAGCGACGGCATCCAGGCGTGCGAGCGCGCTGCGCAAATCGGGCAGGCTCCGCGCATCCACGATTGCATAAAGACGGGTCGCCGGATTCAGGCTGGAATACGCCTCGTAGCTCTGGCTCAAGCGAGTCAGGAATTCATTCGGATGAAGGCCAGGGGCGGGAAGGCCGGGTGTCTGGAGGATTGACATTGTCCTCAGCCCTTGTCGGTCATGGCCTCGACACCCGCATGGGCGCTGAGGAGGCATTCCTTGCAAGCCCCGACGGGAAGGGCTGGCATGGATGGGTTCAGGCTTGCGGGACCTTGCCACGTGAAGTTTGCGGTCTTCAGCGTGATGCTGCCCGGACAGCCGAGCTCAATATTGCCGCCGTCCAACTTGATATAGGCGCCCTGGCTTGATAGGGTCAGAGCGCCGCCTGACATCGCAACGAATTTACCGTCGACGCTTGCGAGCGTCATGTCCTGAGCGGACAGCAACCGCATTTGGCCGGTGTGGGCGGCAGCGGAAAGGTCAGCTTTCGCGGCCACGAGTTTGATGCCCTGATTCTGCGCAAAGATGGATGCCCCCTCGCCAGCAGCAATGGTGACGTACTTGCCGGCCCCTATGTCCAGATGGGTGCGAGTCGTGGCTACGATGTTGCCCTTTGCCGCAAGCTGGAGACTCTCGCCCGAAGCGAGCGCGATGCCAGCCGGCGCACTGGCGAGCAAGACTGCCTGGCTGAGTTCGGCAAGTCGCTGCTCCATGAGGTCACGCTGGCGCTCTACGTCGGCCAGTCTGACTTTGGCTGCCGCAGCGGACGCGTTGAGGTGCTCCATTTGCGCGAGGGCATCGGCGAGCACTGCCTTGGCGGCCTCCATCGCGAGTTGCTTCCCACCTGCCCGCGGCTGGTCATCGGCGGTGAGAAACAGCCCCTTCCCACCCCGTATCGCGCCCCAACCTGACGTGCGAAGCTCGAAGCCCTCCCCGCGCTTCTTCCTCTTGCTATCCACCAAACACCCAAGGTTCAACTGGCTCTTGCCCGCATACTCGGTGGAAAGCTTGATCCCCTCCTGTCCCTCCCAGTCCTCGAAGCGCAGCTTGTTATTGCTCTGCGTACGAATCACGTTGCGCGAGAGCCAGCGGTCCTGGTTGGTGATCACGTCCCCGTGCTGGCTGTTGTGCTGCACGTGTGCGATGTAGGGCTTGTTGGGATTGCCGTCACGGAAAGCGACGTCCACGTAGGTGCCGTCCACCAGCGGGAAATGGAAGCCGGTCTGCCGCGCGCCGGCGAACGGCTTGGCCAGCGCCAGCGGCACGCTTTCGCCGCCCTTGGGCCATGCGTCGAAGTCGAAATCGAAGCGCACGATGTAGTGGCCGTGCTGGGTCAGGTAGGCGTATTTGTATTCACCCGGCGATGTGACACGCGCGCTCAGCGTGCCGGAAATGCGCGGCCATTTCGCCTCGTCCATCGGCAGCCGGAAGCGCCGGTCGGAAGGAATCGCCCGATACGTATTGCGATAGGCGGCGTCGCGGGCGCCGGTGTGGATGACCTCGGTGATGACCTGGCCATTGGGCGCGTCGGGCAGGGCCATGTCCATGCGCAGGATGCGCGCCGGGCAGAGCGCCAGCACGTTGCTCTCGCCGGCATAGACCAGTTGTTCGGCGACCTTTGCCTCATGGCGCAGCTGCGCCTCCCATTTGGCATCGTCGAAGTCGAGGTGATGGGCACCGTAGACATAGGACTCGCCGTAGGTCGTCTTCTCCTTGCGTGCGACGTTGGCGTCGCCGGTAGGTCGTTCCCAGGCCTTGTCGGGGTTGAAGTCCGCCACCCGGAACGATGCTGGGATGGTCTTCGCATGGGTCTTGAGCGCGAACACCGTTTCCTGCCCGGACTCCAGCCCCGCCGTCTCCCGGTACGGCACCCGCAGTTCCGGCTGGTAGAGGTAATGGTCGATGTCGTCACCGAAGACGATCATCTCGCCAAACTTGCCCGGGGTGAAATAGGAATAGATGCCGGATTGCTCCATCAGCAGCCGGATGTAGTCCCAGTCGGACATCCGATACTGCATGCGGAACGCAAGCTGCGGATACTTGCGCCGCAGCCGGAAGATGAACTGGTGACCCTTGAGTTCGTGCCGGCGCAGGATCGCCTCGATGATCTCCGGGAAGGTCTGCCGCTGGTAGATGCGGCTGGCCTGCGTGAGGCGCAGGCGTGCAACAAGGGGCTCTACCACGATCTCGTAGCCACAGAAATCGTGCGTCTGGCGGGTCTTGCTGAACTGCGTGATGCAGCCGGCGAATTGGCGTGGCAGCGCGCCGTCGGCCGGCGCGATGGAAAACGTTGCCGCTTTGCCCAGGTAGTCGGCCTGACTCAGTTCGAGCGGGTGCGTGAGCTGGATGGTGACGGCGTAGGGCTCGCCCAGGCGTTCCACGGCCTTGAAGGAGACCACGGACAGCCCCGCCGCGCTTGCCGCGCCGGGCACCGCCAGGAAATAGGCCTGACGCCCGGTCAGCCCCTCGTCCAGCGCGCCGCCGTAAGCCTTCAGTTCTTCCCCAAGATCCGCCATGCCTTTGCGCTCCGTTGTCAGCCTGATAAAGCCTGCTGCAAGGACAACGCGTCGTGCGACGCGAGCCTTGCGCGCCGCACGATAAACGGATTCTCAGGGGGTGGAAATGCTTTGGCTGGGGTAACTCAGGGGCGTTTGATCAAGGCTCAATCGCCATGCAGATTCAGGGTTCTTCTATATCTCTAGCCCGCCGTGCATGCTAGCGGGCGCGAAAGATCATCGTGCTACTTCTTGAGCCGATAGAGCACCTGCAGGATCACGAGCCCGAACAGCGTGCCGACCACGGCCGTGCTTTCGCGGCCGAGGCCGCAAGCCACGCCGATGGCGGCCACGGTCCAGATGCTGGCGGCCGTAGTCAGGCCCTGGATGTTTTCCTCGCTGTTGAGCTTGATGATGGCGCCCGCGCCCAGGAAGCCGATGCCGGACGCCACGCCCTGAAGCACCCGGCTCATGTCCGCGACCTCCATGCCCGCCATCAGCGGCACGAGCACGAACAGCGCCGATCCCAGCGCCACGAGCATGTGCGTGCGCAAGCCGGCGGCCTTGCCGGCCGCTTCCCGCTCGAACCCGATCAGCCCGCCCAGCACGATCGCGAGCGTGAGCCGCGTGAGAATGCGGGTCAGTTCCGCGACATCGGGGATATCGGCGAATTCCGAACGCAGCGTGCTGTAGACCTCTCCCCAGATCCCATCCATGGCAGGCTCTCCGTGATCGTCTTGCGGGGAGGCTAGCATGCAGGGCGCTGCGCGCGCAGTCGGGCGCCGGCTGACAGCGGAAGTGCCGAGGTCAGCCCAAATTCAGCGCAGGCGCAGCGGCTCGAGCAGCGCGGCGTCGTATTGGGCGCGCGAGATCCGGCCGAGTTCCATCATCCGCAGCAGGATATAGGTCTGGCGCTGGCGCGCCCGGCGCGGGTTGACCACGGGATTGTTGGCCGATGGCGCCTTGGGCAGGCCGGCCAGCATCGCGCATTCGGCCAGCGAGAGCTGGGCCACGGGCTTGGCGAAGTAGGTCTGGGCGGCCTCGTCGAAGCCATAGGCGCCCTGGCCCAGGTAGATCTTGTTCAGATAGATCTCAAGGATCTCGTCCTTGGTCAGCGCGCGCTCGATTCGGTAGGCCATCAGCACTTCGTAGAGCTTGCGCGTGTAGGTCTTCTGGCGCGACAGGAAGAAGTTGCGCGCCACCTGCATGGTGATGGTGGACGCTCCCTGGGAGAGGTCGTCCGAGAGATTGGCGATGCCGGCCCGCATCACGCCGACGTAGTCCACGCCGTCATGGAGATAGAAGCGGTCATCCTCGATGGCCACCACCGCCTCGCGCAGCGCCGGCGGGAACTGGCGTAGCTCGACATAGTCCGGCGTCTTGCGGAAGGCGGTCAGGGAGTCGAGCGACGGAAGCTGGCGGTCGGCCACCAGTACCGCGAAGGCGATGAGCAACGCACCGCCGAGTACGGCGAGCAGGACGAGTTTGACGAAGGCGGACCAGAGGCGTTGCATGGCGCATATTTTGCCATGGGTCCGATGACGATTCGGAAATTGCCGATCGCCCGCCTTAATTCGAGCACGGGTTTCGTGATGGGGGCGTCTTGTTGGCGGGGACGGCGGTCAGACCCAGCCGAGCCAGCGCCAGTACGTGGCCGCGAACAGCAGCATCAGGCCATAGCCGATGATCGTCAGCGGAATGCCCACGCGGGCGAACTGTCGGCCGTCGAAGGTGTCCGTGCCGAGGCAGACCATGTTCTGCGGCGCGTTGATCGGCAGGATGAAGCCGAAGCTGACCGTGAAGCCGAGCAGCATGGTCATGCCGACCTTGTTGATGTCGCCCGGCAGCGTCTGGAGCACAGAGATCAGGATGGGCAGCAGCGCGGCGGTCAGCGCGGTGGCGCTGGCGAACCCCAGATGGATCAGGATCAGGAACGCGGACAGCACCGCGAAGACCATCAGCACGCCATGGTCGGCAAGGCCGGAATGCGTGACCACGAACTTGCCGAGCCACTGGCCGGCCTGCGTGGTCAGCAGCGCGGTGCCAAGGCTGATGCCGACGCCGAACACGATCAGCGTGCCCCACGGCGTGCGCGCCTGCATGGTCTTCCAGTCCATCACGCCAAAGCGCGGCAGCATCAGGATCACCAGGCCGACGAAGGTGATCGTCGCGGTGTCGAAGCTGTGCAGCTTGCCCTCGGTCGCCCAGAACACCAGCAGGCCGATGGCGACGGCGGCGAGACGTTTCTGCGGGCCGGTCATCGGCCCGAGCGCGGCCAGTTCGCGCTGCACGGCTTCCTTGCCGCCGGCAATCGCATCGGTTTCAGGCGGCAGCAGCCAGCGCACGAGGAAATAGAGCACCGCCGACATGATGAGCGCCCACGGCGCGCCGGCGATCAGCCATTGCAGCCAGGTCACGCGCTCCCCGAGCAGCTTGTCCATGAAGCCGGCGGTCAGCAGGTTCTGCGCGGCGGCGGTCTGGATACCGACGTTCCACACGCTGGTGGCCATCGCCACCATGATCATGATGCCGGCGGCGGTATTGGACTTCTTGTCCACGCCGAACGCGGCAATCACGCCCATCATGATCGGCACCGTGCAGGCGCTACGCGCGGTGGCGCTGGGTACGACCAGGCTGAGGATGATCGTGACCGCGATGGTGCCGATGAGGATGCGGCGCGTGCTGGTGCCGATGGCGGAGAGCGTGACCAGCGCGATGCGCCGGTCGAGTCCCGTCACGGTCATCGCAGCCGAGATGAACAGCGCGGCCGCCACCAGCGCGAGCGCCGTGTTCGAGAAGCCGGCCAGCGCCATGCCCAGCGCGCGCGAGGTGCCGTAGTTGACCGTGGAATCGGCCACCGTCGGCGCGAAGCCGATCAGGCCCGCCATCAGCGAGGTGATCATGATCGCGCTGGTCTCGTAGGTCACCGCCTCGGTGATCCACACGACCACGGCGAAGGCGAGGATGGCGAGCATGCGCTGCCCCGCGATGGGAAGCCCTTCGGGCGTAGGTATCAGGAGTACCGCGGCGAGCACGGCGAGGGCGAGGTACAAGCCCCAGTGGAGGGTCACCTTGGGGGTGACGGGCGCCGACTTGGCGGCGGCAGGTGCAGCAGAGATATGCGAGTCAGGCATCTTGACTTCCTAAGTGGATGAGCCTGTCGACGCGGTCGTCACGCAGGGTCGCCGCGGTCGACCCACGCATTATGAGAAGCGTGCCTGCCCATGCCAAGGCACCGCGTCAGCGCGATTTGTCCAGGATCAAGCCTCTGCAAGATCAGGCATCGGGGGCGACACACGGTGCGTCACGGCGGCGCAACGGATGGCGGACATTGGGCGATTCCCGATGGCGCCGCGTGTCCTCGATCTGAAATAATTGGGGACGATGTTGAAAACCCTTCGATCACCCTTAACCGGACACCGACATGGTGACTCACCCAACACACATCCGTCCGTGCCTGCCGCTGGAGACGATCAGCAACGCACGTGACCTCGGTGGCCTCGTCGGCGCGCATGGGCGCCGCGTGCGTCACGGCAAGCTCTTTCGCAGCGGCAATCCGGCGCTGGCCAGCGTGGCGGACCTGGATCGCCTGCATGCGCTGGGCCTCGACATGGTCATCGACTTTCGCTCGGCCGGCGAGAAGTCCCCGCAGGAGGCCGCCTTCGGTGAGCGCTTCCGCTGGATTCCCGTGCCGGTGCTGGAGGGCAGCATGGCGATGGACGTGCTGATGCCGCGCCTGCGTGACAGCACGCCGGCGCAGGTCCATGCCTTCATGGTCGATGTCTACCGCGATTTCCCGGTGCGCTATCGCGACGCGTTCGGCGGCTTCCTGCGCAATGCGGAGACAGGCGGCACGCTGTACTACCACTGCACGGCCGGCAAGGACCGCACCGGCTTTGCGTCGCTGCTGCTGCTGTCCGCGCTTGGCGTGGCGCGGGACGACATCGTCGCCAACTACCTCGAGTCCAACCACTGGAACCGCCGCTTCAACGAGGCGATCCTCGCGCGGACCGAGGCGCTGGGCGTGCCGCCCGACGTCATCATGCCGTTGCTCGAGGTGCGGCCGGAATACCTGGAGGCGTCGATCGCCGCCATCGAGCAGGCGCACGGCGGCCTGGAGGCTTATCTGGCCGATGGTCTTGGCGTCGATATCGACCGCCTGCGCGGCCACTATCTCGAAGCCTGAGCCCGGCCGCCGCCGCTACTACAGTCCGCCGCGCTCGCGCAGGATGCGCGCGGTGGAGAGCGCAATCATGCCTTCCTCGTCGGTCGGCAGCACCAGCACGGGCACGCGGCTGTCGTCGCGGCTCACGCGCTGGGTGTTGGCGGCATTGGCCTGCTCGTCAAGGCGGATGCCGAACAGCCCGTCGAGGTAGGCGCAGATGCGCGCACGCACCTCGGCGGAGTTCGCACCGATGCCTGCCGTGAACACCAGCGTATCGAGCCCGCCCAGCGTGACGGCCAGCTTGCCGATCTCCTGCGCGGCGCGATAGGCGTAGAAGTTCACCGCCAGTACGGCGCGCGGCTCGTTGCTGGCCAGCAGCACGCGCATGTCGCTGCTGATGCCGGAAATCCCCTTGAGCCCCGACTGGCCGTACAGCATGGCCTGGATCGCATCGGCTTCCATGCCTTGCGCGGCGAGCCACAGCACCGCGCCCGGATCGATATTGCCGCAGCGCGTGCCCATCGGCATGCCATCCAGCGCGGTCAGTCCCATTGTCGATTCCACACTCCGGCCCTCGCGCATCGCGCAGAGGCTGGCGCCGTTGCCGAGATGCGCCACGATGACACGGCCCTCGGCCAGATCCGGCGCCACCTGCCGCAGCCGTCGCGCGATATACGCATAAGACAGCCCGTGGAAGCCATAGCGGCGGATGCCGCGCTCGTAGTACTCGTACGGCAGCGCCATCAACTGCGCGAGCGGGTCGTGGCCGGCGTGAAAGGCGGTGTCGAAGCAGGCCACCTGCAGCAGCTCCGGCACGGCGGCGCGCACCGCACGGATCGCGGTCAGGTTATGCGGCTGGTGGAGCGGGGCGAGCGGGACGAGGGCCTCCAGCCGCTCGATCACGTTGTCGTCGATCGCCACCGCATCGGCGAAGTCTGCGCCGCCATGCACCACGCGATGGCCGACCGCCACCGGTGGCGTATCGCGCAGGCCCACGCTCAGCGTCAGCCGAATCAGGCGGAAGGCGGCATCGTGGTCGGCCACCTGCTCCACGGGAAACTGCTCATCGGCCACGACGCGGCCGTCGGCCATGCGCGCGGTCAGGCGCGGCGCCACGCCGATGCCCTCGATCTGCCCGTGCGCGGCCAGTTCGGGCTGGATATCGACATTGTGATGCGCCGACTCGGGCACCACGTAGATGGAAACCTTCACGCTCGATGACCCGGCGTTGACAACGAGGATCACGGGATGGACGGTACTCAAGATGATTCTCCTGGCGACTGTCTTGGCGCTGGCATCGCGCTCAGGCGGGCACGGCGGCGGCGGTGCGGCGCGCATGCGCAAGCAGCACGGCGATGGCGCAACTGCCGATGCGCGCGCGCACGCTGTCGGCACGGCTCGTCAGGATGATCGGCACCCGTGCGCCCAGCACGATGCCGGCGGCCTCGGCGCCGGCCAGGAAGGTGAGCTGCTTGGCGAGCATGTTGCCGGCCTCGAGGTCGGGCACGAGCAGGATGTCGGGGTCGCCGGCCACCTCGGAGTGGATGCCCTTGGTGTCCGCTGCGGCCTTGCTGATCGCGTTGTCGAAGGCCAGCGGGCCGTCGAGGATGCCGCCTTCGATCTGGCCGCGCCGGCTCATCATGCAGAGCGCTGCCGCGTCGATGGTCGACGGAATCTTGTCGGTGACGGTTTCCACGGCGGAGAGGATCGCCACCTTGGGCGTCTCGATGCCGAGCACGCGCACCAGGTCGATGGCGTTGCGGACGATGTCGGCCTTCTCGTTCAGCGTGGGGAAGATGTTGACCGCCGCGTCGGTGATGAACAGCGGCTTGTGATAGGTGGGCACGTCCATCGCAAACACGTGCGAGAGGCGCCGGCCCGTGCGCAGGCCGCTCGCCGAACTGGCCACCGCGTGCATCAGCTCGTCGCTGTGCAGGCTGCCCTTCATCAGCAGTTCGGCCTCACCGGCACGCACCGCTTCCACGGCACGCGCGGCGGCGGCGTGGCTGTGCGGGACGTCGAGGATGCGGGTGCCTTCCAGCGACAGCCCGTGTTCCGCCGCGACATGGCGGATGCGGACTTCGGGGCCGACCAGCAGCGGCACGATCAGGCCGAGCCGAGCCGCCTCGAGCGCGCCATCGAGCGAACTGTAGTCGCACGGATGGGCCACGGCGGTGGGAATCGGCGGCAGGCCCGCGCAGCGCGCGAGCAGCATGGCGTACTTGTCGCCGGTCGGCGGCAACGCGGACGGGTCCAACGTAGGTGTGAGCATGGGCAGCGTTCCCTGGAACCAATATTCTGGAGTCGGGCAGGCATCCCCCGGGGGCCAAGGATGCTGCATTGCGCAAACGGCATCTGCGAGTATAGGTCGGGCGACGATGACACGCCAGCGTCATATCCGGCGCGGAAATTGCACGAATCTGCGCCATCGGTTGTCTTCGTCCGCCGAGGCTGGTAGATTTTTACTTGCTGCATCGCAACAGGCGCCTAGTACGCCGCTGCGACCCGTCTGACCACCTCCACACCTTCCCAGAGGGGAGAATCGGAATGAATGCACGCCAACCCGCCGGGAGCGGTCCCGCTGCCGCGCAAGATGAATCCGCATCGCCTCCGCCGTTCCCAGATCTCTCGGCAATCTCCGCTTACGCTGCCCATCCCCTGGCCCAGGCCGCCTGGGAGTATGGCGTCGACGCCTGGCAGCGCAGCATCCTCTTCCTCGACATCCTGCGCCGGCGCGGTAACGAGACGGCCGAGCACGAGCGCGGTGGCATGCCGCCCGTGCTGGTGTTCGAACATGAATTGCTGATGGACGGGCGCACGATGCCCAAGCCCGTCAATTACGCGCTGCTGCGCATCGTCCCGCCGGAGGCCAATCCGATCGATCCCGACAAGCGCCCCTTCGTGGTGATGGACCCGCGCGCGGGCCATGGCCCCGGCATCGGCGGCTTCAAGGCCGACAGTGAAATCGGCAACGCCATCCGTGGCGGCCATCCGTGCTACTTCATCACCTTCTTCCGCGATCCCTGCCCGGGGCAGACCATCGAGGACGTGGCGCGGCTCGAAGCCACCTTCCTGCTAGCGGTGGCCGAGCGCCATCCGAACGCGCCGGGCAAGCCGTTCGTGGTCGGCAACTGCCAGGCCGGCTGGGCGCTGCTGATCCTGGCCGCCGCCGCGCCCGACGTGACCGGCCCGATCCTGCTGGCCGGCGCGCCCGTGGCGTACTGGGCCGGCGTGCGCGGCAAGAATCCGATGCGCTACAGCGGCGGCCTGCTCGGCGGCTCGTGGCTCTCCTCGCTGGCTGCCGACATGGGTAACGGCCGCTTCGACGGCGCGTGGCTGGTGCAGAACTTCGAGAAGCTCAACCCGGCCAACGCGCTCTGGGAAAAGCTCTACAACGTCTACGCCAAGGCCGATACGGAAGGCCCGCGCTTCCTCGAGTTCGAGCGCTGGTGGGGCGGCCACTTCCTGATGAACCGCGAGGAGATCGACTGGATCGTCCAGAACCTGTTCGTCGGCAACCACTTGACCGCCGGTGAGATCCACAGCGCCGATGGCGAGACCGTGATCGACCTGCGCAACGTGCGCTCGCCCGTGATCGTATTCGCGTCCTGGGGCGACAACATCACGCCGCCCCAGCAGGCGCTGAACTGGATCCCCGATCTCTACGCCAACGTGGACGAGATCGTGGCCAACCAGCAGACCATCGTCTACTGCCTGCATCCGTCGATTGGCCACCTCGGCATCTTCGTCTCGGCCAGCGTGGCCAACCGCGAGCACACCGAGCTGTTCTGCGCACTCGACCTGATCGACGTGCTGCCGCCCGGTCTCTATGAAGCGAAGATCGAGGACGTGGCGCCGGGGACCTCGCACCGCGACCTGATCGAGGGCCGCTACCTGGTCCGCTTCGAGCGCCGCACCATCGACGATATTCTCGCGCTCGACGATGGTCGAGACGACGAGCGCCCGTTCGAGGTGGTGCGCCGCGTGGCCGAGATCAACCAGCATCTGTACGACACCTATGCGTCGCCGTTCGTCCGCGCCGCCGCCACCGAAGTCACCGCCGAGGCGATCCGCGAGACCCATCCCTCGCGCATGGAGCGCAAGCTCGCCAGCGACACCAATCCGCTGATGGCCTGGGTCGGCGCGCTGGCGCCGATGGTGCGCGAGCATCGCCAGCCGGTTTCGGCCGACAACCCGTTCATGGCGATGCAGACGGCGATGTCCGACCAGATCGTCACGATGCTGAACCAGTACCGCGACGTGCGCGATGCCTGGCAGGAGCAGTGGTTCGAATCGCTCTACGCCACGCCTTGGCTGCCGGCGATGCTCGGCATGGAGACCACGGCGCGGCGCGCGGAGTCGCCGGCCATCCACGCGCTGCGCGCGGAGGTGGCCGAACTGCGCAAGCGCGAGGCGCTGGCGCACGTGGGCGAGGGCACCGCGCTCGACGCCTTCACGCGCATCCTGGCCTACGTGACGGAGGGCAAGTCCGCCATCGAGGAGCGGCCGTTCAACCTGCTGCGCAAGCTCGCGCGCGAGAACCCGCCGGAGAAGCGCGTGACGCTGGCGCAGTTCAAGGACGCGGTCTGGCGCCAGAGCTATGTGGTGAGCCTCGATGCCGCCGCGGCGCTGCAGGCGCTGCCGGCGCTGGTGCCGGACATGAAGGAGCGCCGCCGCGTGATGGTGCTCGCGCATCGCGTACTGACCGTGGGCGGGCCGCTCGATGACGACTGGCTGGCGCGCTATCGCCAGGTGGCCGCCGTGCTCGGCGCGGACCACAGCAGCCCGGCCACGCGCGACGCCGAGGCCGGTGCGGCCACCGATTCCGCCACCTGAGGAGGGCCGCGCCATGGTGCAGGTACCCAATCCGCCGCTGGCCGGCGCACGTGTGCTGGTGGTGGGCGTGGCCAATGAAGACTCGATCGCCTGGGGCTGCGCGCGCGCGTTCCGCGAGCTGGGCGCCGAGATCGCCATGACTTACCTCAACGACAAGGCGCATCCGCACGTGGCGCCGCTGGCGGCACAGGTCGCCGCCCCAATCTTCATGCCGCTGAACGTGGAGGACGAGACGCAGATGACTGCGCTGTTCGCGCGCATCGCCGAGGACTGGGGCCGGCTGGACGCCGTGGTGCATTCGGTGGCCTTCGCACCGAAGGCGGACCTCCAGGGCGGGCTGCTCAATTCGTCCGCCGAGGGCTTCGCCCGGGCCATGGATGTCTCGTGCCACTCGTTCATCCGCATGGCGCGCCGCGCGGTGCCGCTGATGACCGAAGGCGGCACGCTGTTCGCGATGAGCTACGACGGCGCCAACCGCGTGGTGCCGAACTACAACCTGATGGGGCCGGTGAAGGCCGCGCTCGAGGCCAGCTGCCGCTACCTCGCGCACGAGTTGGGGCCGCAGGGCATCCGCGTGCATGCGATCTCGCCAGGGCCGCTGAAGACGCGCGCGGCTTCGGGGCTCAAGGACTTCGACCTGCTGCTCGCGGAGGCCGCCGGCCGCGCGCCGCTCGGCGAACTGGTCGACATCATGGACGTGGGCTTCGCCACGGCCTACCTGGCGACGCCCTACGCGCGCCGGCTGTCCGGCAACACGGTCTACGTGGACGGTGGCGTGCACATCATGGCGTAGCGCGGCGGCGCAAGACTTTGGTAACCAGGAGAGGCTGTAATGCAGGTACTGATCCGTGGGCTGCATCGGGATGTGACCGAGGACATGCTGCGGGACAAGCTCAAGGGCTACGCGCCCGTGAACTCGGTGGAACTGGTGCGCGATGGCGATCCCAATCACCCGTGGGCCTGGGTGGACCTGGCGGTGGACCCCTTCACCGCATGGCGCCTGCTGCGCCAGCTCGACAAGCAATACTTCGCCGGCAGCGTGATGCGCTGGTACATCCCGGCGCACCAGAGCTGAGGAGGATGGCGGGGAGGGCGGGGAGGTCGCCGGGGGCACCGCTTCGCAGTACCATAGCCGCACCTCGGCAACCGTACACCTCCACATGCTAGAACTCCAAGGCGCCATCTGGTTTCGCGCCGGCACGCAGGACTGGGGCGGACGCGACCGCATCGCGCTGCTGGCCGCCATTGGCGAGCGTGGCTCGATCACCGCCGCCGCGCGCGCGGTGGGCATCAGCTACAAGGCCGCGTGGGACGCCATCGACGCCATGAACAACAGCGCCGGCGAGCCGCTGGTCTCGCGCGCCGCGGGCGGCAAGGGCGGCGGCGGCACGCGGCTGACCGAACGCGCCGAGCGGCTGATCCGCACCTACCGGGCGATGGAAACCGAGCACGCCCGCTTCGTCGCCTATCTCGACAAGCTGGGCGGGGCGATTTCCGACGCCAATCCCGATGACATCCACCTGATGAGGCGCCTTATGATCCAGACCAGTGCCCGCAACAAGCTGTTCGGCCGCGTGGCCGCCGTGCGCGGCGGTGCGGTCAATGACGAAGTGACGCTGACGCTCTCGGGCGGTCAGCAGGTGGTGGCGACGATTACCCACGAGAGCGTGGAGACGCTGGGCCTGGCGCCCGGCGCCGAGGCGTTCGCGCTGGTCAAGGCGTCGTCGGTGCTGATCGGGCTACCCGATCCGGGCATGCGGCTGTCCGCGCGCAACCAGCTGCCGGGCGTGGTGGCGCGCGTGGTGCCGGGCGCCGTCAATGCCGAGATCGTGCTGGACCTCGACGGCGGCGGCACCGTGGCGGCCATCATCACCAATGGGTCGCTGGCGGATCTGGGGCTGAAAGAGGGCGTCCGCGCCCTGGCGATCTTCAAGGCCTCCAGCGTGATCCTTGGGACGATGGCCTGACTAGATGGCGTGCGCGGGCTGCTGCGGAGCGTAGACCGGCGGATGCTGCCTGCCGCGCCCGCCGCCGTGGATGCGGCCGTCGCGGATCTCCAGCACATGGTCGCCCAGTATTTCCACGTCCTTCGGGTCGTGCGAGATGACGACCATCGGCACGTCCAGGCTCTCCTGCAGCGCGCGCAGCTCGGCGCGCATCCGCGTGCGCAGCGCAGGGTCCAGGGCCGAGAACGGCTCGTCCAGCAGGACGATGTCCGGCTGCGCCACCAGCGCGCGTGCCAGCGCCACGCGCTGCTTCTGTCCCCCTGAAATCTGGATCGGATACTGGTTGACGATCTCGCGCAGCCCGAAGGCATCCACCCAGCGCGCAGCCTCGGGCGGCAGCGCGCGGCGCGCCGGGTTGCGCCAGCCCTGGCTGAGCCCGAAGGCGATGTTCTGCGCCACGGTCAGGTGCGGGAACAGCGCGTAGTCCTGGAACAGGTAGGCCACGCGGCGCTCCTGCGGGCGCACATCCACGCCGGTCTCGCTGTCGAACAACACGCGGCCGTTCAGGACGATGCGACCGCTGTCGGGCGCCAGCAGCCCGGCAATCGCGCGCAGCGTCAGGCTCTTGCCGGCGCCGGACGGGCCGAACATGGCGATGCGCCGGCTGTCGGAATCGAAGTCGATGTCGAGCGCGAACTGGCGGTCAGCCGTGACAATGCGCTTGCGGATGGTGACGTGCATGCTCATGGCGATCTCACCGTCAGCGCGTGGCCGGGCCGCGCCGGAAGCGGCGCCGCTCGTAACTATCGCCAAGGCCGCGCGCGGCCGGCGGCACCAGCCGGCCGGCAATCACCAGCAGCACCACGCAGGTGACCGACGTCACCAACACCAGCAGGTTGGCGGTGTTGTTGTCGCCAGCCTGCACCGCCTCGTAGATGGCCACGGACAGCGTCTGGGTGCGGCCCGGCAGGTTGCCGGCGATCATCAGCGTGGCGCCGAACTCGCCCAGCGCGCGCGCGAAGGCCAGCAGCACGCCGGCCACGATGCCGCGCAGCGCCAGCGGCAGCGTCACCCGGAAGAAGATCCCGGTCTCGGACACGCCCAGCACCCGGGCGGCGTTCTCAAGCTGGTGATCCACGCCCTCGAAGGCAGCCCGCGCGGACTTCAGCACCAGCGGGAACGCCACCACCGTGGAGGCCAGCACCGCGCCCTGCCACGTGAAGACCAGCGTGATGCCGATCGATTCGAGCCAGGCGCCGAACACGCCGCGCCGGCCCACCAGCACCAGCAGGTAGTAGCCGAGCACGGTGGGCGGCAGCACCAGCGGCAGGGTCAGGATCGCATCGACGACATCCCGCGCCGACGAGCGCCAGCGCGCGATGCCATACGCCGCCGCCACGCCCAGCACGGCGTTGAGCAGCGTCGCCCATCCCGCCACCTTGAGCGAGAGCAGGAGCGGGGTCCAGATGCCATCCATGACGATGTGGGGATCCTGAAAAGGGGGTTACGGCTTCTGGAAGCCGTACTTCGCCAGCACGGCCTGGCCGTCCGGCGACAGCACGTACTGCACGAAGCTGGCGGCCTGCGTCGGCTGCTTGGTCTGCGTGGTGATGGCGATGGGGTAGGTCACCGGCGTGCGGTTCGGCACGCGTACGGCCACCTTCACCTTGTCCGGCATGATGGCCGCGTCGGTGGCGAACACGAAGCCGGCGTCGACCTCGCCGCGCGCCACGTAGTCCAGGCTCTGGCGCACGTTCTGCGCCGGCACGCCCTTGGCGGAGACGGCTTCCCAGAGGTTTTCGGCCTCCAGCGCGCCCTTGGTATAGCGGCCCACCGGCACCGACGACGGGTTGCCATAGGCCACGCGCTTCACATCCGCCCGGGTCAGGTCGCGCAGCGCGCCAATGCCGAGCTTGCTGTCGGTCGGCACGATCAGCACCACCTGGTTGGCGGCGAAATCCTTGCGCGAAGCCGGCTGGATCACCTTCTCGGCCTCGGCCTTGTTCATCGCGTCCTGGTCGGCGGAGGCGAACACGTCCGCCGGCGCGCCGCGCACGATCTGCTGCATCAGCACGTCCGAGGCGCCGAAGTTCAGCACGACCTTGGTGTCGGGATGCACCTTCTCATACTGCTCGGCCAGCGTCTTGAACGCATTGGTCAGGCTGGCGGCGGCCGAGACCACGAGGTCGGCGGCAAACGCGGAGGGCGCGGCGCCAAAGGTCAGGGCGGCGGCGAAAACGGTGCGGCGGAGAAAGGGAGTCATATGAGAGGGGTAGGTCGCCTGGACGTCACAGGCGCAATATAAGTTGCTATATAGCGCTGCGTCAATCCGCCGGGCGTATAGCCATCTTCAGCCGGATCGAATAGTCCTGTGGGGCAATATGTGTTGTAAACGACACAAAATGACCCAAGACGGCCCATCCCGCGACTGTCACAGCGTTGACGCCTTGGCTCACCAAAATCCCCAGCGCACAGCAGCACAACAAAAAACACGCAAAAAGGGAATCCGAGACCATGTCACACCGCATCTCCCGTCTGCAGTCCGCCACCCTCGCGGCGCTCCTGGCCGGCACGGTGGCCATCGTGGCCGCATGCGGCTCCGACGACAGCCCCACCAACAACAATGGCGGCAATGGCGGGACGCCGGCGGCCACGGTGCCGGCCGGCACCAAGGCCACACTGGCGCTGCTGGAAACCACCGACCTGCACACCAACGTCCGTAGCTACGACTACTTCAAGCTGGCCGATGACCCGTCGCTCGGCTTCGAGCGCGTGGCCACGCTGATCAAGGCCGCCCGCCAGGAATTCCCGGACAGCCTGCTGCTGGACAACGGCGACACCATCCAGGGCACCGCGCTGTCCGACTACCAGGCGCTGGTGAAGCCCGTGGCCTGCAGCGAGACGCTGGCGATGTACAAGGTGATGAACGCCGCCGGCTACGACGGCGGCGGCATCGGCAACCATGAGTTCAACTACGGCCTGCCGTACCTGAGCCAGGTCACGGGCAGCCGTTTCAATGTCGATGGCCTGCCCGAGCCGGGCACGCAGACGGTCTGCGCCGGGCCGAAGTTCCCGCAGGTGCTGGCGAACGTCTACAGCGTGAAGACCCGCGCGCCGCTGTTCCAGCCCTACGCGATCCTGACCAAGACGGTCACCGCCACGGGCCCGGACGGCAAGCCGGTCACCGCGCCGCTCAAGGTCGGCATCATCGCCTTCGCGCCGCCGGCCATCCTGAGCTGGGACAAGCGCTGGCTCGACGGCAAGGTCTATACGGAAGGCGCGGTGGAAACCGCCCAGAAGTACATCCCCGAGATGCGCGCCAGGGGCGCCGACCTGATCGTGGTGATCTCCCATGGCGGGCTGGACAACTCGACCTATTCGCCGGACATGGAGAACGGTAGCTACCACCTGTCGAAGGTGGCGGGCGTGGACGCCATGCTGATCGGCCACTCGCACCAGATCTTCCCGGACGCCACCAGCACCGTGCCGCAGTTCAACCTGCCCGGCGTGGACAAGGTCAAGGGGACGGTCAACGGCGTGCCGACCGTGATGGCCAACTACTGGGGCAAGCACCTGGGCGTGATCAACCTCGCGCTGGCCTATGACGGCAGCAAGTGGTCGGTGGACCGCGCCGGCACCACGGTCCAGGCGCGCTCGATCCAGAACGCCGACAAGACCTATGTGGCGGCGGACGCCTCCGTGGCAGCCGCCATCGACACCGAGCACCAGGCCACCATCCAGTACGTGAAGACGCCGATCGGCGCCACGAACTACCGCATGTCGAGCTACTTTGCCGATGTGGGCGACCCCGGCGCGATCCAGATCGTCAACATGGCCCAGGCCCAGTACGTGAAGGACTACCTCACCGCCAACCAGCCCGCGCTGGCCAGCCTGCCGGTGCTGTCGGTCTCCGCGCCGTTCAAGAGCGGCTTCGGCGGCGGCAGCGACTACACCGACGTCTCCGCCGGCAATCTGGCGATCAACAACGCGGCCGACCTGTACCTGTATCCGAACACGGTCTACGCGGTGAAGGTGAATGGCGACGAGGTCAAGGCGTGGCTGGAGACGGCCGCCAAGCGCTTCAACCAGATCAACCCGGCGCTGGCCACGGACCAGCAGTTGATCAGCAGCTTCCCGGGCTACAACTTCGACATGTTCACTTCGGCGGACATGCAGTACGAGATCGACGTCACCCAGCCGGTGGGCAGCCGCATCAAGAACCTGACCTACCAGGGCGCGCCGGTCACGGCAGCGATGTCGTTCATCGTCGCCACCAATAACTACCGCGCCAGCGGTGGCGGCAACTTCCCGGGGCTGGATGGCACGAAGACCGTGTACGCCTCGCCGGACGCCAACCGCGACGTGCTGATCGCCTATATCAAGAACGCGGCGAATGTGACGCGTGCAGCGCACGGCAGCGCGCGTAGCTGGCGCTTCACGCCAGTGACGACGGCTGGCAAGGTCGTGTTCAGCTCGGGCGTGGGCATGCTCCAGCAGGCGGTCGATGCGGGCCTGACCAACATCACGCTCGACAAGGCCGACGATGGCGCGAACAAGAACCTGTCGCAGTACAAGATCGACCTGAGCCTGTGATGACCGCCGCTACTGTCGCCGCCCCGTTTCCCCCATCCGTCCGGCGCCGCCGGGCCCATCCGCTGTTCGCCGCCGCGCTGGTGGCGGTGACGGTGGCCGCAGCCGGCGTGGCCGGTGCCGCCGCGTGGCGCCACCATGCCGAGGCGCGCCAGGCCGAACTGGCGCAGTGGCAGCGCATGGCCAGCATGGCCGCCGATGCCGACGCGCTGTCGCGGCTGGCTCGGGCGGCAGATGCGGGCGAGACCGCCGCCCGCGCCGCGCTGGGCGAGACGCTGCTGGCCCGCCCCGATGCGCTCTCGCGCGCCGATGGCGAGCGCTGGCTGCGCCTGGCCGCCGACAGCGGCAGCGTGCGCGCCCACTTCGTGCTCGGCAAGGCGTCGATGCTGGGGCAACTGTCGGTGCGCCAGCCGGACCTCCCGCGCGCCTGGACCCACCTCGAAGCCGCCGCCCGCGCCGGCGATGCAGGCGCCGCGTACTACCTGGGCCTGCTGTGCCGGGGCGGTTATGGCCGCGCGCCGGACGCCCCGGCAGCCGTGCGCTGGCTCACCGTGGCAGCCGAGGGCGGCGTGGCGCAGGCCATGTTCCTGCTGGCCAACGCCTACCGCGACGGGGAGGGCGTGCCGCGCGACGACGCCCGCGCCGTGGACTGGTACGAAGCCGCCGCCGAGCGCGAGCATCCGGCGGCGCTCCAGGCGCTGGCCATGGCCTACCTCAACGGCGAACTCGGCCTCGCGCGCGACGACAAGGCGTACCGGCAGCACATGGCCGAGGCGGCGCACGCACTGCGGCACCCGGCGCTGACCCCCTGAGGTGGCTGGCATCCGGTAAGCTGGCATCCCACGACGGATGCCCACACCTCACGCCCCATGAAATCGATCTATCTCGCCGGATTCGACGTTTTCCGCAAGGACGCGCTCGCCCACGGCGCGCACCTCAAGGCGCTGTGCGCCCAGCACGGCTACGAAGGGTTGTATCCGCTCGACAAGGCTGCGCCGGCCGGCCTCTCCGGCCCCGACACCGCGCAGTGGATCTATGAGGCCAATCTCGCGCTGATCCGCCGCGCGGACCTCGTCATGGCCAATCTCGATGACTTTCGCGGCCCGGGCGAGCCGGACAGCGGCACGGCGTTCGAAGTGGGTTTCGCGGTGGCGCTCCAGAAGCCGGTGTGGGCCTATTCGGCCGATGCCGGCACGCTGCTGGACCGCGTGCGCGTGGGCACCGATGCCGATGGCGAGGCGCTCGATGCGCGCGGCTACGTGGTGGAGGACTTCGGCCTGTCCAAGAACCTGATGCTGGCCTGCAGCGTGCGGCTGGTGGCTGGCGACGCCGAGGCCTGCCTGGCTGCGATGGGCGAGGCGGACCGGCGCCGCGCCGCACGCCGGGCGCAGGCGCTGGAAGCCGGCGGCCCGGAAGACTGACTAATAGATAAGGATCAGGGCCGCAGCGATTGCACGCCGGCGGCGATGTCGGCGGCGGTGGTCGCCACGATCTGGCGGTAGGCGGTGACCATGCCGTCCACCTGGCCCGGCGCGGGCAGCTCGGTCTGCGTGCGGCCGCTCAGCACCTTGCCGTCGGGCAGCTTGCGCACGGTCCAGGCGATGGTGGCGGCAGCGCGCTGGCCCAGATCGCCATCGAGCCGCACCACTTCCGTGGTCACGCGGTACACCGGCGTCACTTCCGACAAGCCCTGCTGGTAGGTATCCACCGCGCCGAGCCGCGCCTGCAACTGCTGGGACAGCGCGTCGCGCAGTTCGTCCGGCAGCGGCGACGACCAGCGCGACAGGTCGAGCAGCTTCAGCCCGCCTTCGCTGCCGTCCGCCACCACCAGTTGGGGTCGGTTCAGCCGCTCGGGCACCCGTACCGGGGCCACCTCGATCCAGATCGGAGTCGTGGCCGCCGCAGGCGCCGTGGCTTCGCCGTTCGCCAGCGTGTAGTAGCGCGGCTCGGGCGAGGCGCAGCCTGCCAGCACCGCCAGCGCGGCGAGCGCCGCCAGCACGGCCGGCGCCATCCTCATCTTGTCAGCAGATCGCTTCATCATGGTTTCTCCGCCTTGCCGCGCAGCAGCGCCTCGGGGTGGCGTTCCAGGTAGTCGGTCAGCGCGCGCAGGGACACAGCCGTGCGCGTCAGTTCCTGCAGCATTCGGCGCGTGTCCTGCTGCAACGGCGCGTCAGAGGCCAGCGTGCCGTTGGCCGCCGTCAGCGTGCGGCGCGCGTCCTGCAGCGCGGCCAGCACCTGCGGGGCCACGTCGCCGTTGAGCTGGGCCACGAGCTTGTCGGCGGAGGCCATCATCGCGTTCATCGAGGCCATGGCCGTGCGCAGGTCCTGCCCGATCTGGTCGAACGGCACCTTGTCGATGCGGTTGACGATATCGCCCAGCTTGGCCTGCAGGGCGTCGAACGTGCCCGGCGTGGTCGGCAGTTCCGGCATCGCCGCATTGAGGTCGATGTCGGTCGGCGGCGGCGCCTTCGGGAAGAAGTCGAGCGCCACGTAGAGCTGGCCGGTCAGCAGGTTGCCGGTACGTAGCTGCGCGCGCATGCCCCGCTTGACCAGCCCCTGCACGATGGCGCGCTTGCGCTCCTCGTCGGCCACGTCGCGTTCACGGAAGCCCATGCGCGACGGATAGAACTCCACCACCACCGGCATGCGGAACGCCTTCTTGTCGCGCACGTACTCGATGCCGATGGAGCGCACCGTGCCCACCACCACGCCACGGAAGTCCACCGGCGCGCCCGGCGTCAGCCCGCGCACGGACTGGTCGAAGTTGAGCACGGCCAGCGCGGGCGCCAGTTCATCAGGCTCCTTCATGGCCTCCGACTGATCGCCGGCGAGCAGGTATTGCGTGTTCTCGGCGGCGGCCGTGCGGGCCGAGGAGTTGTCGGGCGACTGGAACGCCACGCCGCCCAGCAGGACCGTCACCAGCGACTGCGTGGAGAGCTTGAGCCCGCCCGCATCGAGCTTCAGGTCCACCCCGCTGGCGTGCCAGAAGCGGGTATCGGCGGTGACGAGCGTGTCGTACGGCTTGTTCACGAACACCCGCAGCGTGATGTCGCGCCCGTTCGGCTCGAGCTGGTAAGCCACCACCTGGCCCACCTGCACGCGGCGGTAGTAGACCGGTGAGCCGATGTCGAGCGAGCCCAGGTCCTGCGCGCGGAGCACGAACTGCCGGCCGGAGGCATCGGTGGTGACCACCGGCGGCACCTCCAGCCCGGTGAAGCTGCGCGTGCTGGACTGCGACTTGCCGGCATCCACGCCGATATAGGCGCCGGACAGCAGCGTCTCCAGCCCGGACACCCCGCTGACCGCGAAGCGCGGTCGCACCACCCAGAAGCGCGTGTCGCTGACGGCGAAGTTCTCGGCATCCTTGGTCAGCTCGATGATGGCCACCACGTGCGAGCGGTCCGGCGCCAGCCGCACGGACTTCACCAGCCCGATATCGACATCCTTGTAGCGCACGGCGGTCTTGCCCGGCGTCAGGCCCTCGGCGGTGCGGAAGGTCACCGTGATGTCGGGCCCGCGCGAGGCCAGCGTGTTGATCAGCAGCGAGATGCCCACCACGGCGGCGACGATCGGGATCAGCCAGACCAGCGAGGGCAGCCAGCGCGCCGGCTTGCGCCGCGCGGGCTGGGGCAGGCCGCCGGGGGGCGGCGGGGGCGGAAGGGGTGGAGCGGCGTTGTCAGTGTCGGGCATCGTTGGTGGATTCCGGCAATTCGAGTGAGTCCCACAGCAGGCGCGGATCGAAGCTCAGCGACGCCATCATGGTCAGGACGACCACGGCGCCGAAGGCCATCGCGCCGCCGCCCGGGATGATCGTGGCGAGCGCGCCGGCGCGCACCAGCGAGGCGAGCAGCGCCACCACGAAGATATCGAGCATCGACCAGCGGCCGATGATTTCCACCAGCCAGTACAGCCTGGTCTGCTGGCGGATGCGCCACGACGTGCGCAGGTGCACCGAGACCAGCAGCAGCGTCAGGATCATCATCTTCAGCAGCGGCACGACGATGCTGGCGATCAGCACCACGCCGGCCAGCAGGTGCGAGCCGGACACCCAGAGGTAGATCACGCCCGAGAGGATCGTGTCGCGCTGGGTGCCGAGGATCGACTGCGTGACCATCACCGGCAGCAGGTTGGCGGGAATATAGAGAATATAGGCGGCCAGCAAGAACGCCCAGGTGCGCGCCAGGCTGGCCGGCTTGCGATGGTGCAGCGTGGCGCCGCAGCGTGGGCAGGGCTGGCCTTCCAGCGTACGCGGGCTGACCAGGTCGCAGGCGTGGCAGGACACCAGCCCGCGCGAGGTGGCCGTGGGCACCTGGGGCAGCGGTGCGTCGTCGTCGTTGTCGGGTAGCCTGAACGTCTTCATGGCGCTGGGCTCCGGTCACGGGGCGGCACCTCGTCCGCGCCGGGCGGCTCGAGGTAGTGCCACAGGTCGCGCGGATCGAACGACAGCATCGCCGCCAGCACGATCACCAGCGCGCCGAACGACCACAGCGCCACGCCGGGCAGCACCTGCGCCATGGTGGACAGCTTCACCAGCGTGACCAGCACGCCGATCATGAACACCTCGATCATGCCCCAGGGCCGGGTCTGGCGGATGCCGCGCACGATGCGGTCGAACCCGGGCGGCATCTGCCGGCGCGACATCGGCACCAGCAGGTAGCCCATCATCAGCATCTCGGAGAGCGGGAACAGGATGGTAGTGGCGAAGACCAGCAGCGCCACCGGCGCCATCTGGTCCGCGAACAGCGCCTGCACGGCGCCGATCAGCGTGGTCTGGGTGCGCACGCCCTTGAGGTCCATCTCGACGATGGGGAAGGCGTTGGAGATCAGGAACAGGATCAGCGCCGTCACCACCAGCGGCAGCAGGCGGCGGTAGGCGCGCGAGCTTTCGCGGTAGAGCGGGCCGCCGCAGCGCAGGCAGGCGGCGCGCTCGCCGGGGGCCAGCGCGGTGCGTTCGTAGAGCGCGTCGCAGTATTCGCAGGCCACCAGCCGGTGCAGATCCGGGGGCAGGTCCTGCGGGGTGTCGGGAGGAGCGTGCGGCGCCGGCGTCATGCGTCCGGAGTGAGGGTCTTGGGTGGCGTGGCCGTGACGGCGGTCATCGGCGGCCGTTCCTGCGTGCCGATGGTCCAGTCGCGCAGCAGCGCGTAGGCCACGGCCAGCACGGTCGGGCCGATGAACACGCCGAGGAAGCCGAAGGCCAGCGCTCCGCCCAGCACGCCCATCATGATCCAGATCAGCGGCAGGCCGGTGCCCTTGCTGATCAGCAACGGCTTGACCACGTTGTCCGCCATGCCGACCACGGCGCCGCCCCAGATCACCATGAAGATCGCCCAGCCGGTGTGGCCCGAGTGGTAGAGCCACAGCGCGGCCGGAATCCAGATCAGCGGCGGGCCCATCGGCACCACGGAGAGGAAGAAGGTGATGAAGCCGAGGATGGCGGCGCCGGGCACGCCGGCAATCCAGAAGCCGATGGCGGCCAGCACGGCCTGGATGAAGGCGGTGCCGAGCACGCCGTAGACCACGCCCTTGACCGTGCTGCCGGCCAGCGCCAGCAGGTGGTCGGCGCGCTCGCCCGCCACGCGGCGCATGCCGCCGCGCAGCCACTGCACGGCCAGTTCGCCGCCGGTATAGAAGAAGAACGCCAGGACGATGGAGAGCGCCAGCTGGCCCAGCCCGGCGCCAATCGACAGGCCCGCGCCCAGCAGCACATGGCCGACCGGCGCGATCAGCTTGCGCAGGTTGGCCACCATCTCGGAGTCGGCGGTGATGACCTCCTGCCACGCGTTGGCGAGCTGGTTGCCGACGAAGGGCAGGCTGCTGAGCCATTCGGGCAGTTGGGGAATGCCGTGCTGGGTATAGCGTTCGACCAGCGCCTGGAGATCGTCCAGATGGCCGGAGAGGCTGGCGCCGGCATAGACGAACGGGCCGAGCACGATGACCGTGGAAATCAGCACGCAGATCAGGGCGGCGATGCCGCGCCGGTTGCCGAGCCAGCGCGTGAGTACGGTATAGGGGTACCAGGAGGCGTACGCGAGGATCGCGCCCCACAGCAGCGCGGTGGCGAACGGGGCGAGTACCAGCAGCGAACCGCCGATCAACACGATCAGCGCGAAGACGGCGGCGAGCTTTTCAATCAATTGTCCGGAACTCATCGGGCAGATCTCCAGGGGCGGCCGTGTGACGGAAACGCCGTAAGCATAGCGGAAATCGATGACAGCGCCGCCGGGGGCGCTGGCCTGGATGAGTGTAATGGGAGGCGGGATGTGGGGCGGAGACTTCGTGGAGAGGCTGGCCCTCTCCCCCGGCCCCTCTCCCGCAAGCGGGCGAGGGGAGACCCCAGATAGCGCTTGAGATGCCGGTGGTTGGCTCCCCTCTCCCTTTGGGAGAGGGGCCGGGGGAGAGGGCCGGCGCCTCAAGCCGCCATCACGGCTCCGTCACGCCCCGGCGCAGCAGGGCCGCCACGAGGTCCGTCTGGGTGACCATGCCGACCACGCAGCGGTTGTCGTCGATCACCGGCACATGGTGCAGCCCGCCGTCGGAGAAGGCGCGGCCCAGGTCCACGATGGGCTGGTCGGGGCGCGCGGTGACCACCGCGCGGGTCATCAGGTCGCGCACGGTGCCGTTCACGCGGCGCGAGTGCATGCGCTGGGCGCGGAAAAAGTCGGTCTGGGTGAGGATGCCGAGCAGGCGGCGCCGGCCGTCCACCACGGGCAGCGCCTTGATGTGATGGCGCGCCAGCAGCGCGGCGGCGTCCGCGGCGGCCTGGCCGGGGCGCACGGCCACCACGTCCCGCGACATGATGTCCCCGCACGCCACATCGCCAAAGCGGCGCCGATAGGCGCGCAGCTCGGCCTCCACGATGATGGCCTCGAGATCGTCTTCCTCGATGTCCAGGAACTCGCCGCGCGCGGCCAGCACGGCGTCCAGGTCGGCGCGCGTCACGCCCACGCGCTGGCTTGGCGGCACGTCGCGGGTGTGATGCTGCGTGGCGGCCTCGGGCGGCCGATGCGGATAGCGCCGCCGGGCGAAGTTGTTGAAGGCGAGGGCGGCCAGCAGCAGCAGCATCGAATTGATGGCCACCGGCATCACCACGAAGCCGAAGCCCAGCGCCTGCACAGCCGGGCCGCCCAGCACCGCTGTGACGGCGACGGCACCGCTGGGCGGGTGCACGCAGCGGAGTTGGAACATCAGGGCGATGGCGCCCGCCACGGCCACGCCGGCCGCCAGCCCAGGGTCCGGAATCCAGCGCGCGCAGGCCACGCCCACGGTGGCGGCGACCAGATTGCCGCCGATGATCGACCACGGCTGGGCCAGCGGGCTGGACGGCACGGCGAACAGCAGCACGGCCGACGCGCCCATCGGCGCGATGAACCACGGGTTGAAGCCCTGCAGGAAGCGGCGACAGATCCACTCGGTCAGGAACAGGCCGATCAGCGCGCCAAGGCAGCTTTTCAGGCGCTCGCCAAGGCTCGCGGCGATCGGCATCGGCACGAAAGTGCGCAGCCAGGCACGTGCCTTGGCAACGGGTTGGGAAGTGTCGAATGCGGCGGGCATCGATATCGGGGAGCAGGGGCGCTCAGAATGCGGGGGTCCGCAAATATATCATCGCATGATATATTGCGCCGGCCTCCGGACTGCGCCCCCCTGCCCCCGCCCCCCCTTATGCCTCCCTCATCACATTCCGACCCCGTCCCGTTCGAGAAACGCGACTACGCCGCCAACGGCCGCCTGCCCATGCTGGCCGGCATCGCGCTGGCCATCGGCGCGATCAGCACCGGCGCCGCCTTCGTGCTGGTCAATCTGATCCGCTTCTTCACCAACCTGTTCTTCTTCCAGACGATCTCCTTCGCGGAGCGCTCGCCGGCCAGCCACGCGCTGGGCCCCTGGGTAATCGTCGTGCCGGCCATCGGCGGGCTGATCGTCGGCCTGATGGCACGCTACGGCAGCGACAAGATCCGCGGCCACGGCATCCCCGAGGCCATCGAGGCGGTGCTGTTCGGCAAGAGCCGCATGTCGCCGAAGGTGGCCGTGCTCAAGCCGCTGTCGTCCGGCATCGTGATTGGCAGCGGCGGGCCGTTCGGGGCCGAGGGGCCGATCATCATGACCGGCGGCTCCATCGCCTCGCTGCTGGCCCAGTACCTGCACCTGACCGCCGCCGAGCGCAAGACGCTGCTGGTGGCGGGCGCCTGCGCCGGCATGACGGCGATCTTCGGCACGCCGGTGGCCGCCGTGCTGCTGGCCATCGAACTGCTGCTGTTCGAGCTGCGCCCGCGCAGCCTGCTGCCGGTGGCGCTGGCCTGCGCCGTGGCGGGCTTCCTGCGGCCGTTCGTGTTCGAGGCCGGCCCGCTGTTCCCGCTCCAGACCGCGCCGGCCAGCACACTGGCGCTGGGTTCGTGCGTGCTGGCCGGGCTGCTGTGTGGCGTGCTCGGCGCGGGGCTGACGCTGGCGCTCTATCGCACCGAAGACGCGTTCGGCAAGCTGCGCCTGCACTGGATGTGGTGGCCGGCCATCGGCGGGCTGGTGGTGGGCATTGGCGGCTATTTCGAGCCGCGCGCGCTGGGCGTGGGCTACGACGTGATCGGCGACCTGCTCAACAACCGCCTCGCGCTGGAGGTGGCCGTGGCGCTGCTGGCCGTCAAGGCCGTGATCTGGATTGCCGCGCTGGGCTCGGGTACCTCGGGCGGCGTGCTGGCGCCGCTGCTGATGCTCGGCGCCGGGCTGGGCGTGGTGCTGGCGCCGGTGTTGCCGGGCGGCTCCCCGGCGCTCTGGGCGCTGGTCTGCATGGCCGGCGTGCTCGGCAGCGTGCTGGGCGCACCGCTGACCGCCATCGTCTTCGCCTTCGGCCTCACGCACGACAGCGAGGCGCTGCTGCCGCTGCTGCTGACCACGGCGGTGGCCTACGGTTTCTCGGTGCTGACCATGAAGCGGTCGATCATGACCGAGAAGATCGCCCGGCGCGGGCTCCATATCTATCGGGAGTACGGCGTGGACCCGCTCGAACGCGCCCACGTGGACGAACTGATGACGCGCGACGTAGTGACCATCGACGCCGAACTACCCGTGGCCGACGCCCTGCCGCGCTACTTCGGTGACCACGCCGCCCATCGCGCCTACCCGGTGGTGCGCGCGGGCCGGCTGGTCGGCATGCTCCATCGCACGGCCATCGTCGCGGCCCATGCCGGGGACGATGCGGGGCTGCGTTGCGGGGATCTGGTGGCGGGGCAGGGCGATGCCGCGCCCGCCGCGCTGCTGCCCGCGCTGACTGGCCGCGCCGCCGCCGGCCGCATGGCCGAACTGAGCGTGGCGCGCCTGCCGGTGGTGGAGAGCGTGGCGACGATGCGCATCGTCGGCATCGTCTCGCTACGCGACCTGCTGGCCCCGAGCGGCCATGTGATGCACGAGGAAACCCGCCGCGAGCGGCTGCGCGGGGCAGTGCGCGCGGTGCGCGGGGTCGGTCAGAGCTTGTAGCTGGTCAGCAGGATGCTGGTTTCGGTGGCCGAGATCCCCTCGATCAGCCGGATCCGGTCCAGCGTGCGGTCGAACTGCTCCAGCGTGTCCGCGCGCAGTTCGGCGATGATGTCCCAGCGGCCGTTGGTCGTATGCAGGGTCTGCACATTGGGCTCTCCGCGCAGGGCCTGCAGCACCTGCCGGGCACGATTGCCCTCGACGGCCACCGTCATCCAGGCGCGGATGCGGTGTGGCTCGGCCTCGGCCTTGAGTCGCACCGTGTAGCCGACGATCAGCCCTTCCTTCTCCAGTTTGTCGATCCGGTTCTGCACCGTCGCGCGCGAGACGCGCAGCGCCTTGGCCAGCGCCGTCACGGGCGTGCGGGCGTTGTCGCGCAACAGGCTCAACAGTTGTCGGTCGGTGGCGTCCATCGGGGGCTCCTCTGGCGATTTGTCGCCTTATGCTGGCGAATTGTCGAATCGTGCGCGCATTTTGTCCATCTTGCTGGCTATTTGTTGGCGCGGGCGGGCACCACAATGCACGCACGGCAGCCACAACAGACAAAGGAGCCCCCGTGACCGACCGCCCGACCATCCTCCTCATCGCCCCCACGTTCTATGACGTGTCCTACAGCATCAACCCGTGGATGGACCCGGCAGCCTGGGCGCGCGACCCGCGCGGCATGCATCGCCAGGCCCGGGCGTCGTTCGACGCGCTCCACGCCGCGCTGACCGCCGCCGGGTTTGCCGTCGAGGTGGCCGAAGGGGCGCCGGGCCAGCCCGACATGGTGTTCCCGGCCAACGCGGCGGTCGTGCTCGACGGCAAGGCCGTGCTGGCGCGCTTCCGCTACCCGCAGCGCCGGGGCGAAGAAGCGCCGTTCGCGGCAATCTTCGACGCGCTGCGCGCGCGCGGTCTGCTCGACAGCGTGATCACGCTGCCCGAGGGCTGCTATCAGGAAGGGGCGGGCGACTGCATCTGGGACGCGCAGCGCGGCCATTTCTGGGCCGGCTTCGGTCCGCGCTCCTCGCGCGAGGCCGCCGATGCCGTCGGCGCGCAGTTTGGACAGGAGGTGGTGGCGCTGGAACTGGCCACCGAGCAGAGCTATCACCTCGACGTCTGCTTCTGTCCGCTGGCCGGCGGCGAGGTGCTCTATTACCCGCCGGCGTTCTCGGCGGCGGCGCTGCGCACCCTGCACGCGCGCGTGCCGGCGGCGCTGCGCATCGAGGCCACCGAGGACGATCTGCGCCACTTCAGCGTCAACGCCGTCAATCTGGACGACCACGTGGTGATGACCCGCACCACGCCGCATCTGCGCGGCGAACTGGGCCGGCGCGGCTACCGGCTGCACGAGGTAGACCTGTCGCCGTACATGCTCTCCGGCGGCGGGGCTTACTGCATGACACTGCGCCTGGATCGCACCAGCACGCCCGCGCGCCGCGCCGTGGCCGCATGACCAGGAGACCGCCATGACGGCCAAAATGACAACCTTCCTGGATGCCGCCGACGCCGCCACGCTGGTGCGCCGCATCGGCGTCGCCCGGGCCATCGGCGAGGTCGCCGAGCACGTCCGCCAAGACTTTCTGCGCTGGCCCGCCTTCGAGAAATCGGCGCGGCTGGCCAGCCATTCGCCGGTGGGCGTGATCGAGCTGATGCCGGTCAGCGACGGCGCCCAGTTCGCCTTCAAGTACGTCAACGGGCATCCCGGCAACGCGCAGCAGGCGCTGCCGACGGTGATGGCCTGCGGCATGCTGGCCGATGTGCGCACGGGCTTCCCGCTGCTGCTGGCCGACCTGACGCTGGCCACGGCGCTGCGCACGGCCGCCACCTCGGCGCTGGCGGCGCGCGCCATGGCCCGGCCCGGTGCCCGCACGATGGCGCTGGTCGGCAACGGCGCGCAGGCCGAATTCCAGTCGCTGGCCTTCCACGCGATGCTTGGCGTGCGCGAGATCCGCGCCTACGACATCGACCCGGCGGCCACCGCGCGGCTGGTGCACAACCTTGCCGGCGTGGCGGGCCTGTCGATCGTGCCGGTGGGGTCGATCTCGGCCGCGCTGGCGGGGGCCGACATCGTGACCACGGTGACGGCCGACAAGACCCACGCCACCATCCTCACGCCGGACATGATCCGTCCCGGCATGCACCTGAACGCCGTGGGCGGCGACTGCCCGGGCAAGACCGAGCTGCACGCGGACATCCTGCACGCCGCGCGCATCGTGGTGGAGTACGCCCCGCAGTCGCGCATCGAGGGCGAGATCCAGCAATGGCCCGAGGCGCCGGTGCATGAGTTGTGGGAAGTGCTGTCAGGCGCCGCGCCGGGCCGGGTGTCGGCGGACGATGTGACGATCTTCGATTCGGTGGGATTCGCGCTGGAGGACTACGCCGTGCTGCGCTGGCTCCATGCCGCCGCGCGCGCCCATGGGGTGGGACGGCCGATCGCGCTCGTGGCGCTGCCGCCGGACCCGCGCGACCTGTACGGCTGGATGATGGCGTCCTGCCAGGAAGCCGTGGCGGCCTGAGGGGAAGGGGAGCGGGAGTGTACGGGGCTCTTACTTAATACCGGACGCGTGGTCTTGCTCCCCTCTCCCGGAAGGAGGAGGGGAGCCAGCCTGCGCTCAGGCGCCCACGCGCCCCATCATCAGCTGCGCGCGCAGGAAGCCCTTGATCTCTTCCAGCGACGGCGTCTTCAGGAACACCATGATGCCCCACTGCTGGAGTGCATCGGCCACGCCGTCATAGGCCTGGCGGTTGGTGATCACGGCGAAGATCACGCGTTGCCGCGCGAAGAAGTTCTGGAGCTTCTCGATGGTCGCCGACTCGGCGTCGTTCAGCTCCTCCACGTAGTAGAGCACCACCCGCGGCCGGGCGTCGACCGAGGTGATGACCGTGTCGACCACGTCCTCGAGCACCTGGCTCTTGAGCGGCAGCGACCACTTGCCCAGCTGGGCGCTGATGCGCTGCGCTTCCTGGTGGTTCGGGTGAAACACCACAAGGTCGAGGTCGTGCTCGGCGGCCATGTCAGGCGTGGCGCGGCTCGCCAGCAGGCGATGGACGGTTTCCTTGTGAATGCGCCGATGGCCGCCGTTGGTCTTCCACGCGCCCAATTCGCCGCGTTCGACCATTTTCTGGACGGTGCCCAACGAGACGTTGAGAAGTTTTGCCGCGGTCCGCGTGCTGTAGTAGGGCTTTTCAGCCAGTTCCGGATCCAGTTTCATCCAATCACCCGTAGTGTCGATCGGCAGCACGGCGCCAGTTGCTCGCCGCGTGGCACCCTCGGACGCGCCACGCCGTTTTGATCCGGGCTGCCGGATTTACTGACCCTGACATTTGCGACCCGCTCCCCGGCCGGTCTTTGTTGCTTTTACGCGTGCGTGGGCTCAGGTGCCCGCGCGCGCGGTTGGAACCTGGCAGTCTGTGCCGCCTGTCGGTAGGGTTCCGCCATGCCAATAGTATGGCTTCATCGCGCTGTGCCGCCACAGGGAAACCCGTGGTTGGCGTCACACTTTTGTTGTTTAACGTACATCGGGCAGCTTCGGTGGACGGCACCAACGCTGCCGGTTCGCATTCTCGCCGGCATTTTTGCCCGCGTGCCAGTCCCAGCGCACCTCTCAAGGGACAGGTGCCAGGCGCGGCAGTTCCCCCGCTCGTACATTCGATACATTGCCGTCGACGGCGTGACGGTCAGTTCAGCCCGTACTTCCTCACCTTGTCGAACAGCGTGGTCTTGGCCACGCCCAGCGCCTCGCCGGCGCGGCTCAGGTTGCCATCGTGGCGGCGCAGCGCATCGGCGATCAGCGCGCGCTCGAACTGCTCCACGGCCTGGGGGAGCGGCAGCGCGTGCGGCGCGGCGCCACCCTGGGCGGGGTCGCAGCCCAGGCCGAGCACGTGGCGTTCGGCCAGGTTGCGCAGCTCGCGCACATTGCCGGGCCAGGGGTAGGCCACCAGCCGGGCCAGCTCGGCCGCTGTGGCCGGCACGGCCTCGCGCTCGAAGCGCAGCGCGGCCTGGGCGACGAAATGCTCGAATAGCTGCGGCACGTCCTCGCGCCGCTCGCGCAGCGGCGGCAGGGCCAGCGTCACCACGTTCAGCCGGTAGTACAGGTCGGCGCGGAACTGGCCGGCATCCGCCAGCGCGCGCAGGTCCGCCTTGGTCGCCGCCACCACGCGTGCGTTCACCGGCACCGGCAGGTTGGAGCCCAGCCGCTCCACCACGCGCTCCTGCAGCACGCGCAGCAGCTTGATCTGCATCGGCATCGGCATGCTCTCGATCTCGTCGAGGAATAGCGTGCCGCCGTCGGCATGCTCGATCTTGCCGATGCGGCGCCGCGCGGCGCCCGTGAACGAGCCGGCCTCGTGGCCGAAGATCTCCGATTCGAACAGCTGTTCGGGCAGGCCGCCGCAGTTGATCGGCACGAAATGGCGCGCCCGCCGGCCGCTGGCTTCGTGCAGGCAGCGCGCCACCAGCTCCTTGCCGGTGCCGGTCTCGCCGTGGATCAGCACGTTGGCGGCGGTGTCGGCCAGGTCGGCAATCATCTGGCGCAGCCGGCCGATGGCCGGGGAGTCGCCGATCAGCCGGGCGGACAGCGTCTCGCGCCCGGCCAGCCGCGCGCGCAGCTCGGCCACTTCCAGCGCCAGCCGGCGCTTGTCGAGCGCGCGGCGGCACGTGGCCACCAGCCGCTCGGGCGAGAACGGCTTCTCGAGGAAGTCGTACGCGCCTTGTTTCATCGCCTGCACGGCCAGCGACACGTCGCCGTGACCGGTGATCATGATGACCGGCAGCGCGGCGTCGCGCGTCATCAGCTCGCGCAGCAGCGCCATGCCGTCGGCGCCGGGCAGGTGGATGTCGCTGACGACGATGCCGGCGTAGCCGGCCTGCACCTCGCGCAGCGCGGCCTCGGCGCTGGGCACGCCGCGCGTGGCCATGCCTTCGAGCCGCAGCGCCTGCTCGCAGCCGAGCCGCACGTCCGGGTCGTCCTCGACGATCATCACCGTCATCGTCGTCATGCCAGCCGTCATGGCGTCCGGCTGCTGCACCTCAGCCGACATGCCGCGCCTCCGGCCCAGCCTCGGGCAGGGCGAGCGTAAAGCAGGCGCCGCCTTCGGGATGGTTGATCGCGGTCAGCGTGCCGCCGTTCTCGTTCAGGATGCCGGCGGACAGCGTCAGGCCGAGCCCCAGCCCTTCGCCAGCCGGCTTGGTCGTGAAGAATGGCTCGAACAGCCGCGCGAAGGCCGCCTCGGACAGCCCCGGGCCGCTGTCGCGCACGGTCAGGTGCACCAGCCCGCCGCTCTGGTAGGCGTGCAGCGAGAGCCGGGGCGCGGCGCGGCCGCCCATCGCGGTCATTGCATCGAGTGCATTGCCGACGAGGTTGACGAGCACCTGCTCGAGCCGGTTCGGGTCGCAGGCCACCATCAGATGGGGGTCGATGTCGCGCTCGATGGCCGGCGCCACCGCCGCGATGCGCGTCTCCAGCAGGAACAGCGCGTTGTCCACTGCCTCGGCCAGGCGGGCCGTGCCGCGCTGGCCCACCGACGGGTTGCGCGCGAAGGACTTCAGCGCGCCCGTGATGCGCCCCATGCGGTCCACCAGCCCGATGATCTTGCCGAGGTTTTCCTGCGCCGTGGCGTGGTCGCCGCGTTCGAGGAACTTGCCGGTGTTGCCCGAGAGCGTGCGCAGCGCCGCGAGCGGCTGGTTCAGTTCATGGGCGATGCCGGCCGACATCTGGCCCACCGCCGCGAGCTTGCCGGCCTGCATCAACCCGTCCTGCGCCTGGCGCAGGAAGGTCTCGGTGCGGGTGCGTTCGGCCACTTCGGCATGCAGTTGCTGGTTCGCGGCGAAGAGGTCGGCGGTGCGTTCGGCCACCTTGCGTTCGAGTTCGCTGTTGGCCGCCTCCAGCGCCGTGCGCGCCGCCAGCCGCTCGCTGACGATGCGCCGCCGCACGTTCCAGGCCGCCCCGAGCAGCAGCACGAACGCCGCCAGCACGCCGGCCAGCGCCGCGCTGTTGAGCGCGGCCACGCGGGCCTGCGAGGTATTGGTCAGCAGGGTCAGGTTCCAGTCGGTGCCGGGCAGGGCCAGGTGCTGGGCCAGCATCGGCGGGCCCTGGCGCAGCCGTACCAGGGCGTCGCCGCCCTCGCTGGGGCCGGGGCCGAGTTCGCGCACCGTGGTCAGCGCCAGCGGGGGCAGCGGGGCGCGGTTGTACTGGAGCGAGCGGTCCAGCTTCTCGCGCTGGGCCGGCGCCAGCGGCCGCGTGGCGGCCAGCTTCCAGGACGGGTCCGAAGCGAGGATCACCACGCCGTTCTCGTCGCTCAGCAGCATCTGGCTGTCGTTGCCCTGCCAGCGGTTCTCGAGCGGCTCCAGGCCGATCTTGACCACCGCCACGCCCACCGGCTTGTCACGGTCGCCCAGCGGGGCGGAGAGGTAGTAGCCAGACTCGCTGCGCGTGGTGCCCACGCCGTAGAAGCGGCCGAGCTGGCCTTCGATGGCGCTGCGGAAGTAGGGGCGGAAGCTCAGGTCTTCGCCGAGATAGCTGTCGGGACGCTGGAAATTGCTGGTCGCGAGGACTTTGCCGCGCGCGTCGAGGATATAGACCACGCGGGTGCCTGCCCGGCCGTTCAGCGCGGCGAGGTAGGCGTTGGCGGCGGCCACGCGCTCGGGGTTGCCCGGCTGGCGCAGCAGCCCCTCGATGCGGGCATCGAGCGAGAGCAGGCTCGGCACGTAGTCGAAACGGGCCAGTTCGCTCTCCAGCGCCTGGGCGTACAGGCGCATCTGCACCTGGCCACGTTCGGCCTGGCGGTTCAGCGCGGTGTCATAGGTAAAGCGATAGCCGAGCCAGCCCGCGGCCGTCACCAGCGCGGCCAGGGCCAGCAGGGCGACGATCGGCGCGGCGCGGCGCCAGGGCGAGGTGCCGCCGCCCCCGCCAGGAGCGAGGCCGGTTTCGGCGGAGGACAGGGGGCCGGTCATGAGGAATTCTGTGAGGCGGATGCACAGCCGTCGGGTGACGCCGACGCCGCATGCTGCTGGCGCGGTGCGGGCCGGATCTGCGGCGAGGCCCACGTTTTACCACACCCCATGCAAGTGCCGGCCAAATCGGACAGGTCAGACGTCCCGGTAAACGCAAAAAGGCCCGGCCGCCTGATCGGCAACCGGGCCCTGGCACGCCTGGCCGGCTTACTTGCTGGCCAGCGCCTGAGCGGGTGTCAGGCCGGTGTTGCTGTCCGCCGAGGTGTCGTCCTCGTCGGAGAGATCCGGCGCGCCGATCGCGCCTTCGCTTTTGGCGACGACGGTCGTGGCAATGGCATTGCCCAGCACATTGGTGACGGTACGGCCCATGTCCAGGATGTGATCGATCCCCAACACGAGCAGGATGCCGGCCTCAGGCAGGCCGAACATCGGCAGCACGGCGGCCACCACCACCAGCGAGGCGCGCGGCACGCCCGCGATGCCCTTGCTGGTCACCAGCAGCACCAGCAGCATGGTGATCTGCTGCGTGAGCGAGAGCTGGATGCCGTACACCTGCGCCACGAACAGCGCGGCGAACGAGGTGTACATGATGGAGCCGTCCAGGTTGAACGAGTAGCCGAGCGGCAGTACGAAGCCGGTGATGCGCGGCTTCACGCCGAAGCGCGTGAGCTGCTCGATCACCTTCGGGTAGGCCGATTCGCTGCTGGCCGTGGCGAAGCCGATCATCAGCGGCGCACGGAGCTGGCGGATCAGGCGGAAGATGTCACGGCCCAGGAAGTAGTAGCCGCCGGCGATCAGCGCCACCCAGAGCAGGGCCAGCGACAGGTACAGGCTGCCCAGCAGCTTGGCGTAGACGGTCAACACGCCCAGGCCCTGCGCCGTGATCACGGCGGCCACGGCGCCGAACACGCCAGCCGGCGCGAACGCCATCACGTAGTTGGTGACCTTCAGCATGACGTGGCCGAGGCCGTCCACGCCCTGCAGCACCGGCTTGCCGATGCCGTCCTTGAGCGTGCCGAGCGCGAAGCCGAAGAACAGCGAGAACACCACGATCTGCAGGATCTCGTTGGTGGCCATGGCCTCCACGAAGCTCTTGGGGAACATGTGCGCGATGAACTCGCGCAGGTTCAGCGCCCCGGTCTTCAGGTTCGAGGCGGCGTCCGCGGCTGGCAGCGGCAGGTTCATGCCGTGGCCCGGCGCCAGCAGGTTGGCCATCACCAGACCCAGCAGCAGCGAGGTGATCGAGGCGCCCAGGAACCAGGCCATCGCCTTCAGGCCGATGCGGCCGACGGCCTTGCCGTCGCCCATGCCGGCGATGCCGGCGACCAGCGTGGCGAACACCAGCGGGCCGATGATCATCTTGATCATCCGCATGAAGATGTCGGTGAGGATGGCGAAGTGGTCCGCGATCGATTTCGCGGTGGCGGCGTCGGGCGCCAGGTGGTGGGCAGCGGTGCCGGCCAGAACGCCGAGCAGCATCGCGATGAAGATCAGTGTGGGCAGTCGCTTCATTGTCATCGTCAGTACATCCTCCTTGGGGTCGGGCACGTAGGCGTCGCGCCCTGACAGCGGCGCCTAGGTGTGCACGAGGCGTGCCAGCGCGGCGGCGCCTGGGGGAGGGGGTAAGTCGATGAATAGAAAGGAAATTTACGCGCGCTGGCGGCGCGGCGTTCGGGAATCCGGACGGATGGGTGGGAAGGCCGTTCGGAAATCCGAACGGCCATGTGATGTTTTGCTCCCCTCGCCCGCTTGCGGGAGAGGGGTTGGGGGAGAGGGCCGGCGCTGGCCGAAGCCTGCGCGCTGGAGCACACCGAGGGCCCCGCTGTGTGTGGTCGCTTGCTAGACCACCCCTCTCCCCGGCCCTCTCCCGCTGAGGGGAGAGGGAGAAACGGTGGTGTCGATGTGCGCCTGGGCGTGGTTTGCGGTGTCGCCGTTAACAGGTCAGGCCGCGTCCGCCTCGTGCTCCCACGCCTCGAGCAACTGCTCCACCGGCACCGGCCGGCCGATCACATAGCCCTGGGCGTAGTCCACGCCGATCGCGCGCAGCGTGCCCAGCGTTTCCTCGTCCTCCACGGACTCGGCCACGGTCTGCACGCCCAGCCGGTGGCCGATGTCGTTGATCGAACTGACGATCTCGCGGTCCACCACGCTGCCGGTGAGGTTGCGGATAAAGCTGCCGTCGATCTTGAGGTAGTCCACCGGGAACTGCTTCAGATAGGAAAACGACGAAAGGCCGGCGCCGAAGTCGTCCAGCGCCACGGTGCAGCCGGTGCTGCGCATCTCGGCCACCAGCCGGCTGGCGGCGGTCATGTTGTTGATCAGCGCGGTCTCGGTGATCTCCAGCCGGATGCGGTTGGCGGGGAGCACGGAGTCGCGCAGGGCGTCGTGCAGGAAGGGCAGCAGGAAGGGCTCGCCCAGCGAGTTGGCCGACAGGTTGATCGACACCGACAGCCCCGGCACCGCCGCCAGCCGCCGCCCGTACTGGTGCAGCACGTTGCGGATCACCCAGCGGTCGATGTGACCCATCAGGTCGTAGCGTTCGGCGGCCGGGATGAACGCGCCGGGCATGATCAGCGCGCCTTGCTCATCGACCATGCGGACCAGGATCTCGACGTGCCGGCCCTGCTCGCCCTCGCGCAGCGAGCGGATCTCCTGGGCGTAGAGGCGGAAGCGGTTGGCGTCGAGGGCCGAATGGATGCCGGCGGCTACCTCCAGCTCGCGGTGATGGCGCCGCGCGTCGCTTTCATCGCGCCGGTAGACCGAGACCCGGTTGCGGCCGGCAGCCTTGGCGGCGTAGCAGGCCACGTCGGCGCGGCTCATCAGCTCGCCTACCGGCGGGGTGTCCGCGTCGATGGCGGCGATGCCGATGCTCGCGCCCACGTCGTAGACGCGGCCTTCCCACGGGAAGCGGCGCTCGCGCACGGCGTCGATGACCTTCTGGCACACGTGCTCGGCTTGGTCCACCGAGCAGTCCTTGAGCAGCAGCGCGAATTCGTCGCCGCCCAGCCGGGCGAGCAGGTCGTCCGGGCGCACGTGGTGGCGGATCACGTAGCCCAGTTCGCGCAGCAGCACGTCGCCGGCGCCGTGGCCGGCGGTGTCGTTGACGATCTTGAAGCGGTCCAGATCGATAAAGCACAGCGCGGCGCGGTGGCCGTGCAGCCGGGCGGCCTCGCAGGACTCGCGCAGGCGCTTTTCGAACCAGGCGCGGTTGGGCAGGCCGGTCAGGGCGTCGTGGGTGGCCGAGTGGGCCAGTTCGCGCTGCAGCGCCCGGGAGGTCGTGATGTCCTGGAACACCAGCACGGCGCCGAGCACGCCGCCGTCATTGGTCAGCACCGGCGCGGCGGAGTCCTGCACGTCGTGGCGCTCGCCGGTCAGGCTTTGCAGCACCGCGCCTTCCTGGAGGTAGGCCGGGCGCAGGGTTTGCAGGCACTGCTCCACCGGGCTGGGGATGGTCACCCCGGTGATTTCATCGACGATGCGGAAGACCTGCTCGAGCGGCTGGCCCATCGCGGCGTCCATGCTCCAGCCGGTGAGCTGCTCGGCGATCGGGTTCATGAAGGTCACGCGCATCACGCGGTCCGTGCAGATCACCGCGTCGCCGATCGAGCGCAGGGTGATGTGCAGCCGCTCCTTTTCCTCGAACAGCGCGCGGTTCAGACGGCGCTGCTCGGTGATGTCCCAGTTCGTGCCGACCAGGGCGCGCGTCATGCCGCGGCGCGTGGGGGTGCCTGCGCTGGCGCCGCCGCCGCCATCGTCGTCGTCCTCATCGTCGTGGTGCGAGACCATGGCCATGGCGCGCACGTGGCGCACCTCGCCGGTGGGGCAGACCACGCGGTATTCGGTATCGAAGCGATGCACGCCGCGAATCGCCTGGCGCATTTCGGTGCTGACCCGGCTCACGTCCTCGGGGTGCAGCATGGCGATCCACTGCGCCAGCGTGGGCGCGCCCAGCTCCACCGAGGTGCCGTGCAGCGCGTGCATGCGGGCATCCCACGTGATGGTGGCGTTGGTGAAATCCCATTCCCAGATGCCCACGCCGCCGGCTTCCACGGCCAGTTCCATGCGGCGTGCCAGTTGTTCCATGCGCTCGTGGTCCAGCTTGCGGCTGTGGATATCCTCGATCTGGGCGATGTAATGGTCCGGCTGGCCGGTCTGCTGGTTGCGCACCATCGACACGGCCAGCAGCGCCCAGCGGTAGCGGCCGTCCTTGTGGCGGTAGCGCTTTTCCATGCGATAGGCGTCGATCTCGCCGGCGGTCAGGCGTTCCAGCTGGCGCAGGTCGGCGTCCAGGTCGTCCGGGTGGGTCATCCGCTGGAACGGAATCTCCCGGAACTCCTCGGGCGTGTACCCGAGCAGCTCGCACATGGCCCGGTTCACCAGTTGCCAGCGCCCGTCCAGCCCGACCAGCGCCATGCCGATGGCCGAATGCTCCAGCGCCTGCCGGAAGCGCTGCTCGCTGCTGCGCAGGTTGGCGCGGCTCTTGCGATTCTGCGCGCTCATGAAGGCGATGCAGGCCGGGAAGATCGCCACCAGCGCGGCCGAGACCAGCAGTTCGTGGCCGGCCCAGATGGCCGCCACCCCGGCGAGCGTGCACAGTGCCAGCAGCGCGCCCTGCAGCCGCCGCCGCCAGGGGGCAGCCGCCGGGGGCGGGGGTTGGAGGGGGTTCGCGGCCGTCTCTGGCGTCATGTCTTGTGTTGTCGATGGCTGCCCCTGTGCATCAGGAGGCGGTCCGGGGTACGGCGGGTGCCGGTGCAACGGTCGCACCCCTGCCCAGCGTATGGCGCAATGTAGTCGTTCTGCGGGGCGGACGAGCCCCGAGATACGGGGCATGGCGGGGCGTTGTTGGGGCTGGCGCTCGGGCGCATTTTTTGGTAGGGGGTGGGGAAGACCCGATGCCGCGGGCGGTCGGCGTCTGTATCATCGCGCACAGAATCCGCGCCCCGATCCGGCTGCAATCAGGCCGGGGCGGGCCGCGCGGCGGCCGTGCCTCCGCCACGGAGAGGGGAACCCATGGATATTGCGCGATTCTTCCGCATCGCCAGTTCGGCGTCGATTACCTTCGTTGTCGTGGTGGTGGTGGCCGTGGGCAGTACCTATTGGTGGGGCGGACGCAAGCTCGCGCGGACCGTGAAGGTCAACGTGACCCCGGTGACGATTCCCACCGACACCGCCGCCATCGCCCATGGCAAATATCTCTACGAATCGCGCGGCTGCATGGACTGCCACGGCGCCAAGGGCGCCGGCAAGCAGGTCTTCGACGAGCCCAACGGCCTGCGCGTGCGGGCGCCGGACATCACCCAGGCCAACCCCGACGTCGCCAAATATCGCCCGGAGGACTGGGACCGCGCCATCCGCCACGGCGTGGCGCCAACGGGCCGGCCGCTGCTGATCATGCCGAGCGAGGATTACAACCGGCTTTCAAACGAGGACTTCGGCGCGCTGGTGGCCTACGTGCGCAGCCTGCCGCCGGCCAACGGGCAGCCGGCCGAAGTGCGCTTCCCGTGGTTCGCGCAGGGGCTGTACGGCGCGGGCGTGATCCGGGACGCCGCCGAGAAGATCAACCATGACCTGCCGCCCGCGCCGGCGATTGCCGCCGCGGTGACGCCGGCCTATGGCCAGTACATGGCCAATGCCTGCATGGGCTGCCATGGCGGCGACCTGCGCGGCGGCCATATCCCCGGCGCGCCGCCCGACTGGCCGCCGGCCGCCGACCTGCGCCCGAACGGCGTGATGAAGCGCTACCCCCAGCCGGACCAGTTCGTCGCCATGATGCGCACCGGCAAGCGGCCGGACGGCACCGACGTCAGCCGGGTCATGCCGTTCTCCTCGTTCGCCAAGATGAACGACACCGACCTCAACGCGCTGCATCTCTATTTGTCCGCGACTAAATAGAAGGGGCGCTACGTAATTAGCAGGGCCCAGAAACTTTCGTTTCGCCCCATCCCGGTGCACGCCCACCCGTGTGCGTAGGGCGGCGCACGTTTCTCGAATTTGTTCTATCCTCCGTGGGCGCCGCCGGGTGGCCAGGGATCCCGTGCCACGTTGCTTGCCAACGAGCCCGGCGGTGCGATGCAAGAAGACTAAGGGCAACGCACCCAAGGAGTTCCCCGCAATGACTACCCTCACCCTCAACGGCAAGACCGTGGACGTGGACGCCGATCCGTCCACGCCACTGCTCTGGGCCCTGCGCGACAACCTCGGCATGACCGGCACCAAGTTCGGCTGCGGCATGGCCGCCTGCGGCGCCTGCACGGTCCACATCAACGGCCAGGCCACGCGTAGCTGCGTGATGCCGATCTCGGCCGTGGCCGGCAGCAAGGTCGGCACCATCGAATCGATGCCGGACGACAAGATCGGCCGCGCCGTGCTCGACGCCTGGCTGCGCCACGACGTGGCCCAGTGCGGCTACTGCCAGAACGGGCAGGTAATGAGCGCCGTGGGCCTGCTGCGCAGCAAGCCGCGCCCCACCGACGCCGACATCGACCAGGCCATGGCTGGCAACATCTGCCGCTGTGGCACCTATCAACGGATTCGCGCGGCCATCAAGGATGCCGCCCGGGCCATCGCCTGAGCGGGGAATCATCATGCGAATTCGTGGCATTGAAGCACTGGCCGGCGGCAGCGGCGCGCCGGTGAACGAGGCGTCCGCGCCGGCAGAAGGCATCGCCCCGCTCTCGCGGCGCAGCTTCCTGAAGCTGGGCGGGCTGGCTGGCGGCGGGCTGGCGATCGGCATCGGCGGGCTCAGCGCGGTTGCGCAGGCCCAGGAAGGCGCCCCCAAGGCGCCGTCCGCGCCGCAGGCGTTCCTGATCATCGGCCCGGACAACACCGTGACGGTGGCCGTGAACCGGCTCGAGTTCGGCCAGGGCGTGCACACGGCCCTGCCGATGGCGCTGGCCGAGGAACTGGATGTGGACTGGAAGAACGTGCGCGCGGTGCTGGCCCCGGCCGGCGACGCGTACAAGGACCCCGCCTTCGGCATCCAGATCACCGGGGGCTCCACGGCCCTGAACCACTCGTTCCAGCAGTATCGTGAGCTGGGCGCGCGCGCCCGGGCGATGCTGATCTCGGCGGCGGCCCAGCAGTGGAAGGTGGACCCGGCGAGCTGCAGCACGTCGCTGGGCGTGGTCACCTCCGGCAGCCATCGCGCGACGTATGGCGAGCTGGCCAACGCCGCCATGGGCCTGCCCGTGCCGGCGCAGGTCACGCTCAAGGACCCGGCGCAGTTCCGCATCGTCGGCAAGCCCACGCCGCGCCTGGATTCGGCGGCCAAGCTGCACGGCGACGCCGTGTTCGGCATCGACACCCGGCTCAAGGACATGGTCGTGGCCGTGGTGGCCCGCCCGCCGCGCTTTGGCGGCAAGGTCAAGACGTTCAACGCCGACCGCGCGCGCAAGATCAAGGGCGTGGTCGATGTGATGCTGGTGCCCGTGGACCGTGGCGGCACCGGCGTGGCCGTGGTGGCCGATGGCTACTGGCCCGCCAAGACCGCGCGCGAGGCGCTGGAGATCGTCTGGGAAGACACCGGCTCGACGGTGAGCACCGCCGCGCTGTTCGACCAGTACAGCAAGCTGGCCACGCAGCCGGGCACGGTGGCCAGGCCGCTGGACGGCATCGACGCCTCGCTCAAGGGCGCGGCGAAGGTCATCGACGCCGAATACCGCCTGCCGTACCTGGCCCACGCGCCGATGGAGCCGCTCAACTGCACCATGCAGGCCGAGGTTGCCGGCAACAAGGCCACGGCGGTGAAGGTGTGGGTGGGCTCGCAGTTCCAGACCGTCGACCAGGCCGCCATCGCCCGCACGCTGGGGCTGGCGCCGGAGAAGGTCACGCTGAACACGATGATGGCCGGCGGTGGTTTCGGCCGGCGCGCGGTGCCGACCTCGGACTATCTGGTGGAAGCCGCCAACGTGCTGCGCACGTGGGTCGGCAACGGCCACACCGAGCCGCTCAAGGTGATGTGGAGCCGCGAGGACGACATCAAGGGCGGCTACTACCGGCCGCTGCACGTGCACCGCGCGCGCATCGGCGTGGACGCCAAGGGCGCCGTGGTGGGCTGGCAGCACACCATCGTCGGCCAGTCGATCGTCAGCGGCACGCCGTTCGAGTCGATGATGGTCAAGAACGGCGTGGACGTGACGATGACCGAGGGCATCGTCGAGAACGACTACGACGTGCCGCTGCAACTCGCCGTGCATCATCCGAAGGTGGACGTGCCGGTGCTCTGGTGGCGCTCGGTGGGCAACACGCACACGGGCTTCGTCAAGGAAACGCTGGCCGACGAGATGGCTACCGCCGCCAGGCAGGACCCGGTGGCGTGGCGCCTGGCCCGGCTGGACCCGCAGAAGCACGCCCGGCACCGCGCCGCGCTGCAACTGGCGGTGGACAAGTCCGGCTACGGCAAGAAGAAGCTGCCGAAGGGGCATGCCTGGGGTGTGGCCGTGCATGAGTCGTTCGGCTCGGTGGTGGCCTATGTGGTGGACGTGTCGGTAGTCAAGGGTGAGCCGCGCGTGCACCGTGTGACCGCCGGCGTGCACGCGAACCGCGTGGTCAATCCGCTCTCGGCCGAGGCGCAGATCCAGGGCGGCTGCGTGTTCGGGCTGTCGATGACCCGGCCCGGGTTTGCCATCGAGATCGAGAACGGCGCGGTGAAGAACAGCAACTTCCCCGACTACCCGCCGCCCCGCATGCCGGACGCCCCGCAGGTGGACGTGTTCTTCGTCCCCTCGCAGGACAACCCGACCGGCCTCGGGGAACCGGGCGTGCCGGCCATCGCGCCGGCAGTGGCCAACGCGCTGTTCCGCCTCACTGGCAAGCGCCAGCGCCAGTTGCCGTTCGTGGTCTGAGGCACGCTGGCCGCGTCGGCCAGATACCGTTCCTCACCTCCCGCCCCTCTCCTGCCATGCATCCTGCAAGTGGGAGAGGGGCCATCACCGACAGCGACACCGCTGTTACGTGCCAGCGGCGACGCCGCGCCTCCATCCTCCTCTGACAGTAGTGTTCCGCCCCGAATCTGACGGGCCTGAATTGTCGCGCGCAGTCACTCGCACATCCCCCGAGGATGTGTTGTGGCGATGTAAAACATCATCATTTGACGTACCTCTTTCAGCGCCTAGGATGGTTGTACTTTCACGTCGATGCCGCGTGATGGCGCAGTCCACGCAGACTCTGACAAGGATGTTTCTAGAGAGGGCGCATATGAAAACCTTCAAAGCGAAGCTCGCTGCGGCAACGCTGGCGGCGCCATATTCACTGCTTCATGCGCAAGTCGTCACCGTTCCATCCTCGACCTCCACGGTCCGTTTGCAGACGCTCGATCCTGCGGCGACGAACTTTGAGGCGCCCGCCGGTACCGTTATCGCGGTAGCCACGGATGATGGCCTGAATGCGAATAACACGCGGAACTGGAATCTCGTCAATCGCGGCACGATCACGGGAACCAATGACGGGATCTCCCTTGACGCTCTCACTCCGGGTGGCTCACGCTTCGAGAATTACGGCACGGTGAGCACCTCGGCAACGACGGGGGCCGGACCATTCGGCGGCTTGTACGCGAATAGCGGGGCGACGGTGATCAATCACGCCGGCGCCACGATCTCCAGCGGAGACCGTGCCATCCACATGGGCGCGCCCGGCACGGTGACCAACAACGGACTGTTGCAAGGGGGGCAGGACACGGTCATCTTCGTGCAGGGCGGGACGTTCACGCAGGGCGCCACGGGCCAGGTTTCTGGCCTGAATGGGGTCGTCTTCAGCGCCAATACGCTGGCAGGCACCAACGCAGGGTTGATACGCGTGGCAGGTACCGGGTTATGGGTGCGCGGCGGCGCAGCCGGAACGTTCGACAACACGGGAGGGACCATCGAGGTCATTGCCACGGGCGGGCTGCGCACCGCGGTGGTGGCTGATACTGGCGCGAAGCTCGACTTGGTGGGCGGCTTCGTCCTGGCGGCCGGCGGGTTTTCGCGGGGGCTTGTCGCGCAAGACGTGCAATCGACGATCAACGCCCGCGACCTGTCGATTGAAGCCGATGGAAACCAGGCGCGGGCCGCCAACGCGATTGCCGGCGGCGTGACCACAGTGACCAATACGAGCATGACAGCGCGGGGCCCTGGCAGTGCGGGTGTCGTGGCGTTGACCGCAGGGCGTGTCCAGGTAAGCGGCGGCACGGTGACGACGACGGGCGCTGACGGTGACGGTCTGGTGGCCTACGGCGACAGTGCGGGCGGCGCAGGTGGCGTGGTCGTGGCCGATGGCGTGCGGATCAGCACGTCTGGCGCCACCGCCTATGGAGCACGTGCTGCGGGCGCGGGAACGGGCACGCCGGCATCCGTAACGATGACGGGCGGTTCGGTGGAGACGTCGGGTGATGGCGCCATCGGGCTGGTTGCCATCACGCAGACCACGCTGACCGCGGGCAACGTCGCCGTGACCACGCGTGGCGTGGGCAGCGAAGGCGCTACGGCGAGGAACGCCGCGCGACTTGTCATGAACGGTGGTTCCGTGACAACGACGGGCAATGACGCCGTGGGCCTCAGCACGGTGGGCTCGGGCGAACCTGACCAGGTGGGTGCCGTGAATGATCCGGATGCGGCGATCATTCCAGGCGCGTCCGTGGGCGGCGCCTCACTCGCGGCGACCGGGGTCACCGTCAACACAAGCGGTACGGGGTCGCATGGCGTTCGTGTGCGTGGCGACAGTGTGCTGTCGTTGGTCGACAGCACGGTCACGGCCAGCGGCGCCGGCGCCAACGCGGTGCAATACGAAGCGGCCGGCGGCGCGGGCACGCTGACCGCTGCGGGTTCGACCCTCGTCTCCCAGCAGGGCGCTGGCATTGCCATGAACGGGGGGACGATGAACGTGTCGATGACAACGTCATCATTGCATGGCAGCGGGGCGTTGTTCAACGTCACGGGTGGCGGCACGCTGAACCTGAATGCTGACGCCGGCTCCACGCTGACCGGTGCGGCGCTGACCGAGGCAGGCAGTACGTCGAATCTCGTCCTGCGGGACAGCACGTGGAACCTCACCGGCGACTCGCGGCTCACGACGCTCAACAACGACCCAAGCCAGATCCTGTTCTCCGCACCGGTGGGCGGGGTGTTCAAGACGCTGACCGTCGGCCAGTACAGCGGCGACGGCGTCATCGGGCTCAACACCTATCTGGGTGGCGATGGCTCGCCATCGGACAAGCTGGTGATCGACGGCGGGACCGCCTCCGGCACGTCCAGGCTACGGGTGACGAATGCGGGGGGGCCGGGGCTGGTCACGAGCGCGAGCGGCATCCAGCTCGTCGATACGATCAACGGCGGCACGACGCAGGCCGGTGCGTTCTCGATCGACGGCCGCGCGGTGGCCGGCCCTTATGAATACCGGTTGTTCCGGGGCAGCATCGACGGCACCGCGCCGCAAGCCTGGTACCTGCGCTCCGAGCAGGACCCGCCTCCGCCGCCGCCCGACCCCGCGCCGGGCCCCGCTCCGAGCCCGGCGCCGGACCCTGTGCCCGATGTGCCCAGGCCGGTACGTCCGCTGTATCGGCCAGAGGTGGGCGCGTATCTTGCCAATCAACGCCTGTCGGGCCAGATGTTCGTGCATAGCCTGCATGATCGCCGCGGCGAGCCGCAGTATGCGGAGGGGGTGGGCCTCGTGGGGCAAGGCAAGCCGGGTGCGGGCTGGCTGCGCATGGTGGGCAAGTGGGAAGGCGGGCGTAGCAAGGATGGCGTGTTCAAGACCAGCACCGATTCGTTCCTGCTGCAAGGCGGCGCGGAGTTGGCGACGTGGCAGGCGGGCGGCGTGGCGAGCCGCCTGCATGCGGGCGTGATGGGCAGCTACGGCTACGCCAGCAGCGATGCCGAGGCGCAAGCCAACAGTGCACACGCGAAAGGCAAGGTCGAGGGCTGGAGCCTCGGGATCTACGGCACCTGGTACCAGGACGACGAGAAGAAGCACGGCGCCTATGCCGACGCATGGTTCCAGTACGGCTGGTTCAGCAACCGCGTGGAAGGCGACCAGTTGCCCACGGTGAAGTACAGCGCGAACGGGCTGGCGGTGTCTGGCGAGGTCGGCTATGCCATGCCGCTGCGCGGCGGCTGGGTCGTCGAACCGCAGGCGCAGTTGATCTACGTCGACTACAACGAGAGCGACATCGACGAGCCGAACGGCACCCGCGTGCGTGGCGCCAGTGCGAGCGGCATCCTGACGCGGCTGGGCGTGCGAACGCACCGCACGTTCGTGCGCGAAGACGGTCGCAAGCTGCAACCCTATGTCACGCTCAACTGGTGGTACTCGGACACCGAGAGCCACATCGCCTTCAACCAGGTGCAACTGGGTTCGATGTACCCGCGCAACCGCTTCGAAGCCAAGGTGGGCATGAACCTGGCGCTGAACAAGTCGTGGTCGGGCTGGACCAGCGTGTCCGGCGCATGGGGCCAGCAGGATTACTACCAATACGCGGTGCGTGTGGGCGTGCGATACGCGTGGTGACCGGCACGGCCTGCCGGATGAGGGGTCAGCGCAACACCCGGACCGCAGACTTGCGTTTGCCGCGTCAGCACGGTACAAACGAACGCAACCATCACGACACGGGGTTGGACATGGCCACTCAGGAAAGCGCGCTGACGTTTGCGCTGCTCGCCGTGCCCGCGCGCGCGGCCATCTGCCGCGCCTTGCTCGAGGCCGGCGATGACGGCCTGCCGGCCGACCAGCTCGCCCAGCTTGCCGGGCTCACCCTCCATCGCGCGGCCCATCACTTCAGCGAGATGGTGCAGGCCGAGGTGCTCGTCCTCGTCATTCGCGACCGCCGGGTCGGCTATGTGCTCAAGGCGCGCCGCGAGGTGCGCGAGGCGCTGGGCTACCTCGACAGCAGCGGACTCGACTAAGCCGGGGGCCGGGCGGCCGCGATCCGGGCGATGTTGTTGCGCGCGGCTTGCTCGGCATCGGCAAAGGCGGGCGTCAGGAACAGCCGCTCGCGCTGCGCCAGCGTAGTGAGGAAGCCCACGCGGCGTGCCATGAAGGCCGCGTGCAGCGCCGCGCCGGCCAGCCCGGTGCGCCGGGCCAGCAGCGCGCGGTTCTCCTCGAACACGGCTTGCGTATAGGCGTCGAACGCCTCGGCGGGGGCCGCCAGCCGGTACAGGTCCAGATCGAGCACCGTGGCCGCGTCGGGCGCCGTCGGCGTGTGCGCGCGGGTGTCCAGCACGATCTGCATGGCCTGGCGCAGCACGTCGTCGTCCACCTCATCCACCATGGTTTCGATCAACGCCGCCGAGGCGGCCTCGTTGTGCTCGCAGCCGGGCACGTACACGGCGTCATGAAACAGCACCGCCAGCGCCTGCGCCGGGTTCAGCGCGAGGCCCCGGGCGTGCGCCACCTCGAACATCTCGAGCACATGGGTGCGGTCGTGGTAGCGGCGATAGGGCGCCTCATAGAGCGCCAGCGCCTGGAGCACGGTCTGGCGCGGCAGGAAGTCCAGGCGGGCCAGCGCGGCCGGCCAGTCCGGCGCGAAGCGGGGCATCTCGCCCGCGTCGGTCCGCACCGGCTCGGTGAAGACTTCCGCCGTGCGCACCCACAGGATCGAGCGGTCGCGCATGGACTCGTAGACCACCACGGGCGCCAGGTCGGCCTCGAAGCGGCCCAGGCCGGTCACACGGTAGGCGCCGCCCTTGTAGTGGCGGTAAGGCATGCCCGGCACGAGGTCCGGGTCGTTCGGCATCGGTATCGACTTCGGAATGGGATTCGCCAAGATATAGACTCCACGGTTGCGGCGGATCATAAGTCATAGGGTAAACCCTTGCGTAGGGAAACCCCGTATTCAGCGCCTGTCTTGAAAACGACAACCCTCGTCCCTATAATTAGCACTCCCCGGGGGTGAGTGCTAACAGAGCCCTTGCGGTACCCGAAAACCGTTGGCCGTCGCCTTCAGACGGCCATTTGTGAATCAAAACTCACTTTTTGTACCTAGGAGTCCGTATGAACCTGCGTCCTCTGCACGACCGTGTGATCGTGAAGCGTCTGGACAATGAAACCAAGACCGCATCCGGCATCGTGATTCCCGACAATGCTGCCGAGAAGCCCGATCAAGGCGAAGTCCTCGCCATCGGCCCCGGCAAGAAGGATGACAAGGGCAACAACATTGCCCTCGACGTCAAGGTGGGTGACCGCGTGCTGTTCGGCAAGTATGCCGGCCAAGGCGTGAAGGTGGATGGCCAGGAACTGCTGGTCATGCGCGAAGAAGACATCATGGCCGTGGTCAACAAGTAATCCACGCGTCACTCGTACAGATCAGGAGAAACAGAACATGGCAGCAAAAGACGTAGTGTTCGGCGACGCCGCCCGTGCCAAGATGGTCGAAGGCGTGAACATTCTCGCCAACGCAGTGAAGGTGACCCTGGGCCCGAAGGGTCGCAACGTGGTGCTGGAGCGCAGCTTCGGCGGCCCGACCGTGACCAAGGACGGCGTGTCCGTGGCCAAGGAAATCGAACTGAAGGACAAGCTCCAGAACATGGGCGCGCAGATGGTCAAGGAAGTGGCTTCCAAGACCAGCGACAACGCCGGTGACGGTACCACCACCGCTACCGTGCTGGCCCAGTCGATCGTCCGCGAAGGCATGAAGTTCGTTGCCGCCGGCATGAACCCGATGGACCTGAAGCGCGGCATCGACAAGGCTGTCGGCGCTGCCGTGGAAGAGCTGAAGAAGCTGTCCAAGCCCACCACCACCAGCAAGGAAATCGCCCAGGTTGGCGCGATCTCGGCCAACAGCGACGCCTCGATCGGCGAGCGCATTGCCGAAGCCATGGACAAGGTTGGCAAGGAAGGCGTGATCACCGTGGAAGACGGCAAGTCGCTGGCCGACGAGCTGGAAGTCGTGGAAGGCATGCAGTTCGACCGCGGCTACCTGTCGCCGTACTTCATCAACAACCCGGAAAAGCAGGTTGTTGCCCTGGACAGCCCGTTCGTCCTGCTGTTCGACAAGAAGGTGTCGAACATCCGTGACCTGCTGCCGGTGCTGGAGCAAGTGGCCAAGGCTGGCCGTCCGCTGCTGATCATCGCCGAAGACGTCGAGGGCGAAGCCCTGGCAACGCTGGTGGTGAACAACATCCGTGGCATCCTGAAGACCGCTGCCGTGAAGGCCCCGGGCTTCGGCGACCGCCGCAAGGCCATGCTGGAAGACATCGCCATCCTGACCGGCGGTACCGTGATCGCCGAGGAAATCGGCCTGACGCTGGAAAAGGCGACCCTGAACGACCTGGGCCAAGCCAAGCGCATCGAGATCGGCAAGGAAAACACGATCATCATCGACGGCGCCGGCGACGGCTCGGCCATCGAAGGCCGTGTGAAGCAGATCCGCGCCCAGATCGAAGAAGCCACTTCGGACTACGACCGTGAAAAGCTGCAAGAGCGCGTGGCCAAGCTGGCCGGCGGTGTTGCCGTGATCAAGGTTGGCGCTGCCACCGAAGTCGAAATGAAGGAAAAGAAGGCACGCGTGGAAGACGCGCTGCACGCCACCCGCGCTGCCGTGGAAGAAGGCATCGTCCCCGGCGGTGGTGTGGCCCTGCTGCGCGCCCGCGCTGCGATCTCGGGTCTGCAAGGCGAGAACGCCGACCAGAACGCCGGTATCAAGATCGTGCTGCGCGCCATGGAAGAACCGCTGCGCCAGATCGTGCTGAACGCTGGTGAAGAGGCTTCGGTCGTGGTGGCCAAGGTGATCGAAGGCAACGGTAACTACGGTTACAACGCTGCCTCGGGCGAGTACGGCGACCTGGTGCAAATGGGCGTGCTGGACCCGACCAAGGTGACCCGCACCGCGCTGCAAAACGCCGCTTCGGTTGCTTCGCTGATGCTGACCACGGACTGCGCCGTGGCTGAATCGCCGAAGGAAGAGTCGGCTCCGGCCATGCCGGGCGGCATGGGCGGCATGGGCGGCATGGACGGCATGATGTAAATCACGCCGGACCAGACGAGGCCTTCGGGTCTCGTCGACGTCTGACAAAAACCCCCGCGGGCGCAAGCTCGCGGGGGTTTTTGTTTGGGGGCGGAGGGGGCGGGGGTCTAGATCTCCACCACCCGCCCCCAATCAAACACCGGGTTCTCCGGGTTGCCCGTTCGTCTCGATATATACCCGCGCGGGTTGCAGACTACGCGGGACTGGTCGATCCAGTAGTCGAAGCTGGTGTGGGTGTGGCCGTGGATCCAGAGGTCGGCTTGGGCCACGAGGTCGGGGCGGCGGGAGAGGAAGCCGGCGGAGACGATGTCGTGGGCGTAGCGGGGGTCCAGGCTGCCGAGGTCGGGGCCGTGGTGGGTGACGACCACGGTCTTGCCGTCGAAGGGTTCGGCCAGGGTGTCCGTCAGCCAGGCGGTGGCGGCGCGGTGGCGGGCCAGGGCGTCGGCGGGGGTGTAGGGGCGATGCTGGCCGGCCTCGTCGGTGGTTTCGATCAGCCGGTGGTCCACCACCACGCGGGCGCAGGCCTGCATGGCGTCGTCGATGCGGTCGGTGCCGTAGAGGCAGTAGTCGGTCCACCAGGTGGTGCCGATCACGCGCACCGGGCGGCCGTCGCCATCGGCGTACTCGGCCACGGCGCCGTTGAGCAGCGCCACGTTGGGCGCCGCCTCCGCCGCTTCGGCCATCAGGCGGTCCACGGTGTCGAAGTTGTTCTCGTAGTACTCATGGTTGCCGGGCACGTAGACCACCGGCACATCGAAGGTGCGGGCGGCCCAGTCGATGCCGTCGCGGCCGTTGGCGATGTCGCCGGCCAGGATCACGAGGTCCGCCGCGCACGCGGGGATCGCGTCGGTCTGGTTGTGCTCCAGGTGGATGTCGCTGAGGATGCGCAACTTCATGGGGGCTCCCGGACTCGCCATGTTGGTGTGCGATCGATTCTTCAAAAAAAAGACAGCCTGGTCAAGACCAGGCTGCAAAAGAGGAGCCAGGGGGGCCTCGGCGCTGCTCATGGGGGGCAGCGCGAGGGGCTGGCCGTGCCCGGAGGCCCGGCCGTGCCACTGGCTCCTTTCCTGGCTAGTGGGCCAGGCGCGGGGGGACGTAGCCGCCGTAGTACGGCCCGACGCCGCCGCCGCTGTTCGTGACCTTGAAGTTGGGGATGAAGTAGCCCTCGATGTACTTGCCGCTGCCGCCCACCGAGGCGGTGATATGGAACGCCGCGAATGCGGTGATCGGGCCGAGCGAGCCCGGGTTGAGCGACGAGGTGACCGGCAGCAGGTAGTCCTGGTTGACCCCCACATAGTTGTAGTTCGAGGTCTTGGTACCGTCCTGCATCCAGATCTTGTCGCCGATGGCCACCGGCGACGGGTTGCCGCTCTGGAGCAGGTCGCGTGTGGCGGTGGCGCTGTTGTCGGTGGACTTGAACGTAGTCCACTGGCCCGATTCGCACGGCCCGTAGTGGTAGGCGGACCCGATGCGGAACAGGTAGGGCTTCTTGGTCGCCGGATCGAGCTTGGGCTGGTTGGTGGCGCTGTCCCAGAAGTTGTTGTACAGGCACTGGCTCAGGGCCACCGGGAACAGCCCGCCGTTGCCGATGATGCCCGGCGCTGCGATCACCGCCACCGCGGTGGCGGTGGTGCTTGCCGCGGCGCCATCGAAGACCTGCGCCAGCAGGGTCGGCACGGGCCCGCCGTTGCTGCCCGCCCCCCGGCTGATGGTCACCTGCACTGCGGGCACGTCATTGGACGTCGGCGTGATGTCCTGCGGCTGGAGCCCGGCCGGCGTGCCGGTCAGGTTCCAGTAGCCGGCCTGCACCGTGCCGCTGGTCAGCGTGACGCCGGCGGCCTTGTTCAGGCTGATGGCGTTCGTGCCCTTGGTGACGCCCGCGGTCCAGGCGGGCTTGGGATTGGCCGGGAACAGCCCGGCCGCCCCGGCCAGCGCGGCGGCATCGGCGGCGTTCTGCAACTCGTTGCGTACGATGGCCAGATGGGCGACATCCACCGCCAGCGCGCCCACTGACAGCACCGAGATCAGCATGAACGGCATCATGATGCCGATGGCGCCGCGCTGGCGGTGCCGACGGGTCAGTCGGGCTGGCGGGTCCTGCCGCAGGGTTTCCTGGCGCATGGCACACCTCCTGTCTCTAGATTTGGGCTACTCGCATAGCATGGTGGTGAGCGCGTTGATCGTCAGCGGCCCGGTGAAGGGCCGGATCAGCGGGCCGAGCAGCAGGCCGTTGAACGTGTACGACACCTGCACGGTCAGCGCGGTCCCGGTCGACGCGCACGGCGAGACGGTCAGCGGGAAGGTGCAGGTGGCGGCGGCGCCATAGGTGACCAGCTTGTTGGTGCAGTAGTTGAGCGCCACCTGCTTGATCTGGGTGTTGGTCATCGCCGGGGACTTCAGCACCACGCCGGCGCGGGCCGCCTCGCGGCTGGCGTTGGTGACCACGGACTTGTCATAAAGCGCGGTGCCGAACTCGATCACGCCGAACACGATGAACAGCAGCAGCGGAAAGATCAGCGCGAATTCCACGGCGGCGGCGCCGGCGTGGCGCGGGCCGCCCGGCTGGCGGTGCCGGGGGGGAAGGGGGCGAGGGGGACGAAGGGCGGGTCGACGCATGGCGGGCTCCGGCGGGGTCAGTTGTTGGTCACGCTGCGCAGGGCGGTGACCACCTGGATGGCGGCCGGCCCGAGCAGCACCACAAACAGCGACGGGAAGATGCAGAAGATCAGCGGGAACAGGATCTTGGTGCCGATCTTGGCCGCGCGTTCCTCGGCCAGCGAGTGGCGCTTGGTGCGCAGCATGTCCGAATGCACGCGCAGCGAATCCGCCACGCTGGTGCCGAAGCGGTCCGCCTGGATCAGCATCGCCACCAGCATGCTCACATCCTCCACGCCGGTACGTGCCGACAGGTTGCGCAGCGCCTTGTCGCGCGGCAGGCCGGCGCGCAGCTCCAGCGTCAGCAATTCGTATTCCTCGGCCATGGCGGGGCGGGCGGTGCGCATCTCCGCCACCACGCGCAGGATCGCGGCATCCAGGCTCAGGCCGGCTTCCACGCAGACCATGATCAGGTCCAGGCTGTCCGGGAAGGCCTCGAAGATGTCGCGCTGGCGGCGGCCCACCTTCCAGCGCAGCGCGAAGTTGGGCAGGTAGAAGCCCGCCACCGCCATCGCGAACAGTCCCGTCATGAATTCCTGCTGCCGCGCGGCTTCCACCTCGCCGACCAGCGCTACCCAGAGCGCCATCGGCAGGCCGAACGCGAGCACGGTCTTGATGCCGAAGTAGAGCGGAATCGCCTCGGCCGAGCGCCATCCGGCATGGATGAAGCGCGTGCGCAGCGCGGAGTTCTCCCAGCCCTCCTTCGGCAGCGAGAGCTGCGCCAGCGGCCGGGCCAGCCGCTCCATCCGGCGCATCCATTCGCGGCGGCCGTCGGGGATCGGCGCGCCGCCGGGCGCCTCGCGCTCGATCTGGCCGAGCCGGCGTGCCACGGGGTTCGGGCGCATCACGATCATCGCGACCCAGACCGCGCCGAAGACGATGGCGAAAGTGACGCCCAACAGGAGGATGGTTGTGGTTGGCATGGTTGTCCGGGAATCTTCCCGCCTCGGTAATTGGGGTGCCTGAATGCCCGCCCTAGACGTGGATCCGTACGATCTGGCGCATCCACAGGATGCCCACGCAGGTCATGGCGACGGCGTACCAGAGCATCTGGAGGCCGGTCGGGTCGGTCCACAGCGTGGCCATCATCTCGGGATTGATCTGGAACACAATGCCCCCGACCACCACCGGCAGCAGCGTCAGGATCCAGCCACCGAGCCGGCCCTCGGCCGACAGCACGCGCACCTTGTCCAGCAGTTGCAGCCGCTTGCGGATCAGGCCGGCCACGTTGTCGAGGATCTCGGCCAGGTTGCCGCCGGACTCGCGCTGGATCAGTACCGCGATGACCAGGTAGCGCAGGTCTTCGATCGGTACCCGGTCGGTCAGGCCGGCCAGCGCGTCGTGCAGCGGAATGCCGTAGTTGATCTCGCTGAATACCAGTCCCAGTTCGGTGCCGATGGGCGCCGGCAGCTCGTGGCCGGCCATGTCCAGCGCGCTGGGCAGCGAGTGGCCGGCGCGCAGCGCGCGGCTGATCAAGTCGGCGGCCTCGGGCAGCTGCGCTTCCAGCGTCGCGAGCCGCCGGGCCCGCTTGCGCAGCACGTACAGCAGCGGCAGCGTGCTGGCCGCGCCGGCCATCAGCAGCACGGCATACCACGGCGCGTTCAGCGTCGTCAGCACCATGCCGGCGAGGCTGGGCGCGGCCAGCGTGAGGGCCAGGAAGCGTCCCACGGACATATTCATGCCCGATTGCAGCATGAGGTGATCCAGCGCCTGCATGCGCGGCAGGCGCCGCAGCAGCCGGGCCAGGGCCGGCGACTGGCTCATCACGCGCTGCTTGAGGATGCCGGCGTCCTGCCCGTGGCCGGCGCTGTTGAGCAGCGCCGCCTCCACGCGATGGCTGAAGCGCCGCGCGTGCTGGCTGTGATAGGTGTTCCACCACAGGTAGGCGCCGACCCCGCCCAGCACGATGGCCAGGAACACCGACAGCGCGAAGGCGATCATCATCGGATTCATGGCGCGCTCCTAGACTTCGTGCTGCACGGCGGGGTCGAACAGCGACTCCGGCAGATGGATGCCGAAGGCCTGGAGCCGCTCGCAGAACTTTGGCCGCACGCCCGTGGCGCAGAAGTGCCCGCGGATGCGGCCGTCGCGCTCCACGCCCTGGCGGCGGAAGGTGAAGATCTCCTGCATGTTGACGACCTCGCCCTCCATGCCGGTGATCTCCTGCACGCTGACGAGCTTGCGGCGCCCGTCGGTGAGGCGCGAGACCTGCACCACCACCGACAGCGCCGAGGTGACCTGCTGGCGCATGGTGCGCGTGGGCAGCGCCAGGCCGGCCATGCTGATCATGTTCTCGAGCCGCGTCAGTGCATCGCGCGGCGTGTTGGCGTGGATGGTGGCCAGCGAGCCCTCGTGGCCGGTGTTCATCGCGTGGAGCATGTCCAGCGCCTCGGCGCCGCGCACTTCGCCCAGGATGATCCGGTCCGGCCGCATCCGCAGCGCGTTCTTGACCAGCGCGCGCTGGGTGATCTCGCCACGGCCCTCGATATTGGCAGGGCGCGTCTCCAGGCGCAGCACGTGCTGCTGGCGCAGCTGGAGTTCCGCCGCGTCCTCGATCGTCACCACGCGCTCGTCGGCCGGAATGAAGCCTGAGAGGATGTTCAGCAGCGTGGTCTTGCCGCTGCCGGTGCCGCCCGAGATCAGGATGTTGAGCTTGGCGCGCACCATGGCGTCGAGCAGCTGGGCCATCTCGTCGGTCAGCGTGCTCAGGCCGATCAGGTCCTTGACCTGCAACGGGTTCACAGAGAACCGGCGAATCGAGAGCAGCGGGCCGTCGATGGCCGAGGGCGGGATGATGGCGTTGATGCGCGAGCCGTCCGGCAGGCGCGCGTCGACCATCGGGCTCGATTCGTCGATGCGGCGACCCATGCGCGACACCATCTTGTCGATCACGCGCAGCAGGTGGGCGTCGTCGAGGAAGGTCACGTCGGTCAGCTCGAGCTTGCCGCGCCGCTCCACGTAGACGTGGCGCGCGGTGTTGACGAGGATGTCGGAGATGGTGGGGTCGGCCAGCAGCGGCTCAAGCGGCCCGTAGCCGAGCATCTCGTCCTGGACGTCCGAGACCAGGCGGCGCCGCTCCGACTCGTTCACCGGATGGTTGCCTTCCTCGATGATCCGCTCCACCAGCTGCGCCAGCTCGCGCCGGACCTGTTCGGGCGGCATGTGCTGGAGGCGGCTGAGTTCCACACGATCGACCAATGTCTGGTGGATCTCCAGCGCCAGTTGCTGGTAGGCGGGCGTCACCGCGCCCGAGCCGGCCGTGCCGCTGGGGGCGTGGCTACTGCCGTTGACACCATGGACGGCGGCGCCGTTGGCGCGCGCCACGCGCTCGGGCAGGGCTTCGCCGGCCTGGCGGAAGAGTTGTTCTCGCAGTGACATCTCGGACTCCTGGTGTCGCCGTGGCGGTGCCGGTCAGGCGCGCGCCGGGGCATGGACCTGATTGTTCTGGCCGAACAGCTTGCGCAACAGGTTGTCGCGGCGCGGCTGGGTGTCGGGGTAGAGCTGCCGGGCCATGTCGGCCAGCGCGCGGGCGATGGCGCTGTTCGGTGCCAGTTGCGTCACCGGCACGCCCTGCTCGCTCGCGTCCCGGACCGGGCTGGCATCGTGCGGCAGCACATGGCTCACGCGCACGCCGAAGGCGTCTTCCAGCGTGCGCTGGGCGATGCTGGCGTGCCGGTCGTCGCCGTTGAGCACCAGGCGCACGCGGTCGGTGTGGTAGCTCAGCGACTGGCAGAGGTCGAACAACCGGCGGCCCGCACGCAGGTGGGCCAGGCTGCGGCGCATCACCGCGTAGATCAGGTTGCTGTGGTCCAGCACCACGAGGGTGGCGGGGTTGATGTCCTGGCCGATGTCGAAGACCACCGCGTCGTACTGCTGGCGCGCCACGGCCATGATGCGTTCCAGGTGCGCGGCCTTGATCTCGCCTGCCTTGATCGGGTCGCCGGCGGCGGGCACCACGTCGAAGCCGGGGCAGACGTGGGTCACGCAGGCTTCCAGCAGCGCGGCGTCGAGCCGGTCCACCTGGCGGCAGACGTCGGACAGCGTGGCGGGCGGGGTCTGGTCGGTCATCAGGAAGGCGGCGTCGCCGTACTGCTGGCTCAGGTCCACCAGCAGCACGCGCTTCTTGTGCCGGGTAGCCACCACGTGGGCGAAGTTGGCCGCCACGAAGGTGGTGCCGCTGCCGCCCTTGCAGGCCGCGAACGCCAGCACCTGGCCTTCGGCCCGACCGTTGCTGAGTGCGTGGCTGGTGCAGCGCTGGAGCTCGTCGCGGAACTCCTGGGCCTCGGGTGGCCACGGCAGCACGCCCTGCACGCCTGCGCGCATGGCTCGCATCAACAGGTCGGCGGACGGGCGCGCCGTCAACAGCATGCACAGTGTTTCCGGATGCTCGGTGGTGATGCGGCGCAGCTGGACGATGTCGTCCGCGCCGACCTCGGGCGCGTCCACGATCAGCAGGTCGGTGCCGAGCGTGAGCGCGGGGTCGGCCAGCGCGGCGGCCGGCGTGGCCCGCACACGCTGTACCACGTGGTTGGCGCTCTGGGCGATCAGGCCCGCCACGTAGTGCAGGTGCGCATCGTCGGCGGATACAACGGCGATCTTTGCCATGGCTTCTCTCCTGGAGACAGCGTGCGGCGGCCGCGTGGCCTACCGTCCCATATTGTTGAGACCGCCGGAGGCGCCCACGCCGATCGTGAAGGCGTTGGCGTCGGACTGCGGCGTGCGGAACTGGGTGCCGTAGCGGTCCATCGCCGCCGTGGCGGCGCGGCCGTCGATGCCCGTCACGGGGTCGGTGTTGTTCGAGGCATCGGGGTTCAGGATCTGCATCGCCCGCAGCGTGCGCACCGAATCGCCGAATTGCTTGTCATACATCGGCGTGGTGGCCATGCAGCCCGAGAGACCCGCGACGGTGCCGAGCAGGGCGGCGAGCGCGGCGGGGCGGAGGAAGTTGGTCGTCATGATGTGCTCCTGGTTCGGGTCTGCGCTTATTCGCCGGCGGCGCCTGCGGCGGTGGGGGCGGGCACGCTGGTGGTGGGCGCGGCGGAAGGGGCCGTCATCGGGGCCGCAGCAGGGGCCGCAGCCGGGGCGGGCATCGCGGCCGGGGCCGGGCGGGCGGGGTGGCCTTCCATGTTGCCGTTCAGGTAGACCTCGCCCGGGGTGGTCGGCCCGAAGGTGTCGGTCGGCAGCGGGTAGTTGGCCGGCAGCGGCTTCACCAGGCGCGGCGTGACCACGAACACCAGCTCGGTGCGGTCCTGCTGGAAGTTGGTGCTGCGCATCAGCGTGCCCACCACCGGCAGTTCACCCACGCCCGGCAGCGCCTTGAGGCTGCCCGTGATGTTGTTCTTGATCAGTCCGCCGATGGCGAAGCTCTGACCGTCGTAGACCTGCAGCGTGGTGGAGGCCCGCCGCGTGTTGATCAGCGGCAGGATCGACGTGCCCGACACGTTCGGCGCGGTCAGCGCTACCCCGGTCGGCGAGAGTTCGGACACTTCGGGCGCCACCTTGAGGTTGATGCGGCCGTTCTCCATCACCGTCGGCGTGAACTTCAGCCCGACACCGAAGGTTTCCTCCTGCAGGATGATGGTGGTGCCCGTGCCGCCAAAGCTCTGCGGCACCGGGATGAACACCTTGCCGCCGGCCAGGAAGCTCGCCTCCTGCCCGCTGATCGCCATCAGGTTCGGCTCGGCCAGGATCTTGACCAGCCCGTCACCCTTCTGCGCATCGAGCGCGAACTTGAGCGGCAGGTTGTTGGCCTTGCTGAAGGAGAGCAGGTCCGGGGCCCCGGAGAGGAAGTTGGCCAGCAGCCCGAAGCTCCAGCTGCCGAACGCGGCGTTCAGGTTCGCGGCGGAGCCCATCTGGTCGATCAGGCTCTTGGAGACCTCGGCCACCTTCACTTCGAGCATGACCTGCTGGGGCGCTTCCACCACCAGCATGTTGATGATGCGCGGGCTGCGCATCGGCATGCCGGTGTTGGCGGGATTGTTGGACATGGTCCCGTTCTGCTGCTGGCCCTGGGCCGCGCCCTGCGGATTCTGCGCCGGGCCGCGCGTCTGGCGCATGACGAAGGCGTTGGCGATGTCCAGCACTTTCTGCGCCTGCACCGAGTCCAGCACCGTGCCGCTCAGCACGAGGCTGTCTGCGGCGGACGAGACCCGCACGCGGCGTGCGTCGGGCATCAGGTCGCGCAGCGTGGCCTGCAGCCCGCCGGGATCGGCGCCGACCACCAGGTCGATCACGCTGCACGAGCCGCTGCGGCCCTGCACGATCATATTGGTGGTGCCCACTTCCTGGCCCAGCACGTAGAGCGTCTGCGGGGAGACCAGCATGGCCTGCGCCACGTTGGGGTTGCCGAGGGAGCGGGCCTTGACCGCCTCCGGCATCTCGATCATCGTCGATTTGCCGACCGGCACCTGTACCTCGCGCCGTTCGCGCATGGCGCCGACGCAGTTCGGTCCGCGTGCCGGCGCGGCGTCGCGGGGCGCGGCCGCCTCGGCGGCGACCCCGCCCTGGACGTTGCCCTGCATATTGCCAACCGCCGCGAGGCGAACCGGCCGGGTGGGGCCGGCGGCGTTGGCCGTGGCCATCGCCGCCTCCATGCCAGCCTGCCCCCGGGCAGGCGTACCCCAAAGCATGCCCAGAGCCGTCAACGCGAGCACGGTGGCCTGCAGTTGCGGTGCGATACGGCGCGCTGCGCCTTGATGCGTGGTGATGCGATCCATGATGTTCCCCCGGTGGGTTCGCGCAGTCATTGCGGGCAGTTACCGCGTGGGCCTGCCTTTCTCAGACGCGTGAGCCGTGGTTCAAAAGCATTCCTGATTGCGCTGGTTGCCGCTGATGACGCCGATGCAGGTGCCGGAGAAGGCTTTCTCCGCCACGTGCCGCACCACCTGTACTGTCCTGGTCACGGGGGCGGCCGCCGCGATCACGGGTTCCTTGAGGAGGGAATGCTTGGTGGCGCCGGCGGTCTCGGCCGGGCGCGGGTCCATCTGGTTGCGCAGCACCAGCGAGAGCGAGCCCACGCTGCGTGCCAGGTCGAGTTTCTCGGCCTCGTCGGGCGACACTTCCAGCGTGACCGCGTTGACCACCTTCGGCTTGGTCTCGTCGCGGTTCACCTCCTGGGCCACGGCCAGCACCAGGATCTTCTCGAGCACGATCTTCGAGATCGACTGGTCGGTGCGTTCGGCGCTGGCCTTGCTGTCCTGCTTGTCTTTCTGGGTGTTGACGATGATGTCGACGAAGCTGCCGGGCAGGGCGAAGCCGGCCACGCCGACCACGTCGTTCACACGCACGGTGATGGCGCGCTTGCCGTCGGCGATGACCGCCGAGAGGCCGCCCTTGGTGCCCATCGGCGTCAGCTTGGACTCCAGCACCGGCTCGCCGCGCGAGAGGCTGGCCTTGGTGACGCGGCCGGCGAGCGAGGTGGCGTCCTGGACCACGCCGGGCGGCAGGCTGGCCGCGGGCCAGTCCACCAGCTTCACGGCCTCGGGGGTGATCTGCTGGCCCAGGCTGATGTCGGCGGCGGCCACGGCCACCTTGGTGATGCCGTTGCTGCCTTGCTGCAGCAGCCAGCGGGACGCGAGCATGACGGCGCTGAGCCCCGCGATGGTGGCGATCAGCAGCATGAACAGGATGCGCAGGTTCTTCATTTTCGGCTCCCTTGCTCAGAAGAAGATGGTGCGATGTGCCAGGGTGCGCGGGCACGTGGCGGGAATGGCGGGGCGCCCGGCGTGCCTGGTGGCGCGTTGGCGTCCGGTCCGGCGGGCCGGGTCCTGGCCGCTGGCGGCTGTCATGTGGTGGTCTGGGCGCGACCCGGAGCCGTGGCGGTGTGCCGAGGCGCAGGGCCTGGCGTCTCTGTGTGGCGCATGCATGCGGCTGCTGTGGTGCATGGCGATTCCCCCGTTCCTGGTCCCTGTTGTCACAGCATCGGGACCTTCTCGTTAGTGGCGCGCAAGCCGGAGGCGCGCCGTCTCCGTGTTGTTCAGAACAGCTCCCACTTCACCAGCAGCGTGGCCGTGGCGATGGCCACGCCGTACGGCAGCCGGACGGGCTTGCGTGCGGCGATCCGGCGTGCCGCGGCGATGCGGCGCAGCAGCAGGGCGGCGATGGCCAGCGCACCGCCGGCCAGGAAGCCGACCACGGCCACATGCGCGGCGCCCGCCACGCCCATAAAGGCCCCCACGGCCCCCATCAGCTTCACGTCGCCGGCGCCCATGCCGCCCATCAGGTAGACCGCGAGCAGCATGACCGCGCCGGTGGCGGCCCCGCCGACCCAGACCACGGCGCCGTCCGCCGGGCCGTGGGTGGCAACCTGCGCCATCAGGGCCAGCGTCAGTCCGGCGGCCACGAGCCAGTTCGGGATGCGGCGCGAGCGGGCATCGCTCACGGCAGCGACGATCACCATGGCGACGAGGCTCAGATTGGCGGCTGCGGCAACGGAGAACATGGCGGCCTTCCCGTGGATCGGTGCGATCGATGCGATCGGCATGTCAGGAATCTGGCCGGACCGGGGCCCATGGCGCGGAGCCCGGTCCGGGGGTGCCGGAAGTCGTTCAGGCCGCGGCGAGCGCGGTGGCGATCGAATTCCAGATGGTGCCGACGGCGGTCTTCACGGTGGTGCCATAGGTCACCATCACGAGGGCCACGAAGGCCAGCAGCAGGGCGTACTCCACACCGGCTGCGCCGTCTTCTTCACGAACGAAACGCTTGATGCCATCGAACATGGTGGACATGTCTTTCTCCTTCACTTCACGGTTGGTGGGGAAAAAAGCGCCCGCTGGAGATCGGGCACAAGGTTTCGGCCGAACTTCCGACCGAGGCCAAACCGAAAGAGCCGCACTGTCGTGACATCTTTCCGATTCCACCTGGCTCAGGCTCGCGCACGCCCGGCAAGGCCGGTCTAGCGCTTGTCACCCGATGCATGGCCACTCCCTGCGGCATGCATCCTGGGCGGGTGCCGCGTACCGGTCCGAACCTCTCCAGGGACCGAAACGCGCCTGAAAGTGCTGCAAGACTGCGAGGCTTCGCGGCGTGCCGCTGGGCCGGACCGACCATGCAGCTGGCCGGTCGCTTTTTCCTCCCTGGGCGCTGACTCGCGTCACCGCCTTCCCCGTTCCCACTTGTTCTCTGGACCGCCTGGCGCCTGTCTTTGCGGGTTGGCCTGGCATTCCGTGGTTGCGGTACATTCGCGACGAACGTGCCACGGACGCTAAGACGTTGATTTGTATAGGGGTGGGGGTTGGACCATGCGTCGTTTGCGAGACGATGTAACCAAATGTTTCTAAATGGTTACGAGTCGGCTCATGCACCCGGTTGCGGGTTTTCGCTGGAAATAGGCAGTGCAATTCCTATATGAGCGGGCAAATGTGCAGACAACCCGGCGTCCACGCGTTTTTTCCCCGGGGAAAGACGTAGAGGCCAAAATGGCCAAAAACGTTACATCCATGGAGCGCCGATTACTGCATAGACGACGGGACTCATCCGTATGGACTGGCGGTGTGGGGGACACACCTAACTGAAACGCGGTACACCGGAACCGCCGGTGATGCGTTTGGACCGCCCCGGAGCGGGCGATAGCAAGGGCCTGCGGATCGGTCGTTTGGGCGAGGCCAATTGCAGAAGAATTGTCTCCGCCACGTGGCCTCATCCTCGTGACCTAAGGGTGGACCGAAATTCGCCAAAAATGGCCTGCGGGCCAGAACGTTTCAAAGTTGAAACTGGACCCTCAAATCAACGATTCTCGTTTCGATCTTGGGGTAATGCAGAGGACACATCGTATTGCGGTGGGCCTGGCACTGTTACAGCTTGGAAACAGACACCGTCAATGATTTGCAAGCGTTACACGGCCTGCTGGCTTGCTGGGGGCGTGGTATCTTTCGCAGGTTTTGCACCACGATGGTGAAGATCATGCCAGGCGCCTCCCCGACAACCCCCTCCGATTCCCTCGCTTCCCAACCGAACCAGGCCGCCAACCCGCGCTGGCGCGTGCTCGCGGTGTTTTCGCTTGGGTTTCTGGTCTCATATATCTTCCGGGGCGTGAATCTCGGCTTCGCGCCGTTCCTGACGCGCGAGCTAGGCCTGTCGGCGGCCGATCTGGGGCTGCTCACCAGTTTCTATTTCCTCGGCTTTGCCTGCGCGCAACTGCCGGCCGGCATCCTGCTCGACCGCTACGGCCCGCGCCGTACCGAGGCCGCCTTGCTGCTGCTCGCCGTCGCCGGGTCGCTGGTGTTCGCCTTCGCCCCGGGCATGGCCGGCCTGGCCGCCGGGCGGGCGATGATCGGCGTGGGGGTGTCGGTCTGCCTCGGCGCGGCCATCCAGGCGCTCTCGATGTGGTTCCCGCTGTCACGCATGCCGTTGCTGAACGGGCTGGTGATGGCGATCGGCGGGCTGGGCGCGGTGGTGGTCGGCAGCCCGCTGTCCTGGCTGCTGGCCTGGACGGACTGGCGCACCATTAGCGTCGGGCTGGCGGCGCTGTCGTTCGCCATGGCCGTGCTGCTCTGGTTCGGCGTGCCGGACGCCCGGCGCCCGGGCAAGGAAACCTTCGCCGAGCAACTGCGCGGCACGCGGCTGATCCTGGTCAGCGAGAAGTTCTGGCGGGTGGTGCCGCTGACGCTGCTGAACCAGGGCATCTTCCTGGCCGTGCAGACGCTCTGGGTCAGCGCGTTCATGCGCGATGTGCAGGGGCTGGCGCCGTCCGAGGGCGCGCGGCTGGTGTCGGTGATCGGCTTCGCCATGATGGCCGGCTGCGTCGGCGCGGGCTGGGCGGCCCGGCACCTGGAGCGGCGAGGGGTTAGCCTCTACGCGTTCGCCGGCTTCGGGATGATCGGCTTCATTGTCGTGCAGCTACTGCTGATGGCGCGGCTGCCGTTCGTGCCGCTCGCCGTGCTGTGGGCGGCCTACGGGGTGTTCGGCTCCAGCGGGATCCTGACCTACGCACTGCTGGCGCGACGCTTCCCCGACGCGCTGATCGGGCGGGCGACGACAGCCATGACGTTGACTGTTTTCCTCGCGACCTTTGTGTTTCAGGTGGGGATTGGGTTTGTGCTCGATTTCTGGCCGTCATCCGGGGGGCGTTATCCGGTTGTGGCGCATTGGGTGGTTTGGGGTGGGTTGGTGGGGCTGCAGGTTGTGGCGGCGGGGTGGTATTTGATGGAGAAGCGGGGAGGGAAGGTTTGAGGTGGTGGTGTTGGGTTTTGAGCCCAAAAGCCAACACCCCAAACCTCAGAGCACCATCGGCCGATCGTCCAACTCATTCCAATTAAACCCATCCCCCGAAGGAAAATGCTCCATCAGCAGCGCATGGATCTCCCCCACCGCATCCAGCACTGGCCGTACCGACAGCGACTCCCGTAGCCCCACCGTCAGCCCGGCGCAAACCTTCTCCCACACCCGCGCGCTAACGCACGCGTCAATCCCCCGGTCCGCGAGGATTTCCACCGCATGATCGGCGAGGTTGATATAGAGCAGCACGCCCGTGTGGTCCTCGGTGTTCCACACCTCCAGTGCGCCGAACAGCGCACGGGCGCGTTCGCGTGGCGTGGTGCCGCGCCAGGCCAGTTCCCACGGCATGCTGGCCTCGATGACCACGCGGACTTCCCCGCGATGATGCTGTTCGCCGGCGTGCACGGCCACCTGCAACTGGTGCTGGGCCTCGGCGGGGAACGCCTTGCGCGCCGCCGATGATGTCGAGCCGAGGTGCCGTAGCGCCCGCTTGAGAGACTTCTCCCTGATTGCTTTCATCAGCCAGCCTCCCGATTACCAGTTACCCGAGGCGCCGCCGCCGTCGAAGCCGCCGCCGCCTCCGCCGCTGAATCCACCGCCACCACCGCCACCACCGCCGCCGCCGCCGAAGCCGCCACCACCTCCACCCCAGCGGCGCCCGACCTCATACCCGCCCAGCCCGCCCAATCCACCAGCCGTGGTGGTCGGCCAGCCGCGCCGGCCGGTCACGATCTGCGGGCCGCGTCCGCGCCGCAGGATCGCTGAAAGAAAGAAAAATACGACGATGGCGAGCGGGAACAGCACGGGCAGCCAGTCGTTGAGGGCAGAGGTCGCTGCATTGCCGGCTTTCCGCTCGGGCCCAGGCAACGCCTCCTTGTCGATGGCGGACTGGATGGCCGAGATGCCCGCCGCGAGGCCGCCGTAGAAATCGTTCTGGCGGAAATGCGGGGCCATCACGTCGCGCAGGATGCGTGAGGACACCGCGTCGGTGAGCGACCCCTGCACGCCGCGCCCGGTCTCGATGCGCATCTTGCGCAAGCCGGGCGGGTTGTCCTTGGCGATCAGCAGGATCACCCCGTCGTCGATGCTCTGGCGCCCCGCCTTCCACGCGTCCGCCACGCGGATGCTGTACTGGTCGATGGTCTCGGGCTCGGTCGTCGGCACCATCAGCACGAAGATCTGGCTGCCGCGCTGTTGCTCGTACTCGGCCAGCACGTTTTCCAGCGCGGCGCGCTGTTGCGGGGCCAGCGTGCCGGTCAGGTCGGTCACGCGCTGGGTGAGCGGCGGCACCGCGACAAAGCCGTCTGCCGCCCGGGCGGGATGGGCGGCGAACATCGCCGCAAGGCATAGCCAGATGCCGAAAAAGCGGAGCAGGGCGGCGCGCATGATGGCGATGCGCCGCGTCAGAACTTGACGGCCGGCGGCGTGGAGATGGCCTTCTCGTTCTCCACCGTGAACGACGGCTTGACCGGATAGCCGAACACCTTGGCCGTGAGATTGGTCGGGAAGCTGCGCGCCAGCACGTTGTACGACTGCACCGCCGCGATATAGCGCTGCCGCGCCACGGTGATGCGGTTTTCGGTGCCTTCGAGCTGCGATTGCAGGTCGCGGAACGCGGCGTCGGCCTTCAGTTGGGGATAGTTCTCGGAGATCGCCAGCAGGCGCGACAGCGCGCTGGTCAGCTGCCCCTGTGCCTGCTGGAAGCGGGCGAAGGCCTCGGGATCGTTGAGTGTCTCCGGCGTCACCTGAATGCTGGTGGCCTGGGCGCGGGCCTTGGTCACGGCCTCGAGCGTCTCGCGCTCATGGCTGGCGTAGCCCTTGACCGTGGCGACCAGGTTCGGGATCAGGTCCGCACGGCGCTGGTACTGGTTGACGACTTCGCCCCATGCCGCCTTGACGGCCTCGTCCTTCGACTGGAAATCGTTGTAGCCGCAGGCGCTGAGCAGGCTGGCCAGCAGGGCCATGGCGAGCCAGCGGCCAAGGGCGGCGGGCGAGGGCAGGACGAACAGGGATGGGAGGGCAGCGCGCATCGATGACTCCTGGAATGGCCGGGATCGGCAAAATCCAAGTGTAGCGCACGGCATTGGGGCGCCGCCCTGAGTGTGAAGGAAGAGTAAGGGGAGAGCGAGGCGCGCCGGGCGCGCCTCTTGGGTCACTCGACAGCCGCTTAGCCGGCCTGGAAGGCGCGGGCGGCCGCTTCCACGGTAGTGGCGATGATCGCGTCGTCGTGCTTGGCCGAGACAAAGCCGGCTTCGAACGCCGATGGCGCCAGGTACACGCCCTCGTTCAGCATGGCGTGGAAGAAGCGGTTGAAGCGCCCGACGTCGGCCTTGGTTACCTCGGCGAAGCTGGTCGGCACCGTCTGGGTGAAATAGAGGCCGAACATGCCGCCGATGGCGTCCGCGGCGAACGGCACGTTGGCGGCACGGGCAGCGGCGGTCAGGCCATCAGTCAGCTTGCGCGTCTGCGCGGCCAGCTGGTCGTGGAAGCCCGGCGCCTGGATCAGCTTCAGCGTGGTCAGGCCGGCGGCCACGGCCAGCGGGTTGCCGGACAGCGTGCCGGCCTGGTAGACACCGCCCAGCGGCGCCAGCTTGGCCATGATGTCGCGCCGGCCGCCGAACGCTGCCGCCGGCATGCCGCCGCCAATCACCTTGCCCAGGCAGGTCATGTCCGGTTTGATGCCGTAGTGGGCCTGCGCGCCGCCCAGCGCCACGCGGAAGCCGGTCATCACTTCGTCGAAGATCAGCACGGCGCCGTGCTCGCTGCACAGGTTGCGCATGGACTGGAGGAAAGCGGCCGTGGCGCGCACCAGGTTCATGTTGCCGGCTATCGGCTCCACGATCACGGCGGCGATCTCGCCCTTGTGGCGCGCGAAGGCTTCCTCGAGCTGGGTGACGTTGTTGTACTCGAGCACCATGGTGTGGCGCGTCACGTCGGCGGGCACGCCGGCCGAGGACGGCGCGTTCTGGGTGGTGTCCGCGAAGGTCAGCAGGCCCGAGCCGGCCTTGACCAGCAGGCTGTCCGCGTGGCCGTGGTAGCAGCCCTCGAACTTGATGATCAGGTCGCGCCCGGTGAAGCCGCGCGCCAGCCGCAGCGCGCTCATGGTGGCCTCCGTGCCGGACGACACCAGCCGCACCTGCTCGATCGACGGCACCAGCTTGCAGATTTCCTCGGCCATCTCGATCTCGCCCTCGGTGGGCGCGCCAAAGGAGAAGCTGCCGGCGGCGGTGTCCTGCACGGCCTTGACCACGGCCGGATGGGCATGGCCGAGGATCATCGGCCCCCAGGAGCCGATGTAGTCGATATAGCGCTGGCCGTCCGCATCCCACATATAGGCGCCCTCGGCGCGGGTGATGAAGCGCGGCGTGCCGCCCACGGAGCGGAAAGCGCGCACGGGCGAGTTCACGCCACCGGGAATGGTCTGCTGGGCGCGGTCGAAAAGCTGCTGGTTACGGGACATGGCAGGAGTTGTAATCCGATACAGGATGAAAATGGGCTTGCCGGGGGCCGGAGCCGGGCGGCTAGCGGTCAGATGCCGGAAAAGCAGGCAATCTGGGCGAAATACGCGCCGTTTGAACGGCATCTGCACGCTAACATGCGCGAACGCGACGATATTGGCAGGATTGCGCCGCCCCATGGGTGGCGCCGGCGGCGCGGTTTATGTACCATCTGCGCTGGAATTTTAATGGAGAGTGGCAAGAGCCTGCATATGGAATACAAGACTTGGATGTGCCTGATCTGCGGTTGGATCTACGACGAGGCCACCGGTTCGCCGGAAGACGGCATCGCGCCGGGCACCAAATGGGAAGACGTGCCGATCAACTGGACCTGTCCGGAGTGCGGCGCGCGCAAGGAAGACTTCGAGATGGTGGCGATCTGACGCCTGGCCGTCATCCACCCCGAAAACCCCGACGCGTCGCGCCAAAGCGACAGATCGGCGGGCCGCGCCGGACGAACCGGATTGACGGCCCCACCGCGAGTCGTCACACTTTGCGGCAAAACTAGCACTATCAGAGCAATAACACAGCAATACGTCGGGCGGACGCACGGGTCGCGCCGCCGGCGCCGGTCGGATTGACCGGGCTTTTTTTGATTGGGAATTTGGAAATCGGGGGCCGCCGGCGCGCCAAGCGCTGCCGTGCGGGTGTTCTCAAGTGAATACCGGCGCCTGCATTCGTGCGGGCAGCTGGTCGCGGGAACAGTATGCGGGTCGCTCAAACAGAAGAAAACACGTCCGTCGATGGGGTCAACACCGGCGACGCCGGTGCCGTCAAGGCAGCCGCGGCATTGCGCCGCAAGATCCTTGTGATCGACGATTCCAGCACCATCCGCCGGACGGCGGAGATCTTCCTGTCGCAGGCAGGCTATCAGGTCATGCTCGCCGAGGATGGCTTCGAGGCGCTCGCCAAGGTCGGCGACATGCACCCGGACGTCATCTTCTGCGACATCCTGATGCCCCGGCTGGACGGCTACCAAACCTGTTCCCTGATCAAGAAAAGCCCGAGGTTCCACGCGATCCCGGTGATCATGCTGTCGTCCCGCGACGGCGTGTTCGACCGTTCGCGCGGCAAGCTCGTCGGCGCGCACGACCATCTCGCCAAGCCCTTTTCCCGTGAAGCCCTGATGCAGGCCGTAGAGACCTGCCTTGGCGGCTGTGCGCAGGAAGAGGGTGCGGTCGTGGCGGCCTGACCCTGAACGCCGCCACGCAAAAGCATCCAGGAAACACACCAATGACCATCAGCAAAATCCTTATCGTCGACGATTCCCCCACCGAAGCGCTGTTCATGTCCGACTTGCTCGGCAAGAAGGGTTTCAAGGTCTCGGTGGCCGGCAACAGCGACCAGGCCATGGCCCGGCTCGAGGCGGAAGCCTTCGACCTGATCCTGATGGATGTGGTCATGCCCGGCCAGAACGGCTACCAGACCACCCGCGCCATCAAGCGCGACGACCGCTTCAAGGACATTCCCGTGATCATGTGCACCAGCAAGGGCCTCGACACGGACCGCATCTGGGGGATGCGCCAGGGCGCATCGGACTACATCGTCAAGCCGGTGGACAGCGACGAGCTGCTGTCGAAGATCGCCGCGCTGGCGCACTGAGCCGCACCGAACTGCCTGCCGGGCCGATGGGGCCCGGGGTTTGCCGTCACGCCGCCCGCTGCGACGCGGGCAGGGGTGACGCTGTGTCCGCCATCTGCCAGGCGGTCTCTTATCCACCGGTATGCCGACCATGAACGCGCCGCGCCAAGACATCCGTGCCCGCCAGACCCGCTTGCAGGACTATCAGGCCATGCTGGCCCGTCGCCTGCGCGACGCGCGCAACCTGCCCGCCGTGGACAGCTACCTCGGCGTGCTGGTGGGCCAGCGCCACTGGCTGCTGCCGCTGCCCGATACCGGCGAGGTGCTGGAGATGCGCCAGCCGGCCGGCGTGCCGCTGACCCAGCCGTGGTACCGCGGACTGGTCAACGCGCGGGGCAACCTGCTCGGGGTGATCGATTTCGGCCTGTTCTGCGGCGAGGGGCACACGCCCGTGCAGCCGGGCAGCAAGATCGTGGTGCTGTCGCGCCACGTGGAGCGCGCGTGCGGGATCATCGCCACGCGGGTGGTGGGGCTGCGCCATGCCGGCGACCTCTCGCTGCCGCACGGCGACGCCCCGGCGGGGCACGCGGATCTCGCCGCCGAATGGCACGGCCCGCGCTTCGCGGACCGCGACGGGCGCGACTGGCAGGTGCTGGACATCCGCCAGTTGCTGGACGCCCCGGCGTTCCTCCAGGTGGGCCGCGTGGTGGCCTGAGCCGATGGTCGAAAGCCGATAGCTGACAGTCGATAGCGGAACATCAAGACGCAGTACCAACGAATCAAAAAACAAACGGACAGAGGGTTGCTATGGGTATCAAGAAGATGAGCCTGGGACGCCGGACGGCTGCCGCGGGAGCCGCCGCCGAAGCCGTGGCGCCGCGCCGGTCGGTGTTCGCCAAGGGCAGCGCTGGCGCTGACAAGGGCGGCCTGGGCCGTACCCCGGTGGAGCAACTGTCCGGCTGGCTGTCGCGCATGCCGTTCGCGTCGCAGCAGCGTACGCTGACGGTGGGCGTGGTGGTGTCGCTGGTGGCACTGCTGGCCTCGGTGTATCTCGATAACCGCCAGGCCACCAACGGCGCGGCGCAGATCGAAATCGCCGGTAACATGCTGATGCACTCGCAGCGTCTGGGCAAGGCGGTGCCGGTGGCACTGCTGGGCAACGCACAGGCCTTCACGCAGCTGCGCCAGTCCAAGGAACAGCTCACGGCCGACCTGCTGGCGCTCCAGAACGGCAGCGACGAGAAGCACGTCAGCGCCACCACGGGCACGGCGATTCCGCTGCTCGAGACCGCCATGAACTCGTGGAAGCGCTCCGAGAAGAGCGCCGGCGACGTGCTGGCCCAGCAGCCGATTCTGACCACCATCGGCCAGACGCTCCAGATCTTCAACGCCTCGAACCCCGAACTGCTCGAGGCCGCCGAACAGGTGGCCGCGATCAAGCTCCAGGCCGGCTCCAACGCCCGCGAGGTGGCCGCCTCCGCGCAGCTCGTGATGCTGACCCAGCGCCTGGGTAAGAACCTGAACGAGTTCCTCTCCGGCGAAGGCGTCAACCCCGAGACCGCGTTCCTGCTCGGCAAGGACACCAACACCTTCCGCGAAACGCTGGACGGCCTGATGAACGGCTCGGACGCCCTGCGCCTGACCGCCGCCACCGACGCCGAGACGCGCAGCTACCTCCAGCAGCTCTCGCAGCGCTTCGAGGCCGTGCAGAAGACCACGCAGACGATTCTCCAGAACCTGCCGGGCCTGATTGCCGCCAAGCGCGCCCAGCAGCAGATCTTCAACGACAACGAGGCCCTGCGCGGCGAGCTGTCCACGCTCCAGACCGCCTACTCGGACGGCGCCCGCTACCGCCCCTGGACCCTCGGCGCAACCATCGTGTCCGCGCTGTCCACGCTGATCTTCCTGGCCGGGCTGGCCGCGCTCTACCTGCGCGACTCGCGCGTCCGGGCGCTGGAAGCCGAGGCGCGCGAACGCGAGGCCGAAGCCCGCCGCCTCGACGAAAAGCGTAACAACGACGCCACCCAGAAGGCCATTCTGCAGCTGATGAACGAGCTGCAGGACATCGCTGACGGTGACTTGACGCGTCAGGCCACCGTGACCGAGGACATCACCGGCGCCATCGCCGACTCGGTGAACTACACCGTGGAAGAACTGAAGGAACTGGTCGGCCGGGTGCAGCAGACCGCCGTGGACGTGCAGCAGGCCTCGAGCCAGGTGCAGGAAACCTCGGTGCAGCTGGCTGCCACGACCGAAGAGCAATCGCGCCAGATCCGCCAGACCGGCGAGTCGGTGGTGGAGATGGCAGACCGCATCACGCAGGTGTCGCGCGGCGCGGCGGAGTCCGCCAACGTGGCCCGCGCCTCGCTGGCCGCTGCGGAGCAGGGCCAGCAGGCTGTGGAAAACGCGATTACCGGCATGAACGGCATCCGCGACCAGATTCAGGAAACGTCGAAGCGGATCAAGCGGCTGGGCGAGTCGTCGCAGGAGATTGGCGAAATCGTCGAGCTGATCTCGGACATTACCGAGCAGACCAACGTGCTGGCACTGAACGCCGCCATCCAGGCGGCTTCGGCCGGCGAGGCAGGCCGCGGCTTCTCGGTGGTGGCGGAAGAAGTGCAGCGTCTGGCCGAACGTTCCGGCGAGGCCACCAAGCAGATCGGCGCGCTGATCCGCACGATTCAGACCGATACCCAGGACGCCGTGCACGCCATGGAGCGCAGCACGCAGGGCGTGGTGGAAGGGGCGCGGCTGTCCGATAACGCCGGTGCCGCACTGGTCGAGATTGGCCGCGTGTCGCGCCAGCTGGCCGAGCTGATCGAGCAGATCTCGCAGACCACCTCGCACGAGGCCGGGCTGGCCACCAACGTGGCGCGCCACATCGACGGCATTCTCCAGGTGACCGCCCAGACCACGTCCGGTACGCGCCAGACCGCCACCTCGGTGCGCCAGCTGACGGCACTGACCGAAGAACTGCGTAACTCGGTGTCGCGGTTCAAGATCGCCTGACTTGCATAAAACCTGCATCGAGGCCCGCGCGCGGGCGCAACGGATTGTGTCATGTCATTGAATTTTTCCGTATCGAGCGACGTGGCTGACCCGGCCGCGCCGCAACCGCCGGTGCAGGGCGAGGCGGCCACGCCGGCCGCCGTGCCGCAGCGCGACCTGTCGGTGCTGGCCTGGCTCGCGCCGAGCCTGCGTACCGCGCTGGACGATGCCGCCGCCGAGCTTGGCCACTATGTGGACGAGATCCAGCAGGCCCCCGAGGCGCTGGGCGCGCGCGACACCACGTCGCTGCGCCTGGCCGGCCAGCAGCTGCACCAGGCTGCCGGGGCGGTACACATCGTCGGCCTGCGTGGCGTGGATGCGCACTGCCAGGCCATGCGCCGCCTGCTGGAAGCCATCGACGCCGGTACCGTCGCCGCCAGCCCGGAGACGCTCGGCGTGTTCCGGCGCGGCGTGCAGGCCCTGGCCGAGTATGTCGATGACCTGATGGCCGGCGATCCCGAGGATCCGCTGCGCCTGTTCCAGCCCTACGCCGACGCCCTTGTCCTGATGAAGGAGGAGCGCGTCCATCCGGCCGACCTGTGGCTGGAGGAATTGCAGATGCTGCCCGGCATCGTGCTGCCCACGCGCTCCACGTCGTCGGTCACGCGCGCGCGCCAGCGCTTCGAGGCCGCGCTGCTCAAGGCGCTGCGCCTGCCCACGCCCTGCACGGACGGCGCGCTGCTGCGCGAAGCCTACCTGCCGCTGCAAACGGCGCTGGACGATGTTCGGAACCACGAACAGAACGCGCGCCGCACCACCGATACCCCGGACCGGGGCATCTGGCTGACGCTGTCGATGGTGTTCCGCGCGCTGGCGCACGGGCTGCTGCCGTCCGACCTGCTCGCCAAGCGCTTCGCCGCGCGCGCCCACCTGCTGCTGCGCCAGTACCTGCAAGGGCAGGTGCGCGTGCCGCAGGCGCTGCTCAACGATGCCGTGTTCCTGCTGGTCAGCACCGGCCTGACGCCCGATGGCCCTGAGGACACCACGCCGCCGGCGGTACAGGCCGCCGTGCAGGTGCTGCGCGCCGACATCGCGCGCGGCCTGCAGGCTTTCCGCGTCGATCCGGCCCACGCCGTGGCGCGTGCCGACTATCGCCGGCGCTACTACGGCTGGCTCGATCCGATCGACACGCGCAACCTCCAGAACGCCGCCGCCGCGATCGAGCGCGCGGCTGCCGACGATCAGGCCGGATGGGAACTCGCGCTGGCTTCGCTGGCCGAGGCCGCGCAGCCGCTGGCCCAGCCCGCGCTCCAGCACTGCCTGAGCGCCGCTGTTGCCCATTCCGCTGCCCATGCCGGGCAGCGCAACGTGCCCGGCGAGACTGGCGCCGCCCTGGGGCCAACCGGCGTGGCGCTGTTCCTCGCGCGCGCGCTGGCCATGCCGTGGCGCGTGCATGGGCAGTCCGGCCATGCGTCCGCCGCCGAATTCGCCGCCCGCTGCGACCAGCTCGCCGCCTGCCTGGCCGACCCCGCCGCCACCGCGCCTGACTGGCTCGCCACGATGGTCGAGACCGCCAACGCCCAGGCGCTGCGCGCCGAGGCCGTGACCCGGCTGCGCGCCCAGCTCGACAGCGGCGAGTCCTGGCTCGATACCTTCGACCGCAACGCGGCCAAGCCCGATGCCGTCAACACGCTCGGCGATGCCGCGCAGGCGTTTGGCGGGCTGCTGGCCACGCTGGAGCGTTTGATCGGTAGCGCCGCGATGCCGGAAGGCATCGACGAAGCCGCCACCGCCGCACTGGCCGCCACGCGCGCCGTGCTGGCGCGGCTGGACGTGCTGCGTGGCATCGACACCCAGCCGGCCCGCGTGGCCCAGTTGTCCGAGATTGCCGCCGAACTCGGCGCGGTGCATGCCTTTGCCGACATCCTCGAATTCGGCCGCCGTCAGGCCGATGCCACCGACGACGGCGCCCTCGCGCCGCGCCGGAACGACGAGGTGCCCGCCACCGCGCTGGCCGCCGCGCGCCACGCTGCGATGGACGCCATCCGCGTAGCCGCCGGCGCCGATTCGCCCGAGATCCAGCGCCTGCGCGCCGCCTTGCAGGCTGTGAGCGACCAGGCCGCCATCGACGACGATGCCGCGCTGCGCCGCCAGGTCACCGACGCCACCACGCAGCTGCACGCGTGGCTGGCCGGCAGCGACTCCGCCGCCGAACGCATGATCGTGGCGCTGGCCGACCCGATGCCCGCCGCCGGGCTGGCCTCGTCCGCCGCGCCGTCCGCCCCGATGCCCAGCGACGCCGCCGGGGTCGACGCCGAACTGCTCGAGATCTTCCTGTCCGAAGCCGAGGAAGTGCTCGGCAACATCGCCGCCGACTTGCCCGGCGGGCTCGACGCGCTGCGCGACGCCGACGTGCTGAGCCGCACACGCCGCGCCTTCCACACGCTCAAGGGTTCCAGCCGCATGGTCGGCCTGAACCGCTACGGCGAGGCCGCGTGGGCTATCGAACAGGTGATGAACCTGTGGATTGCCGAGGCACGCGAGCCGATGCCCGCGCTGCTGGCGCTGCTGCACCACGCGCACGATCTGCTGCGCGAATGGGCCGTCGCCCTGCAGGCCGACGCCGGCACCCAGCGCGACATCGCCGCGCTTGTGGCGGAAGCTCAGGCCGTGCGCGAGCCCGGTCAGGCCGATCTGTCTGCCGATGCGCCCGCCGCCGCGCCGGAAGATGCCATCGATTCGCTCGATGCCCTGCTGGCCCACGCCCAGGCCAACGCGCCCGGGCAGGCCGCCCCGGCGCAGCCGGTCGCCCCTGAGCAGCCGGCGGCCGAGGCCGAGGACAGCAATGTGCTGCCGTTCCGCCTCTCGGGCGGGCTGGCCAGCGACGACGACCACTACAAGGTGATTGGCCCGGTGCGCATCGGGCTGGCGCTCTACAACGTCTACCTGCAGGAGGCCGACGATCTGGTGCGCCAGTTCGCCACCGACCTGTCCGAGTGGAAGCACGAGAACCATCCGTGCCCGAGCGAGCTGGCGCTGCGCGTGGCGCATACGCTGCAGGGCAGCGCCTCCACGGTGGGGCTGGAGCCGGTGCGCGACATCGCCGAGGCCCTCGAACAACTGCTGTTGCTGCTGGGCCGCCACCCCGTGGTGATGCATCCGGGCGACTTCCGCCTGCTCGAGCAGGCCGTGGAGCGGCTGCGCGCGATGCTGCACCAGTTCGCCGCCGGGGTCTGGCCCGATGCCGACCCGGCGCTGTGCCGTGACCTGAACGATTTCGGCGAACGCGCGCTGATGCGCCCGCGCGCCACCGTGACGGGCGAGCAGGCGCAGGCGGACCAGGAAGGCTCGGTCGCGCAGCTATTCGGCAATACCCAGATCCTGCAGGCCACGCCGCTGTCGCCGCTGCCGCCCGTTACCGAACCGGCCGCGCCGACCCCGGCACTGCCGGCCGTGACCGATGCGCCGGCCAAGCTGACGCCGATCACCTCGCTGCCGCCGGTGGCCCCGCCGACGCTAACGCCCATCAGCCCGGTCACTCCGGTGCACGATGCCGTGGTCATCGCCATGCCGACGGCGCCGCGTCATGAGCAGGTGGCTGTCGCCCATGTCTCCGCGCAGTCGCCGGAGGTGCCGCAGTCGGACGAATCGCTCGACGCGTCGTCGCTGGACGCCGATCTGGTCGACATCTTCCTGGAGGAGGCGCACGGCAGCCTGCCCGAACTCGGCAAGCTGGTGCGCACCTGGGAAGCCACGCCCGAGGAGACGCAGCAGGGCGGGCTGGTGCTGCGCGCGCTGCACACGCTCAAGGGCAGCGCCCGCATGGCCGGCGCGATGGCGCTGGGGCAGGCGGCGCATGAAATGGAAACGCTGCTGGAAGCCTCCGTGCGCGGCCAGCGCGTGACGCCGGACCTGTTCGGCAAGCTCTACGCCTGGTACGACCGGATCCTCGCGCACGTGGACGCGCTCCAGAACGGCCGCCTGCTGCCGGTGGACGATGCCGATGTGGTGAACGGGCTGGTCGAGCCGGACGCAGTGCCCGCTGCCTCGGCCAATGCGCCGGCTGCCATCACGGCATCGATCGACACCCCGGGCACCGCACTGGCCACGGCCGCTCCGCAACTGCCGGCCACTGCTACCAAGGCCCCGGAGGCCGACCGCCAGCGCGCGCTGGTGCGCGTGCAGGCCCGGGCGCTGGACACGCTGATCAACGACGCCGGCGAAGTCGGCGCCACGCGCGCCCGGCTGGACAGCGAGCTGGAAGCGCTGCGCGCCTACCTCGGCGAACTGAACGACAACGTGGGGCGTCTGCGCACCCAGTTGCGCGAGATCGAAATCCAGGCCGAGACGCAGATGGCGTCGCGGATTGCCGATACGCAGCAGAGCCCGGACTTCGATCCGCTCGAGTTCGACCGCTTCACGCGGTTCCAGGAACTGACGCGGATGATGGCCGAGTCCGTGAACGACGTGGCCACGGTGGAGCAGAACCTGCAGCGCGGCTTCGACCGCGCCTCGGGTGACCTCGCCGCACAGGCCCGGCTCACGCGCGGCCTGCAACGCGGGCTGATGCAGGCCCGCATGGTGCAGTTCGATGCACTGGCCGAGCGCCTGTACCGCGTGGCGCGCCAGTCGGCCACCGAAACCGGCAAGGAAGTGCGCCTGCTGATCAAGGGCGGCACGGTGGAGATCGACCGCTCGGTGCTGGACCGCATGGCTGGCCCGATCGAGCACTTGATCCGCAATGCCGTGGTGCACGGCATCGAGCCGGCGGACGCACGCCGCGCAGTGGGCAAGTCCACCACGGGCGCGCTGACGCTGGAAGTGCAGCAGGAAGGCAACGAGGTGGTGCTGACCTTCTTCGACGACGGTGGCGGGCTGGACCTCGGGCGTATCCGCGAGCGGGCCATCAGCCGCCAGTTGCTGACGCACGAGGAAGACGCCAGCGACGCGCGCCTGACCGAGATGATTTTCACGCCGGGCTTCTCGACGGCGGACGAGGTGTCCGAGCTGGCCGGGCGCGGCGTGGGCATGGACGTAGTCCGGGCCGAAACCGTGGCGCTGGGCGGCCGGATCACGCTCTCCACCGAGGCGGGCCGGGGCACCAGCTTCACGGTGCACCTGCCGCTGACCACGGCCATCACGCAGGTGCTGCTGGTCTCGCTGGGCGGCCGCCTGTATGCGATGCCGAGCGGCATGATCGACCAGGTCCACCAGCTGCGCGAAAAGCCGCTGCTGGAGGCCTACAACGCCGGCCGCTTCGGCGCGACGACGGGTCCGGGCGCCGGTGTGGAAGCGCCGTTCTACTATTTCGGCACGCTGCTCGAAGAGAGCGCGGCGATTGCCTCGGGCCGGAAGTATTCGCCCGTGGTGGTGGTGCGCTCGGGCGCGGACCGCGTGGCGGTGCATGTGGACGAGGTGATCGGCAACCGCGAAGTGGTGGTGAAGCACATCGGCCCCCACCTCGCGCGTCTGGAAGGCATTGCCGGCGCCACCACGCTCGGCGACGGCGAGATCGTGCTGATCTACAACCCGGTGGTGCTGGCGCAGCGGTTCGTGCGCGAGCGCGGCGAGGTGACGCCGACGGCGCTTCTGGCATCGACCGACAACACCGGCGCGGTGGCCGAGTTCGTCGGGGCAGGGGATGCCCGGCCGGTCTCGGGCCTGATGACGCTGCCTACCGTGATGGTGGTCGACGATTCGCTCACGGTGCGCAAGGCCAGCCAGCGGCTGCTGACGCGCGCGGGCTACCAGGTGGTGCTGGCGCGCGATGGCGTGGATGCGCTGCGGCAGTTGCAGGAGGTGATGCCGGACGCGATGCTCGTGGATATCGAGATGCCGAACATGGACGGCTTCGACCTCACGCGCAACGTCCGCGCCGATAGCCGCACCACGCACATGCCGGTGGTGATGATTACGTCACGTACGGCCGAGAAGCACCGCCGCTACGCGGCCGAGATCGGCGTGAACGTCTATCTGGGCAAGCCGTTCAATGAGGATGAACTGCTGCGTACGCTGCGCCAGCTGATCGGCGAGAAGGCCGGCAACGCTGCCGGCTCGGTGGCTCAGATGCTGGGCGACGCCTGAGGGCTTGACGCGCCGGCCCGCTCCCCCGACCCCTCTCCCGCAAGCGGGAGAGGGGAGACAACAGTTGGCGTTTCAGATGCTCCCGGTGTTCTCCCCTCTCCCTCCGGGAGAGGGGCGGGGGAGAGGGACGGCGTTGGCCGAAGCCAATAGCGTCAAGCCTTGCGATTCACCATCGTCGCCGGCACCGACAGCGTCAGCGCCGCGCCCGCCACCAGGCAGATCGCCAGCAGATACATGCCCGAGTCGGTGCTCTGGGTCAGGTCCTTGAGCCAGCCCACCGCGTAGGGGCTGATAAAGCCGGCCAGGTTGCCAAGCGAGTTGATCAGGGCGATACCAGCCGCCGCGCCCGTGCCGGCCAGGAAGGCCGTGGGCAGGCTCCAGAACAGCGGCAGCGTGGTCAGGATGCCGATGGTGGCCAGCGTCAGCGCCACCATGGCCAGCGTGGTGTCGCCATGCCACTGCACCGACAGCACCAGCCCCACCGCCCCGGCCAGCGCCGGCAGCGCGATATGCCAGCGCCGCTCGCCCCGCTTGTCGGCGCTATACGCCACCAGGATCATGCCGATCACCGCGCAGCCGTAGGGAATCGCCGTCAGCAGGCCGATGTCCAGCGCGCCCTTCACGCCGGTCTGCTTGATGATCGTCGGCAGCCAGAAACTCACGCCGTAGAGGCCCATCACGAAGCAGAAGTAGATCGCGCTCATCAGCCAGACGCGCGGGCTGGACAGCACCTTGCGGATCGGCGGGTCTTCCTTGTGCTGCTCCTCGTTGGCGATATTGCGCTCGAGCAGCGCCTTCTCGTCCTCGGTCAGCCACTTGGCGTGGCGGATGCGGTCATCGAGGTAGGCGAGCACCCACAGGCCGACCAGGATCGACGGAATGCCTTCGAGCAGGAACATCCACTGCCAGCCGGACCAGCCGTTGTGGCCATCGAACGCCTGCATGACCCAGCCGGACAGCGGCCCGCCGATCACGCCCGAGAGCGCGATAGCCGTCATGAAGAACGTAGTGGTGCGCCCGCGCCGCTCCGCCGGGTACCAGTAGGTCAGGTACAGGATGATGCCGGGGAAGAATCCCGCTTCGGCCACGCCAAGCAGGAAACGCAGCACGTAGAACATCGTCGGCGTGGTCACGAACATCATCGACGCCGAGATCAAGCCCCAGGTGATCATGATCCGGGCGATCCAGATGCGCGCGCCCACGCGATGCAGGATTACGTTGCTGGGGACCTCGAACAGGAAGTAGCCGATGAAGAAGATGCCGGCACCCAGCCCGTAGATGGTCTCGCTGAACTTGAGGTCGTTGAGCATCTGGAGCTTGGCGAAGCCCACGTTCACGCGGTCCAGGTAGGCCACCACGTAGCACAGCAACAGGAAGGGCACGAGGCGCCAGCTCACCTTGCGGTAGGTGGCGTCTTCGAAACCGGCGTCGCGCACGCCGGGGTTCACTGCGGTCGTTGTCATGAATGTCTCCTCATTGGGTTCTTATAAGACGTTGCCGCGGGTTGTGAAGGGGGCGGGCGCTACACGCAGCGCCCGCCGTCCACTTCGATACAGGTGCCGGTGATGAACGCCGCCTCGTCCGAGGCGAGGTAGAGGCAGGCATTGGCCACGTCCTGCGGGGTGGACATGCGCCCCATGGGGATCGTGGCGAGGAATTTGGCGCGGTTCTCGGGGGTGTCCGGCAGGCCCATGAACTGTTCGAGCAGGCCGGTGGCTCCGATCACCGGGTTGACGCAGTTCACGCGGATGTTGTCCGGGCCGAGTTCGGCCGCCATGGCCTTGCTGGCCGTGATGACGGCGCCCTTGCTGCCGTTGTACCAGACCAGCCCTGGGCGGGGCCGGATGCCGGCGGTGGAAGCCACGTTGACGAAGTTGCCGCCGCCGCGCTGGCGGAAGTGGGGGATGAAGTGCCGGGCCGACCAGTAGATGCTCTTGACGTTGACCGCGTAGACGCGGTCGAACTCGTCCTCGGTGATCTCCAGGATCGGCTTGTTGCGATGGGTGGTGCCGGCGTTGTTGACCACGATGTTCACGTCGCCGAAGGCGGCCAGCGTGGCGTCGCGCATGGCGGCCACGTCGTCGCCCTGGGCCACGTCGGCGCGGACGGCGCGGGCGTTGCCACCGGTCTCGCCATATTGTTCGCGGATCGCGGCGGCGACGCGCTCGGCCGCCTCCAGGTTCAGGTCGGCCACCATCACGGCGGCGCCTTCGCGCGCGAACGTATGGGCGATGCCTTCGCCGAAGCCCGAGCCACCGCCCGTGACCACGGCCACCTTGCCAGCCAGTCTTGCCATGTTGCTGTCTCCTATATCGATAGGCCCGTCGCGGTCTTGGCGCCGCTGGCGGGCATGCTGCTAGTTAACTAGTGCGAGAACGGCCCCCGTCCGCGCAGGGCGTTGGCCACCATCATCACGGCCAGCAGGAAGGGCAGGGCCACGTAGAGGCACCAGTGGACGCGGTCGCCCACGGTGTCGCCCCATTTGCGCTTGAACACCTGCAGGCGGGGCATGCCGGACGGGTTGGTGGCACGCTTGTTCCGGACATGCCAGGCCATCCAGAAAAAGAAGATGGCGAACGCGATCGACAGAAAATTGATGTTACCCATGTTGAATGGCGATGGTTTTCAGAGTGGTGAATCCGTACAGGGCCTCGAAGCCCTTCTCGCGGCCGTAGCCCGACTGGCCGGTGCCGCCGAACGGCAGCTCCACGCCGCCGCCGGCGCCGTAGTTGTTGATGAAGACCTGGCCGGCGCGCAGCTTGCGGGCCAGCCGCAGCTGGCGGGCGCCGTCGCGCGTCCACAGGCCGGCCACCAGCCCGTAGGCGGTGCCGTTGGCGAGGCGCAGCGCTTCTTCCTCGCTATCGAAGGGCATCGCCGCCAGCAGCGGGCCGAAGACTTCCTCCTGGGCCAGCCGGTGCGTGGGCGGCACGTCGCGGAACAGCATCGGCACCTGGTAGTAGCCAGACTCCGGGGCCTCGCCGACGATCTGGCCCTGCGCCATCACCGCAATACCGGCGTGCTGGGCATCGGAAACGAAGTCCCAGACGCGTTGCTGCTGCTTGCGGCTGATCAGCGGGCCGCATTCGAGGTCGAGTTGGGACGGCCCCACGCGCAGCGACTCGAACACGCCCGAGAGCCGGTCCAGCAGGGTCTCGTAGACAGAGCGCTCCACCAGCAGCCGGCTGCCGGCCGAGCAGGTCTGGCCGGCGTTCTGGACGATGCCGTTGACGATGACGGGCAGTAGCACGTCCAGGTCGGCATCGGCAAACACGATCTGCGGGGACTTGCCGCCCAGTTCCAGCGTCACCGGCACATGGTTTTCGGCCGCCAGCTGGGCGACGATCTTGCCGGTCTCGGGCGAGCCCGTGAAGGAGATATGGTTGATGCCCGGATGGCGGGCCAGCGCGGCGCCGGCCTCGTGGCCATAGCCAGTGACGATATTGAGCGCGCCTTCCGGCAGGCCGGCCTCGGCAGCCAGTTCGGCCACGCGCAGCAGGGACAGGCAGGCATCCTCCGCAGGCTTGACCACGCAGGCGTTGCCGGTGGCCAGGGCCGCGCCGACGCTGCGGCCGAAGATCTGGAGCGGGTAGTTCCAGGGGATGATGTGGCCCGTCACGCCGTGCGGCTCGCGCACGGTCAGCACCGTGTAGCCGGGCTGGTAGGGGATGGTCTGGCCGTGCAGCTTGTCCGCCGCGCCGGCGTAGAACTCGAAATAGCGGGCCACGGCGCGGGCGTCCGCGCGGGCCTGGCGCAGCGGCTTGCCGGTGTCGCGGGCCTCCAGCGCGGCCAGTTCGTCCTCGTGGTCCATCAGCTTGACGGCCACGCGGTTCAACAGGCGGACACGCTCTGCAGGTGCCATGGCACCCCAGGCGCCCTCGGCGGCCTGGCGGGCGGCCAGCACGGCCACGCTGATGTCCGTGCTGTTGCCACGGGCAATCTCGGCGAACGGCTCGCCGTTGGAGGGATCGAAAACCTTGATGCGCAGGCCGGAATCGGGGGCGATCAGGCGGTTGGCGACGAAGTGCTGGGCGTGCATGCTTATCTCCGTGCTCGGGTATGGAGCGACTGCTGAATCGGGAATGCCGCATTATCGCGCACCGTGCGCGCCGCGCAAGGCACTTGGTACTTCGGGCGCGGCACGGCTGCAGTGCTTGTCAGCGTGGGGTCAGGAGCGAACCGCTATAATGCCCGCCATCCCACAACACTGGCATTCGGAGAACTCGCATGAGCTTCAACCTCGTCTCCCCGGGCAAGGACCTTCCCAACGATTTCAACGTCATCATCGAGATTTCGGCTCAGAGCGATCCGGTGAAGTACGAGGCCGACAAGGAAACCGGCCTGCTGTTCGTCGACCGTTTCATCGGCACGGGCATGCGCTACCCGGCCAACTACGGCTTCATTCCGAAAACGCTGTCCGGTGACGGCGACCCGGTGGACGTGCTGGTGCTGACGCCGTTCCCGATCCTGGCCGGCGCGGTGGTGCGCTGCCGTGCGCTCGGCATGCTGAAGATGACCGACGAGTCCGGCGTGGACGCCAAGCTGGTGGCCGTGCCCGTGGACAAGCTGAGCCCGGCTACCGCCTTCATGAAGGGCCTGTCCGACGTGCCGCAAAACACGCTCGACCAGATCAAGCACTTCTTTGAGCACTACAAGGCACTTGAGGCCGGCAAGTGGGTCAAGGTGGACGGCTGGGCCGGCATCGAAGAAGCCCACAAGGAAATCACCGACGGCGTGGCGAACTTCAAGAAGTAAGCTGGTTCGCACCAGATCGATGATCGATAAAAAACCCGCCAGTTGGCGGGTTTTTTATTCGCCCCGGGCAAAGGGGCTGTGATCGTTCAACTCGTCGAGATAGGCGTCGATGCCCTGGCGCTCGCGGGCCAGGAAGCGCTCCACTGCATCGGCGAAGGACGGGTGCGCCAGCCAGTGCGCGGACCGCGTGGCCACCGGCAGGAAGCCGCGCGCCATCTTGTGCTCGCCCTGCGCGCCGCCTTCGAAGGTGCGCAGGCCCTCGGCGATGCAGAATTCGAGCGGCTGGTAGTACGCAGTCTCGAAGTGGAGGCACGGGTGGTGCTCCAGCGCGCCCCAGTAGCGGCCATAGAGCGTGCTGACGCGTGGATCGGTATCGAACACGACCAGCGAACTGGCGATGTCGCGGCCGTCACGGGTGGCTACCACCAGCAGCAGGTTCTCGGGCATGGTCTCGCCGATGCGCCGGAAAAAGTCCAGATTCAGGTAGGGCGACGAATGGTGCTCGCGGTAGGTCTGGCGATAGCAGCGGTTGAAGAACTTCCACGCCTCATCGTCGATCTCCGCCCCGCGCAGCTGCCGGAAGGTGATGCCTGCCTCCGCCACGCGCCGGCGCTCCGCGCGGATATTCTTGCGCTTCTTCTGCGAAAGCGTGGCCAAAAAGGCGCCAAAGTCGGCGTAGCCGGGGTTGGTCCAGTGGAACTGCACGCCATGCCGCATCATCATGCCGGCTTCGTCCATCAAATCGGCCTCATGGTCGGACGGAAACAGCACGTGCAGCGAGGACATGCCCGATTCCTCGGCCAACGCCAGCGCAAAGCGCAGCAGCAGGCGGCGGGCGATGTCGTCCTCGGCCAGCAGCCGGGCGCCGCGCACCGGCGTGAACGGAATGGCGGACAGCCACTTGGGGTAGTAGGGCACGTCGTGCTGGCGATAGGCGTCGGCCCAGGCCCAGTCGAACACATACTCGCCGTAGGAATGCGATTTCGCGTAGAGCGGCATCGCAGCGGCCAGCCGGTCGCGGCCCGTGCCGTGGCCGGCTTGCACCCCGTCTTGTACCCAGAGCGTCAGGAAGCGCGGCGACCAGCCGGTGTCGTCGGTGGCGCTGCCGCTGGTGTGCATCGCGTGCAGGAAGGCGTGGCGCAGGAAGGGCGTGGCGTCGGGCTGGGCGGCCACGAGGGCGTCCCAGTCGGCGGCTGGCACCTCGGCCAGGTCCAGGACGATCTCCGTCCGGTAGTTGGCCACCGGGGTGTCCGGCTGTGCACTCACCGGCTGACACGATTCCGACTGCATTCCGCCCGATCCCACTCAAGAATTGAAGATTATTTGATCCGTCTGACGTCCGTCAGGTGCCGGACGAGTCTACCGGAAGACGTGCGGCGGCGCAGCCATGGGCCGCAGGTGGCGTGCACGACGGTTGCGCGGTGCGCATCGTAGAATGACAGGCATCACGCCGATTGCCGCGCCGGCATGCGGGCGTCCCGAATCCGAAGGCCAGACATGACTCATCCGTTCTTCAACCTGTATTCCCACGGCTTTGCGCGCGTGGCCGTGGGCGTGCCCGAGTGCCGCGTGGCGGATCCGGCCTATAACGCCGACCAGACCCTGGAGCTGGCCCGCCAGGCCGTGCAAGGCGGCGCGGCGCTGGTCGCGTTCCCGGAACTGGGCCTGTCGGCCTACACCTGCGACGACCTGTTCCATCAGCGCGCGCTGCTGCGCGAGTGCGAACTGGCGCTCCAGCGCATCGTGGAAGCCTCGGTGTCGCTGCCGGCCGCGCTGGTGGTCGGGATGCCGCTGGTGGTGGAACATCAGCTATTCAACTGCGCCGTGGTGGTGGCCAACGGCGCCATCCAGGGCGTGGTGCCAAAGAGTTACCTGCCGAACTATTGGGAATTCTACGAGGCGCGCCAGTTCAGCGCGGCGGACTGCGCCCCCACCGAGGGCCGTATCTCGCTGCTCGGTGCCACGGTGCCATTCGGCGCGGGGCTGCTGTTCGAGATCGAGAACATCCCGTTCTTCCGTTTCCATGTGGAAATCTGCGAGGACGTCTGGGTGCCGGTGCCGCCGTCGTCGTTCGCCGCGCTGGCCGGGGCCACCGTGCTGGTGAACCTGTCGGCGTCGAATATCGTCATCGGCAAGTCCGGCTACCGGCACCAGCTGGTGTCGCAGCAGTCGGCACGCTGCCTGGCGGCCTACCTGTACACCTCGGCGGGCAAGGGGGAGTCCTCCACCGACCTGGCCTGGGACGGCCAGGCGCTGATCTACGAGAACGGGGAACTTCTGGGCGAATCGGAGCGGTTTTCGGACCGTTCCCACCTGTTGACGGCCGATGTGGACCTGGAGCGGCTCTCGCGCGAGCGCATGCACCAGACCACCTTCGGCCATTCGGTGCGCCGTCATCGCGAGGAAGTCGAGAAATTCGAGATCGTCTCCTTCCGCGTGGACGTGCCCACGACGCAGAACCTGCCGCTCGCGCGCAAGGTAGAGCGCTTCCCCTATGTGCCGGCCGATCCGCGCCGCCGCGACGAGCGCTGCATGGAGGTCTACAACATCCAGGTGCAGGCGCTGGTGCAGCGGCTGTCGTCGAGCAAGATTTCGAAGGTGGTTATCGGCGTCTCGGGTGGGCTGGATTCCACCCATGCCCTGCTGGTCTGCGCCGCCGCGATGGACCGCCTGGGCCTGCCGCGCGCCAATATCCTCGGCTACACCATGCCGGGCTTCGCCACCAGCGACCGCACGCTCGATCAGGCGCGGCAACTGATGGCCTGGATTGGCTGCACGGCGCGCGAGATCGATATTCGTCCCAGTTGCATGGCGATGCTGAAAGATCTCGACCATCCCTACGCGAAAGGCGAGCCGGTCTACGACGTGACCTTCGAGAACGTGCAGGCCGGCGAGCGCACCAACCACCTGTTCCGGCTGGCCAACCACAATCACGCCATCGTGATTGGCACCGGCGACCTCAGCGAGCTGGCGCTCGGCTGGTGTACCTATGGGGTGGGTGACCATATGTCCCACTACAACGTCAACGCCAGCGTGCCGAAGACGCTGATCAGCCATCTGGTGCGCTGGGTGGCCGAAACGGGCCAGGTGGCGGAGGGCGGGGAAGCGGTGCTGACGGCCGTGCTCGACACCGATATCAGCCCCGAACTGGTGCCCGGCGGCACAGCTGCGGACGGCCAGGACAAGGCGCCGGGCCAGAAGACCGAGCAGGTCATCGGGCCGTATGAATTGCAGGATTTCAACCTCTACTACACGCTGCGCTTCGGGTTTTCGCCCAGCAAGGTGGCCTTCCTGGCGCTCAGCGCCTGGGGCGACGTGGCGCGCGGCGAATGGCCGAACGGGCCGCATGTTGCGCGTAACGCCTACGAACTTGCCGAGATCAAGCGCGTTCTGGGGATTTTCGTCGACCGATTCTTCCGCACCAGCCAGTTCAAGCGGTCCTGCGTGCCGAATGCCCCGAAAGTGGGCTCGGGCGGGTCGCTTTCGCCGCGTGGCGACTGGCGCGCCCCGAGCGACGGGGAGTCGGCGGTCTGGGTGCGTGATCTGGCCCGGATTCCGGACTGATCGAACCGGGGCGAAGGGGCCAAGTGTGCCCATACCCGCAATCCCGAGGCGGGTTTCGGGCTAGAATCTGTCATCTTCCGACAAACACAAATAGAGGCCAGCCATGAAGCAGATTACCGCCATCATCAAACCGTTCAAGCTCGACGAAGTGCGCGAGGCGCTGGCGGATGTGGGCGTGACCGGCCTCACCGTGACTGAGGTAAAGGGCTTCGGCCGCCAGAAGGGCCACACCGAGCTGTATCGTGGCGCCGAGTACGTGGTCGATTTCCTGCCGAAGATCAAGATCGAAGTGGTCGTGGCCGAGAACCAGCTCGACACCGTGCTCGATTCGATCGTGAAGGCTGCCCACACGGGCAAGATCGGTGACGGCAAGATCTTTGTGACCGAGATCGAGCGCGTGATCCGTATCCGCACCGGTGAGCAGGACGAAGCCGCAGTCTGATTGGGACTCATCGTCCAGACGCAAAAAAGCCGGCCCAGCGCCGGCTTTTTTTCGTTTCTGAGGGTTCTGCTAGCTTGGCAGTTTCCAGCCAAGCTGTACGGACAGCAGGCGCATGGCGATCGTGACAAGCGCCCCGGTCAGCAGCGCCGCCTCCTGGTCGGCGCGTAGCCAAGTCAGGCCGACATAGACCCAGCAGCCCACAAACGAGCAGGTGGCGTAGGGCGAGCGGTCGCGCAGGATCATCGGCACTTCATTGCAGAGCACGTCGCGGACCACGCCGCCGAACACTGCCGAGATGATGCCCATCATCACCGCCACGGTCGGCGTCATCTGCGCCACCAGCGCCAGCGAGGTGCCCGTGACGGAGAACAGCCCCAGGCCGATGGCATCGGCGACCAGCATCGCCCGGTTCGAGGCCACCGTGCTCACCACGCGAAATACGATCGCCGCGCCGATCGACATCGCGAAGATCAGTAGCACGTAGTACTCGTGCTCGACCCAGTAGAACGGGCGCCGGTCCAGCAGGACGTCGCGCACGGTGCCGCCGCCGAACGCGGTGGCGAACGCGACGATGAACGTGCCGACGGCATCGAGCCGCTGCTTGCGCGCATCCACCACGCCCGAAATCGCAAACGCGAGCACGCCGACCACCTCCATCGCATGGAGGATCAGCGGCAGCCGCCCCATCAACAGATCGAACGGCAGGTGCATCGACATCAGGCGCGGGGCTGACGCAGCAAGACCATTAGGGCGCCGGCCCCGCCCAGCGACTCGCGGGCCTGGACGAAGGCGATGACTTCCTCCTTCTGCACCAGCCAGCTGCGCACCTTGCCCTTGAGGACGGGCAGCTTGTCCGGCGAGCCGATGCCCTTGCCGTGGATCACGCGCACGCAACGCACGCCGTTGCGCACCGAGCGGCGCAGGAATTCGGCCAGTGCCTCGCGCGCCTCGTCGCTGCGCAGGCCGTGCAGGTCCACTTTGTCTTGCGGTACCCACTCGCCACGGCGGAGCTTGCGGACCACGTCGATGCCGATACCGGGGCGCCGGAACGACATGGTTTCGTCGATATCGAGCAGATTCTCGACATCGAATTCGTCGGACAACGAGGCTTCCAGCACGGCTTTGTCGTTAAGCTGGGTCTGGATGGCGACGGGCGGGGGACGCTTGGGCGGATGCGCCACGTGGTTACGGTCACGCAGGGCGCTGACCTGGCCGACATTGCTGCGGAAGACGTTGGCTTCCTCGTCGGCGCGGCGGGCGGCGGCTTCGGCGGCCACGCGCTCGGCCTCGCGGCGTTCGGCGTCAGCCTTGAGATTGTCACGCACCGCGGCCAGATCGTGCAGGCCGAAGCGCTTGGAAGGGGATTTTGCGCCGTGCGACATGGAAAGATTCTCCGGGGGCTCGGCGTCGATTATAAGGGGATTGCGAGGGGGAGCGGCCTCCGCGCCGTCCATGGCGGAGGGGGTGGAGGCCGTGGCGCTTACTGCAGTGCCTCTACGAAGCGCTGGGCGTCCAGCGCGGCCATGCAGCCCGTGCCGGCGCTGGTGATGGCCTGGCGGTAGATGTGGTCCTGCACGTCGCCGGCGGCGAACACGCCCGGGATGTTGGTGGCCGTGGCATCGCCGGACAGGCCGCTCTTGGTCACGATGTAGCCGTTCTTCATGTCCAGCTGGCCCACGAAGAGGTCGGTGTTCGGCTTGTGGCCAATCGCCACGAACACGCCGGCCAGCTTCAGGTCCTCGGTCTTGGCGGTGTCCTTGGTGCTGCGGATGCGCAGGCCGGTCACGCCCGACTCATCGCCCAGCACTTCATCGAGCGTATGGTCGTAGCGCAGTTCCACGCGGCCTTCCTTGACGCGCTGGAGCAGGCGGTCCACCAGGATCGGTTCGGCCTTGAACTTGTCGCGGCGGTGGATCAGGGTGACCTTGCTGGCGATATGCGACAGGTACAGCGCCTCTTCCACGGCCGTGTTGCCGCCGCCGACCACGGCGACTTCCTGGTTCTTATAGAAGAAACCGTCGCAGGTGGCGCAGGCGGACACGCCGCGGCCCATGAACGACTCTTCCGACGGCAGGCCCAGGTACTGCGCCGAGGCGCCCGTGGCGATGATCAGCGCGTCGCAGGTGTACTCGCCCGAGTCCCCGATCAGGCGGATCGGCTTCTCGGTCAGCTTGGCCGTGTGGATGTGATCGAAGATGATTTCGGTGTTGAAGCGCTCGGCATGGGCCAGGAAACGCTGCATCAGGTCCGGGCCCTGCACGCCATTGGCGTCGGCGGGCCAGTTTTCCACGTCGGTGGTGGTCATCAGCTGGCCGCCCTGGGCCAGGCCGGTAATCAGCACGGGCTGGAGGTTGGCGCGGGCGGCGTAGACGGCGGCGGTGTAGCCGGCCGGACCCGACCCGAGAATCAGCACTTTTGCGTGTTTTGCGGACATGTTGCGTTCCTGTGGCCGGCGTACGCGCGTGTTGCGTTCGCGCCGGTGTAACTCGAAACCGCCATTATAAGTGGGCTGGCGTTTGCCGACTGTTGCAAATTCCAATGGGGCCGATAGCGCGCGCAAGGTTAAAATGGCCGCCATCGTCCACCCCGAGCGATCTGAAGCGATCATCCGAACCCAAGGCATGGCCCGCGCTACCACCACTACCCGGACCGACCCGTCGGCACTCCCCTCGCGAATCGCCAAGCTGCTGGGCGAGGTGCGCTGGTTCCTGCTGCTGGCCGTTACGCTCGGCTTCGTGTGCGTGCTGGCCAGCTACAGCAAGGCGGACCCCGGCTGGTCTCACGCCAGCCAGGTGGCCGATATCCACAATCTGGGCGGCCGCGTGGGCGCCTGGGTGGCGGACGTGCTGTTCTTCATCTTCGGCTTCTCCGCCTACTGGTGGAGCGTGCTGCTGATGCGCCGCTGCTGGCGCGGCTGGCGCACCCTGACCGCCGAACTCCCCGAGCGCGTGCCGGATCCGCAGCACAGCGTGGCGATCAGCTGGATCGGCTTTGGCCTGACGCTGGTATCGAGCATGGGCCTCGAGGCCATCCGCATGTACCCGCTGCGCGCCGCGCTGCCGCGCGCCCCGGGTGGCGTGCTGGGCGACCTGCTCGGCGGCTGGCTGCAACTGGCGCTGGGCTTTTCCGGCGCCACGCTGCTGTTGCTGCTGATGTTCGCCATCGGGCTGTCGCTGTTCTTCCATTTCTCCTGGCTCTCCGTGGCCGAACACGTCGGCGGCTTCGTCGAAACGCTGTTCCTCGGCTTCAAGGCCCGCCGCGAGAAGAAGCAGGACCGCATCATCGGTGCCGCGGCCAAGGTGGAACGGACCGAGACCGTGGAAGTGCAGCGCGTGCGCCAGGAGGAAGCCACCCCGGTGCAGATCGTGCGCCCGCAGGCCGTGCCCAAGCACGAACGGGTGGAGCGCGAGAAGCAGCAGCCGCTGTTCGCCGATATCCAGGACTCCGACCTGCCGCCGCTGTCGCTGCTCGACGCCGTGCCGGCCCATCAGGAGACGGTGAGCGCCGAAACGCTCGAATTCACGTCGCGGCTGATCGAGAAGAAGCTCAAGGACTTCGGCGTCGAAGTCAAGGTCGTGGCCGCCTACCCGGGGCCGGTCATCACCCGCTATGAGATCGAGCCGGCTACCGGCGTCAAGGGCAGTCAGATCGTCAATCTGGCGCGCGACCTGGCGCGTTCGCTGTCGCTGGTGTCGATCCGCGTGGTGGAAACCATCCCGGGCAAGAACTACATGGGGCTGGAGCTGCCGAACCCCAAGCGCCAGACCGTTCGCCTGACTGAAATTCTCGGTTCCCACGTCTACAACGAAAGCGCGTCCAGCCTGACCATGGCGCTGGGCAAGGACATCGCCGGCAAGCCGATGGTGGCCGACCTCGCCAAGATGCCGCACTGCATGGTGGCCGGCACGACTGGCTCGGGCAAGTCGGTGGGCATCAACGCGATGATCCTGTCGCTGCTCTACAAGGCCAAGCCCGAGGCCGTGCGCCTGATCCTGATCGACCCGAAGATGCTGGAAATGAGCGTCTACGAGGGCATTCCGCACCTGCTCTGCCCGGTGGTCACGGACATGCGCCAGGCCGGCAACGCGCTGAACTGGGCCGTGGGCGAGATGGAGCGGCGCTACAAGCTCATGAGCAAGCTGGGCGTGCGCAACCTGGCCGGCTACAACAAGAAGATCGATGAGGCGGCGGCGCGCGAGGAAAAGGTGCCGAATCCGTTCAGCCTGACGCCGGACGCCCCCGAGCCGCTCGAGAAGCTGCCGACCATCGTCATCGTCATCGACGAACTGGCCGACCTGATGATGGTGGTGGGCAAGAAGGTCGAGGAACTGATCGCCCGTATCGCCCAGAAGGCCCGCGCGGCCGGCCTGCATTTGGTGCTGGCCACCCAGCGGCCGTCCGTGGATGTGATTACCGGCCTGATCAAGGCCAATGTGCCGACGCGGATCGCGTTCCAGGTCAGCAGCAAGATCGACTCGCGCACCATCCTCGACCAGCAGGGCGCCGAGGCGCTGCTGGGCATGGGCGACATGCTCTACCTCGCGCCGGGCACCGGGTTTCCGGTGCGCGTGCACGGCGCCTTCGTCTCCGATGAGGAAGTGCACCGCGTGGTGGAGCAGCTCAAGGCGTCCGGCGAGGCCAACTATATCGAGGGCATTCTCGAAGGCGGGCTGGTCGATGGCGACGGCGCGGGCGACAGCCTGGGCGGCGGCGCTGGCATTGGCGGCGGGGGCGGCGAGGCCGATCCGCTGTACGATCAGGCCGTCGAGGTGGTGGTCAAGAATCGCCGGGCGTCGATCTCGCTGGTGCAGCGCCACTTGCGCATCGGCTACAACCGCGCCGCGCGGCTGCTCGAGGATATGGAGAAGGCCGGACTGGTCTCGGCCATGTCGGGCAACGGCAACCGCGACATCCTGGTGCCGGCCGGCGCCGGGGCCGGTGCGCGCGACGACGACTGAACGCGTCCGGGGCGGCAAAGGGCGGCGAGGGGTGGCCGGCGTCAAATGTGACGCGTAACATACCGTTACCCCGGTCACAGGAATCCGGCGCCCCGCGCCCGGCTCTAACCGGGCATCCACTACTCAGGAAAGGCTGACTCCATGCGACATCGCATTCTTGCGTCCACCTGCGCCGCGCTTGTGCTGCTGACGGCTGCCGCATCGGCCGCCCAGGCCGCCGCGACAGACCAGCTGCAGAGTTTTGTGACCAGCGTGAAGACCGCGCGTGGCGAATTCACCCAGAAACAGCTCAAGGGGCAGGGCGGCGAAGGCAAGGCCGGCGGCACGTCCAGCGGCACCTTCGCGTTCTCGCGCCCCGGCAAGTTCACGTGGCGCTACACCAAGCCCTACGAGCAACTGCTCCAGGCCGATGGCCAGACGCTGTTCATCTACGATAAAGACCTGAACCAGGTGACCGAGCGCAAGCTGGACAACGCGCTGGGCTCGAGCCCGGCCGCCATCCTGTTCGGGAGCAACGACCTGAGCAAGAATTTCGATGTGAAGAACGGCGCCACGCGCGACGGCGTGGAATGGCTGGAGCTGACGCCAAAGTCGAAAGACACCCAGTTCGAGAAGATCCAGATCGGCTTCAAGGCCGGCAACCTGGAGGCGATGGAGTTGCGCGATGCCTTCGGCAATACCACGCTGCTGACCTTCTCGGCGATGCAGAAGAATCCGTCGCTGCCGGCGGACACGTTCCGCTTCACGGTGCCGAAGGGCGCCGACGTGATGAAGCAATGAGGCCCACCATGCCCGCCGATTTTTCGCCGTCGTTCTCGCTGTCCATCGTGACCCCCCGCCTGCTGGCCGGGGCCGCCGTCCTGCTGCTGGCCGCCTGCGCCCAGGCGCCGGCCAATCGGTTCGACGTGGATGCCTTCCTGCGTGCATCGGATACGGCCATGCCCGAAGTGCTCGGCAATCCGGACTTCCTCAAGGCCACGCGCGTGCCGCACTCGCAGTGCGCCACGCTGCTCCAATCGGCGCACAGCGGGGTGCTGGAAGACCTGCCGGCCAGCAATGCGGCGCGTGGGCCGGCATGGCTGCTCCATCCGGCCGATGCGCCGGACAAGGTATGGCTGGTGGTGGGAGTGGCCGGTGGCGAGCGGACCTGCCATGGCCCGCTGCCTGCGGATGCCATGAAGACGCTGGCCGACCGGGCCAAGGGCTGAGGGCTGACGCCCGCGGCGCTACGCCTGCGCCTCGCGCGCGTAGCGCTGGCGCGGCACCGGCAGCTTCTGCAGTTTCTCGCGCCGGATCCTGATCGCTTCCTCGTCGCCGCGCTTGATCGCGGCGCGCAACTTCAACACGGCTTTCCGATATTGCTTCTTCTTGCGGATGCGGGTCGTGATGGCCATGGCAGTGGCTTCCTCCTGGCGAGCCGGCCGTCGGGCCGGCGGGGTTGGAAAAGCTGGGCAAGCCTGGGTAGACCTAGGTAAGCGTCAAGGCGAGCCCCATGGTATCAGAGGAGGAAGCGGCGGTTGTCGTTGGGCGGATACTGGCTTTCCACCTTCTTGAACCGCAGCTTGGTGCTGCTGTTGAGCTTGCGCCCTGCCATCTTGCGCTGCAACTGCCGGTGCACGGCGCGGATATGGCCGACCGAGCCCTGGGCATAGGGCTGGCCATCGGTGGCGCCGGGCAGGCCGCCGCCGGCAGCAAGTGCTGCATTGTGCGCTTCCGCCGATTTCTTGATCAGCACGTCCAGCGCCTGGCGCGCGCGCACGGCCGCGTGCAGCGGACCATCGGCCGGATTGGCCTTGGCCCGCACCGCGTCCTGCGGCAGCCGCACGTTGCCGGCCACGCGGCGCAGCGCCGCGCGCAGTTCGGCGCCATCGAACTGGCCTTCCTGGACGATCCACACCGCGTCATGGCGCAGCCAGCCTTCCACATCGGCCAGCCGGCGCAGCAGCGCGGGCATCAGCATCCGACCGCCGAAGCGGCGCGAGCGCCGGATCGCGGACAGTCCGATGCGGCGTACCTGCGGGTTCTCATGGTCGACCAGATCCTCGATCAGGCGGTCGGCCTCCTCCTGCGATCCGATCATTTCGGAAAACTGCCCTGCCAACGAGATTTCTTCCACGCCGCTGAGCTTGTTCTTGCTCGCGAGGCGGGACATCTTGAACAACAGCATGCGGTAACGCAGCATAGGGATCCTCGAACTTGTAACCGATGAATCTGCCACGCCCGGTCGGGTGATACGCGGGCCATTGGATGTTATCGGCAAGGTTGAAGGGATTCTTTAGGCCATCGGGCGATGGTCTACACTGTCACGTTCCGCGCCGCGGCCAGGCCGCGCGCGCCCAGATCCAAGAGGTAGAACCATCGTGGCGGATTCGCTGTTTTCCGACCCCCCTGAACGTTCCCGGCAGCCGCTGGCGGAACGCCTGCGCCCGCGCACCATCGACGAAGTCATCGGCCAGCAGCATCTGCTGGGGGCTGGCAAGCCGCTGCGCGTGGCGTTCGCGTCCGGCGAGCCGCATTCGATGATTCTGTGGGGTCCGCCCGGCGTGGGCAAGACCACGCTGGCGCGGCTGATGGCCAGCGCGTTCGATGCCGAGTTCATCGCGCTGTCGGCCGTGCTGTCGGGCGTCAAGGACATCCGCGAGGCGGTGGAGCGCGCCGAGCAGTACCGCGCCCACGGCCGCCGCACGCTGGTGTTTGTCGACGAAGTGCACCGCTTCAACAAGAGCCAGCAGGATGCCTTTCTGCCGCACGTGGAAAGCGGCCTGTTCACGTTCATCGGCGCCACCACGGAAAACCCATCGTTCGAGGTCAACGGCGCGCTGCTGTCCCGGGCGGCCGTCTACGTGCTCAAGAGTCTGGACGACGCCGAACTGAAGCAGCTCGTGCTGCGCGCCAGCGAGGAACTGGGCGGGCTGACCTGGGAGGACGAGGCGCTCCAGCTGATCGTCGGCTCGGCCGACGGCGACGGGCGCAAGCTGCTGAACAATATCGAGATCGTCGCGCGCGCGGCCCGCAACGCGGGGCAGGACCGCATCGACACGCCGCTGCTGGGCAGCGCGCTGGCCGAGAACCTGCGCCGCTTCGACAAGGGCGGTGATGCGTTCTACGACCAGATCAGCGCGCTCCACAAGTCCGTGCGCGGGTCCGATCCGGACGGCACGCTGTACTGGTTCTGCCGCATGCTCGATGGCGGCGCCGATCCGCGCTACCTCGCGCGGCGCATCGTGCGGATGGCCTGGGAGGACATCGGGCTGGCCGATCCACGTGCTGCGCGCATCACATTAGATGCGGCTGAGACCTACGAGCGGCTCGGCTCGCCCGAGGGCGAACTGGCGCTGGCCCAGGCGCTGCTGTACCTCGCCGTCGCCCCGAAATCGAATGCCGGCTACAACGCCTACAACGCCGCGCGGGCCTTCGTGGCCAAGGACAAGTCGCGCCAGGTGCCGGTGCACCTGCGCAACGCGCCGACCAAGCTGATGAAGGAACTCGGTTACGGCCACGCCTACCGCTACGCGCACGACGAGCCCGAGGCCTACGCCGCCGGCGAGCACTACCTGCCCGACGACCTCCGCCGCCAGGACTGGTACCAGCCCACACCACGTGGCCTGGAAGGCAAGATCAGCGACAAACTGCGCCATCTGCGCGACCTCGACGCGGCCTGGCATCGCGAACATCGGCCGGACAAGGGCGGTGAGAAAGAGTGAGACGACTCTGAAAATGCCGAACAAGGCTGGAAAAGGGCGCTGACTCCGTCGCGGCAGGGGGTGCCGGTGCAGTAAAATGGCGCCCATCGCCGGCATGTCGCCGGCACTGCACATCCATCGCTCCCGCAACATGCTCGACATCCAGCTGCTCCGCAAAGACATCGACGCCGTGGCCCAACGGCTGGCCACGCGCGGTTTTCAACTCGACGTGGCGACGTTCCAGGCCCTCGAGGCCGAACGCAAGCAACTGCAAACGCAGACCGAAGACCTGCAGGCGCGCCGCAACAGCTTGTCGAAGCAGATCGGCATGCTCAAGGGCAAGGGCGAAGACGCCTCCGGCCCGATGGCCGAGGTCGCCGGCATTGGCGACACGCTGAAGGCGTCGGCCCAGCGCCTGGCCGAGATCCAGGAACAGATCCACGACGCGATCATGTCGGTCCCGAACCTGCCGGACGCGAGCGTGCCGGTGGGCAGCGACGAGACCGGCAATGTCGAGGTACGCCGCGTCGGCACGCCGCGCACGTTCGACTTCGAGGTCAAGGACCACGTGGACGTGGGCGCGAAGCTCGGCCTCGACTTCGAGACCGCCACGCGCGTGACCGGCTCGCGCTTCTCCTTCCTGCGTGGCGGCCTGGCGCGCATGCACCGCGCGCTGGTGCAGCTGATGGTGGACACCCACACGCTCGAGCACGGCTACACCGAGATGTACGTGCCGTACATCGTCAATGCCGCGTCGATGCGTGGCACGGGCCAACTGCCCAAGTTCGAGGACGACCTGTTCAAGGTGCCGCGCAAGGTCGGCGGCGAGGATGGCCAGGACACCATCGAGAACTTCTACCTGATCCCGACCGCCGAAGTGCCGCTGACCAATATGGTCCGCGACGCCATCGTGGCCGGCGACAAGCTGCCGCTGCGCTACGTCGCCCACACGCCGTGCTTCCGCTCGGAAGCAGGCTCGTACGGCAAGGACACGCGCGGCATGATCCGCCAGCATCAGTTCGACAAGGTGGAGATGGTGCAGGTGGTGCCGCCCGAGCAGTCGATGGACGCGCTCGAGCAGATGACCGGCCATGCCGAGGCCATCCTCAAGAAGCTGGAACTGCCGTTCCGCACCGTGGTGCTCTGCACGGGCGACATGGGCTTCGGCAGCACCAAGACCTATGACATCGAGGTGTGGATTCCGGCGCAGAACACCTACCGCGAGATCAGCTCGTGCTCGAGCATGGGCGACTTCCAGGCGCGCCGCATGCAGGCCCGCTTCCGCGCGGGGCAGGGCAAGCCGGAACTCGTGCACACGCTGAACGGCTCGGGCCTGGCCGTGGGCCGCACGCTGGTGGCGATTCTCGAGAACTACCAGAATGCCGATGGTTCGCTGACCGTGCCGAAGGCGCTGCAGCCGTATATGGGCGGCATCACAACGCTGCAACCGGAGGCGTAAAAATTATTGCGCAAGCCGCTTGCAAAGGCGGGCGCAACATCGCTATAATCTTGGTTTCGCCGCAAGGTCGACCAAGTTACCGGAGAGGTGGCAGAGTGGTCGAATGTACCTGACTCGAAATCAGGCGTACCGGCGACGGTACCGTGGGTTCGAATCCCACCCTCTCCGCCAAATAAGAAGCTGCCCGGTTCGCTGGGTAAGCAACAAATAGCAGTAACACTCAGACCGACGCACTGTGCAAGCAGGCGTCGGTTTTGTTTTTCTACACGTCCCCTCCCGCGTTCCCTCTACACATCCCAATACGGCGGACTGCCGATCGCTTCGCGCAGGTGCTCCACCAGCGCACGCAGCTTGGCGGACGCGCGTCGGCCTCCCGCGTGGGCGACGTAGATCGATTCGGCTGCCGTCTGCACGCCGATGTCCACGCTCCGCAACGCGCCCGATTTCAATGCAGCGCCGGCCAGGAAGGTCGGCAATAGCGCGATGCCGAGGCCGGCCAGCGCCGCGTCCAGCATCATGTCGCCGTTGTTGACCCGCAGGCGGGCGCGGGCGCGTAGCGAAGTCATTTCGCCGTCCTGCAGGAACGACCAGTCCGCGATGCCCCGATTCGTATAGAAGATGCCGTGATGGCGCTGCAATGCCTCGGGCGAGTCTGGCGCGCCGCATTGGTCGAGGTAGGCCGGCGATGCCACGAGCAGCCGGCGGCTCGGCGCCAGGGGCCACGCCACCAGCCGCGAATCGCCGACGGCGCCGTGGCGGATCACCGCGTCGTAGCCTTCCGATGACGCATCCACGCGACGGTCGTCCAGATCTAGTGAGAGATCGATGTCGGGATGCCGGGCCAGGAAGGGGTAGAGCGCCGGCCCCAGGTGCAGGCGTCCGAACGTGACTGGCGCGGCGATCCGCAGCGGGCCGGACAGCGTGCCGCGCCGCTCGGTCATCTCCGCTGCGGCGTCCTCCACTTCCCGCAGGATCCGGGTGGCGCGTTCCAGGAACGCGGCGCCGTCTTCGGTCAGGCTCACCCGCCGCGTGGTGCGGTGAAGCAGGCGCGCGCCCAGCACCTGCTCCATCTCCGCCAGCCGCTCGCTGACTACCGATTTCGACAGGTGCAGCCGGCGCGCCGCCTCTGTGATCGACCCAGACTCGGCCACCGCCACGAAACTCGCCACCCCTTCCAGTTTGAACATTGTTCGGTTTTTCCGAAAAGCAGAATCGTGATTAGCAATATACCGCTATCTAATCCCAGCGCCCATACTGGGTTCAGACGCGGCGCACCTGGGTGTGGCGAACCGAAATCGATAGATCAAATCAACGAATCAACTCAACGGAAACCGGAGCACATCATGGAACGACTGAACGGCAAGGTGGCGATCATCACGGGTGCAAGCAGCGGCATTGGCCTGGCCACGGCGGAGTTGTTTGCGAAGGAGGGCGCGAAGCTCGTGGTTGGCGCGCGGCGGCAGGCGGAACTGGACGCCCTCGTGGCCCGCATCCGCGCCGCCGGTGGCGAGGCGGTTGCACTGGCGGGCGACGTCCGGGACGAAAACTATGCCCGCGCCCTGGTGGATCTGGCGGTCGAGCAGTACGGCAAGTTGGACATCGCCTTCAACAACGCGGGCACGTTGGGCGAAGGCGGCCCGAGCACCGGGGTGTCGGAAGCCGGCTGGAACGACACGCTGGCGATCAACCTCACCGGCGCGTTCCTCGGCGCCAAGCACCAGATCGCGCAGATGGCGAAGCAGGGCGGGGGATCGGTGATCTTCACGTCGACGTTCGTCGGCTACTCGTTCGCGTTCCCGGGCGTGGCCGCCTATGCCGCGAGCAAGGCCGGCCTGATCGGCCTGACGCAGGCGCTGGCGTCCGAGTACGGGCCGCAAGGCGTGCGGGTCAACGCCATCCTGCCGGGCGCGGTGGACACCGAAATGTATCGTGACATGAACAATACGACCGAATCGCAGGCGTTCATCACCGGACTCCACGCTCTCAAGCGCGTGGCCAAGCCGGAAGAACTGGCGCGGTCGGTGCTGTACCTGGCGTCTGACGACGCGGCGTTCGTGACCGGCACGGCGTCCCTGGTGGACGGCGGCGCCTCCATCACGCGCACGTAACTCAGACCTGAGTCAGTGGTCCCCGGCTGAAGCGGCGCTCGGCGCCACCGCGCCCGGCAGCCGCGACACCAGCAGCTGGTCGATCTTGTGGTGATCGATATCCAGCACTTCGAAGCGGTAGCCCGCCACGGTGATCGACTCGGACTTCTTCGGAATCCGCTTCAGCGAGTAGATCACCAGGCCGGCCGCCGTATCGACGTAGTCCTCGCCGGGCAGCGAATCAAGCTCGAGCGCCTTCTTGAGGTCCACCAGCGGCGTCACGCCGTCCACCAGCCATGACGTCTCGTCGCGCCGCACGATCTGCTCGTCCTCGGCCGAATACAGGATGTCCCCCATTAGCGCGCCGACGATGTCGTCGAGCGTGACGATGCCCACCACGAGCCCGTACTCGTTCATCACCACCGCAAAGCTCTCGTGCATCTCGCGGAACCGCGTCAGGGACTCGGACAGCGTCAGCGTGTCCGGAATCACCAGCACGTTCTTGTCGTGATGCCGGCCGATGTTGCCGAGCACCGTGGCGCTCTCGTCGGCCAGCAGCCGTTGCAGGATGTCCTTCGAGTCGATGTAGCCCAGCACGTCGTCCAGGTCGTGACCGCAGACCGGGTATTGCGCGTGCGGCTGGCTGACCAGCTTGCGGCGCACGCTGTCGGCGGTCTCGTCCAGCGTCAGGAAGATCACGTCGTCACGCGGGGTCATGATCGCCGTGATGCCCTTCGAGTCGAGTTCGAACACGTTTTCGATCAGGTGCAGCTCGTGCTTGTGGAGCACGCCGGCCTCGGCGCCGGCATCGACCATCGCGGCGATGTCCTCGGTGGTGATCTGGTCCACCGGCTTGGTCGGGATGCCGAGCAGCTTCAGCATCGCGTCCGCCGCCGCGTTGAAGATCCACACCACCGGCTTCAGCACGCGCAGCAGCGTGAGAATCGGCTCAATGACCACCACCGCGCAGCGCTCGGGGAAGGTCATGGCGATGCGCTTCGGAATCAGGTCCGCGAACTGGATGAACAGCAGCGTCACCACCAGGAAGGAGCCGATATTGGCCACGCGCAGCGCGTGGGTGGCGCTCATATAGGGGGTCAGCGCGGCGAAGACGAGGTCGGAGACGTGTTTCTCGCCCAGGATACCGGCGAGGATGGCCACGCTGTTCACGCCGATCTGCACGATGGTGAAGAAGTTGCCGGGCTCTTCCTTGAGCCGCAGCACCTTGGTGGCGCGGCGGTCGCCGCGCTCGGCCAGGACCTGGAGCTTGGTGCGCCGGGCGGCCGTCAGCGCGATCTCCGAAATCGAGAAGAACGCGCTTATCAGGACGAGGAGAATCAGGGTCAGGACGAACATGGGGGTTTCACGCGCCTGTCGGGGCGGGTTGATGATGGTGTACGCCGCGCAGGTCTGTCAATGCGGCGTTTCTGAGGGCGGCGCGGCTCATTTCTCGGGCGCGTCGAACTGCACGCGCGGGGCTTCGAGCCGGTGGGGCAGGGTGGCCGCCAGCTCGGCGGCGGCGGCCGTGAACTGGGTGCGCATGTCGTCCACGAGGCTGGAGGCACCCCGGTGGCTCGCGCGCAGCAGCTGGATCTCGAAAGGCAGCATCGGCTCGATATCGTGCAGTGCCACATTGTCCGGATTGGCGCTCAGGGCCGTGTACTGGTCGAGCACGGTCAGGCCGAGCCCCGCATCGACGAGTGCCAGCGCCAGCGAGTAGGTCTGCACCTCCAGCGTGGAATGCGGCTCCAGGGCGTGGCGCGCCAGCGTCTGCCGCACCAGCAGGCCCAGCGAGGTGTCGTCGTCGTAGCCGACGAAGGGGCGGTCCATCAGCTTGTGCATCGACACCGCCCCGCGCCGCCCCCCGGCCGGCAGCGGCAGCGTGCGCGGCACAGCCAGCAGCATCCGGCCGGCGGCTACCGGCTCCGAGGAGATGGCCTCGTGCCGGGGCGGCGAAAAGGCGAAACCCACGTCGATCTGGTTGGCCAGCAGCGCGTCCACGATCTCGTTGGTATGGTGCGTCAGCACCTGGACCTGCGTTTCCGGATGCCGCGCGCAGAAGCGCCGCACGGCCGGCACCAGCAGCGGGTTGGCCAGGCTCGGCGTGGCGGCCACGCGCAGCCGGCCGGCGCCCTTGTGGCGCAGGCTCTCGGACACGCGCCGCACGCGCTCGATCTCCCCATATAGCCTTTCGACATCCCCATAGAGCGCGGTCGCCTCGGGCGTGGGCTGCAGCCGGCCGCGCACGCGCTCGAACAAACGAAAGCCCAGCGAGGCCTCGGCGTGCTGCAATACCCGCGTCACCACGGGCTGGGAGACGTGGAGCAGGCGCGCGGCCTCGCTGACGGTGCCGGTCAGCATGACGGCGCGGAAGACTTCGATCTGGCGCAGGCGCATCGTTGTGGTGCTGGATATTGTCCGGAAAGGTGCGGCGGAAACCGGCCAGGACGGCCGTGCACTACGGGTAAGCCCGGGTGGCCGGCATCCATAGCCTAGGGACATATTCTGGCACGTATTGGCATTGGGCAAGCCGCGCGCGGTGGACTACGCTCTGGCCCATCGTTTCGATATGGATGGCAAGGCAGGTTCGATGCGCATAGCGATTGTGGGAGCAGGGGTGGTCGGCATGACCACCGCATGGCGGCTGGCCCAGGACGGCCACGAGGTCACCGTACTGGAGCGCCACGAGGGGCCGGGCGAGGAGACGAGCTTCGCCAACGGCGGGCAGCTGAGCTATAGCTATGTGGCGCCGCTGGCCGGGCCGGGCGTGCTGTCGAAGGTGCCGGGCTGGCTGCTGGACCGCGATTCGCCGATGCGCTTCCGTCCGACCGCCGATCCCGCCCAGTGGCGCTGGCTGCTGGCCTTCGTGCAGGCGTGCAACGCCGCCACCAGCGAGGCGACCACGCGCAAGCTGCTGCGGCTGGCCTTTTATTCGCGGGACCTGATGCAGGCCTTCGTGGACGGCCCGGAGGCACGCGGCGAGGGCGGCGGCTTCGATTTCGCGCGGCGCGGCAAGCTGGTGGTGCATCGCAACGAAGCCGCCTATGCATCGGCCTGCCGGCTGCTGGACTACCAGGCCAGCCTGGGCTGCGAGCAGCAGGCGCTGGACCGCGACGCCACGGTGGCGCTGGAGCCCGCGCTGGCCGGCATCCGGGGCGACATCGCCGGCGCCATCTACACGCCGAGCGAAGAAGTGGGCGATTGTCATCGCTTTTGCCTCTCGCTGGCCCATCTGTTGCAAGGGAAGGGCAATGTGTCGATGCGGTTTGGCACACGTGTCACTGGATTGATGACATCGGGCGTCCAGGTGGTGGGCGTGAGGACGACCGATGACGAGGTGCGCGCGGACGCGGTGATCGTCGCGGGCGGCATCGGCAGCGTGCCGCTGCTGCGTCCGCTCGGCGTACGGCCGATGCTGTGGCCGCTCAAGGGCTACAGCATCACGGTGCCGATCGCCGATGGCGCCCGGGCGCCGCATATCAGCGTGACGGACTTCGCCAACAAGATCGTCTACGCGCGCATCGGCAATACGCTGCGCGTGGCCGGCATGGCGGATCTGGTGCGCGGCGGGCCGACCATCGACCGCGAGCGCGCGCAGACACTGGTCGCCCAGACCCGCGCCGTGTTTGGCGGCGTGGCCAATGGCGCCGGCCTCGATGCCCTGCAGCCCTGGGCGGGCCTGCGCCCGGCCACGCCGGACGGCCTGCCGCTGGTCGGCCCGTCGCGCCTGCCGGGCCTGTGGCTGAACCTGGGCCATGGCGCGCTCGGGTTCACGCTGGCGATGGGCAGCGCGGGGATGCTGGCGGACCAGTTGGCCGGCCGCGCGCCGGCCATCGGCGCAGAAGATTTCAGTGCGGCGCGGGCCTGACCGGCGCCCAACGGGTGTTGAAGTTTGTAGTACGGAAGTGGGATTGCCTCGAGCTGATTAAACCAAGCCCCATCAAGGAGCGAAAACCATGAAGTCACTGCGTGTCCGTCTGACCCCTACCTGCCTGTCCACCCGCCTGCTGGCCGCCGCCGTGCTGGCCTGCGCTGCCGCCGGCGCGCACGCCGCCGATGGCGATACGCTCAAGAAGATCAAGGACACCGGCGTGATCTCGCTCGGCTACCGCGAGTCGTCGATTCCGTTCTCGTACACGGACGGCAAGGAGGTCATGGGCTACTCGCACGAGATCCTGTTGCAGATCGTCGACAAGATCAAGACGACGCTGAACATGCCGAACCTGCAGGTCAAGCTGACGCCGATCACCTCGCAGAACCGCATCCCGCTGATGCAGAACGGTACGATCGACATCGAATGCGGCAGCACGACCAACAATCTCGAGCGCCAGAAGCAGGTGGCCTTCTCGAACAGCCTGTTCGTCTACGGTATCAAGATGCTGACCAAGAAGGACTCGGGCGTGACCGACTTCGCCCAGCTCAAGGGCCGCAACGTGGTCACCACGGCCGGCACCACGGGCGAGCGCCTGCTGGTCAAGATGAACGGCGAGCAGGGCATGAACATGAACCTGACCAGCGCCAAGGACCATGGCCAGGCGTTCCTGATCCTGGAGACGGGCCGTGCGGTAGCCTTCGTGATGGACGAGCCGCTGCTGTACGGCGAGCGCACCAAGGCCAAGAACGCGAGCGAATGGGTCGTGGCCGGCGAGCCGCTCCAGACCGAGAACTACGCGTGCATGTTCCGCAAGGACGACGCCTCGTTCAAGAAGCTGGCCGATGGCGTGGTGTCGGACCTGATGCTGAGCGGCCGCGCCGACAAGCTGTACACGAAGTGGTTCCAGTCGCCGATTCCGCCGCGCAACATCAATATGAACTACCCGCTGTCGCCGGACATGAAGGCGCTGTTCGCGGCGCCGAACGACAAGGCGTTCCAGTAAGCAGGGAGGGACTGGCGGCGCCGCGGTCCGCCCCGCCCGGCCCCTGGGTGCGGTGGCGGATCGGTTATATAGCCATAATGAATCGTTATTTCGCGTTTGATAGTGTTTGCGGTAGTGTGGAGCCCGTTATAGGCTCTTAGGAGCCTCCGGTTCGCCCCCAAAAGGGGCAGCCGGCCTGATCCGCCTCTCACACTGGAGAATTTATGCGCTCGATTCGTACTGGCTTGCTCAAATCCCTGTTGGCTTCCGCGCTGCTGGCTGGCGTTGCCGGTTTCACGGCCACGGCCGCCAGCGCCGCCGATCTGCTCGACACGGTCAAGCAAGCCGGCGTGCTCAAGATTGGCGTGGAAGGCACGTACCCGCCGTTCGGTTATCGCGGCGCGAAGAACGAACTCGAGGGCTTCGACGTGGACGTGGCGCGCGCCATCGCCGGCAAGCTCGGCGTGAAGCCGGAGTTCGTGACCACCGAATGGAGCGCGATCATCGCCGGCCTGCAGGCGGGTAAGTTCGACATCATCGTCAACCAGGTCGCGGTCACGCCGCAGCGCAAGCAGACCCTCGATTTCTCCACGCCCTACGTCTATTCGGCAGCCCAGTTGATCCAGCGCAAGGACGACAAGCGCGAGTTCAAGTCGCTGGACGACCTGAAGAGCCACAAGCTGGGCGTCAGCCTGGGCAGCAACTACAACGAACTGGCCAAATCGGTGGCCGGCATCGACGTGAAGACCTATCCCGGCGCGCCTGAGTACCTGCGCGACCTGGCCTCGCAGCGGATCGACGCGGCGCTCAATGACAGGCTGATGGTCAACTACCTGATCAAGAACGCCAACCTGCCGCTGCGCCCGGGCGCCGTGGTGCCCGGCGCCAATACCGAGGTCGCCATCCCGTTCCGCAAGGACAATCCGAAGTTCGCCCAGGCCATCGACAAGGCGCTGGAAGACCTGCGCAAGGACGGCACGCTGGTGAAGCTGTCGACCAAGTGGTTCGGCTCGGATGTGACCAAGGCGCCGAAGTAAGCGGACAGGGTTGCGCCCCCCGCCGGGCCAACTCGCTCCCAGCCCGTACCAGCAAGGCCGGCTCCCGAGAGTCGGCCTTTTTTTTCCGCGGCCGGATCACGTATGATCCCGGCATTCCGGATTCCTGACCTGCTCCCGCCATGTCCGCCCTCGCCCTCGTGATGGATTCGCTGCCCGTGCTGTTGCAGGGCGCCCTGCTCACGCTGAAGTTCGCCGTGCTGTCGATGGCGTTCGGCCTGGTGATTGGCATTGTGGTCGCGCTGATGGGCATTAGCCATGCGCCGATTCTCAAAATGGTGGCGCGCGTGTACGTCAGCATCATGCGCGGCACGCCGCTGCTGGTGCAGATCTTCGTGGTCTATTACGGGCTGCCGAGCGTGGGCATTGCGCTCGAGCCGACCCCGGCCGGCGTGCTGACCCTGAGCCTCAACGTGGGCGCCTATCTGTCGGAAAGCATGCGCGGCGCCATCCTCGGGATTGCGCGCGGGCAGTGGATGGCGGCCTACAGCCTGGGCCTGACGCCCATCCAGACGCTGCGCTACATCGTCGGGCCGCAGGCGCTGCGGCTGGCCGTGCCGAGCCTGTCCAACAGCCTGATCAGCCTGATCAAGGACACCTCGCTGGTGTCGGTGATCACCGTGACCGAGTTGCTGCGCACCGCGCAGGAAATCATCGCCGCCACCTACCAGCCGCTGCCGCTCTACCTGGCGGTGGCGGTCATCTACTGGATCCTGAGTACCGGGCTATCGGTGTTGCAGCGCGTGCTGGAGCGCCGGCTCTCGCTGCCGGGTCGGCACTGAAGGCGAGGGGCTAGGCGGCGGAGGAGGGCGCCGGTGGCGGCTTGGGGACCTCGACCTGGAGGGGCTGCCCCGTCTCCAGCAGCGTCTTGAGTCCGGCGAGGATCATCGGCCAGCCGTTGCGGCCACCTTGCAGGATCTGCTCGTCCACCGGCTCGCGATGGGTCTCGCTCACGGTCAGCCGCACCGCCTGCCCCAGCGCATCCACCTGCCAAGTGACCACCACCTCGGGTAACTCGCGGAAGGCCTCGAGCCACTCCACGCGCCACGTCACCGAGAGCCGGTAGGGCGGCTCGGCCAGCAGCACCACGCCCTGCGAGTCCACCCGCCCGTCGTCCATGCGCAGCACGAACGGGCTGCCCACCTGCCAGTCAGACTCCACGCGCCGCCCGAAGAAATACTGTTCGCTCTGCGCGGGCTCCGTCAGCGCGGACCAGACCTGCTCGGGTGTGGCGGCGATGTAGGTGACCACTACGGTCTGCGGCGATTGCATGGCAAGCCTCCTCTGGATGAGACCGGCGGGGCAGGGCGGTCATCGGAGCGATGGTGACAGTAATGTGGCACCTGCAACCGTTTCGATGCAAGTGGACGCACAAGAAAAAAGGCCGGCTCCTGGGAGCCGGCCTTCGCACGGACGCACAAAGGTGCGCGTTACTGTTCCGCGATGCGCTGGGCGATGTGCCCGAGTGCCTCTTCCACCTGATCCACCAGGATCAGGCACAGGTCGCCCGGCTTCAGGTGCCCCAGCGCGGTGTCGATCGCCAGGAACTCGCCCCGGATCTCCTCCACGTGCTGGGTGCGCTGTGCGCCTTCCAGCCCTTCGCGCAGCAGCGCCAGTACCTCGCCGTCCTCGCGGCCGCGCTGGCACTGGTCCTGATACAGCACCACCTCGTCGAACACGCCGCCCAGGATCTGGGTTTGCCGGCGGATGTCCACGTCGCGACGATCGCCCGCGCCGCTGATCACCACCACGCGGCGGTCGCCCTTCATGGATTCCACCGCATTGCACAATGCCTGGATGGCATCCGGATTGTGGCCGTAGTCGGCGATCAGGGTGGCGCCCCGGTAGTCGAACACGTTGAAGCGGCCCGGCGCCGTGGCGGCGTCGTTGACGAAGGTAGCCAGCCCGCGACGGATCACGGCCCAGTCCACGCCCAGCGCCCAGGCGGCGGCGATCGATGACATCGCGTTTTCCACCTGGAAGCCGATGCTGCCGTTGCGCGTCAGCGGGATGTCCGCCAGCGCGATGCGCACCTGGGTCTCGCCCTCGCACGCCACGATCTCGTCGCCCTCGACGAACACCACGCGCTTGCCCTGTGCGCGATGCAGCGCCATCGTCGGCAGCCCGGCATCCTGCGCGAAGAACGTCACCGTGCCGGGGCAGGCGTCGGCCATGCGCGTCACCATCGGATCCGCGGCGTTCAGCACAGCCATGCCATGCGGCGCCACGTTCTGGACGATCACGCTCTTGAGCACGGCCAGGTCTTCCACGGTGCTGATATAGGACAGCCCCAGGTGGTCGCCTTCGCCCACATTGGTCACCACGGCCACGTCGCAGCGGTCGAAGGCCAGGCCCTCGCGCAGCAGGCCGCCGCGCGCGGTCTCGAACACGGCGGCGTCGACGTCCGGATGCAGCAGCACGTTGCGCGCGCTGCGCGGACCGCTGCAGTCGCCGGTGTCGATGCGCTCGCCCCGGATATACACGCCATCGGTGCCGGTCATGCCCATGCGCAGGCCGCTCGTGGCCAGCAGGTGGGTGATCAGGCGCACGGTGGTGGTCTTGCCGTTGGTGCCGGACACCGCCACCACGGGAATACGGCCATCGTCGCCATCGGCGAACATGGTTGAGACGATGGCCTCGCCCACGGCGCGGCCCTTGCCGAACGACGGCTGCAGGTGCATGCGCAGGCCCGGCGCGGCGTTGACTTCGACGATGCCGCCGGCCTGTTCCTCGAACGGCTTGAGCATGGTCTCGCACACGGCGTCCACGCCGCAGATGTCGAGGCCCACCATCTGGGCTGCGGCCACGGCGCGCGCGGCGATGTCCGGGTGGACGTCGTCGGTCACGTCGGTGGCGCTGCCGCCCGTCGACAGATTGGCGTTATTGCGCAGCACCACGCGCGTGCCGTTGGCGGGCACCGAGTCGGCGGTCAGGTGCTGCTTGGCCAGCGTTGCCAGCGCGATATCGTCGAAGCGGATCTTGGTCAGCGACGTGGCATGGCCCTCGCCCCGGCGCGGGTCGCGGTTCACTTCCTCCACGAGCTGGCGCACGGTGTGCACGCCATCGCCAATCACCTGCGGCGGATCGCGGCGCGCGGCGGCCACCAGGTGCTTGCCCACCACCAGCAGGCGGAAATCGTGACCGGGGATGTAGCGTTCCACGAGCACGTCCGAGGAGATGTCGGCCGCCACTTCGTAGGCCGTCATCACTTCTTCGCGCGTGCGGATGCGCACCGCCACGCCCTTGCCCTGGTTGCCGTCGCGCGGCTTGACCACCACCGGCCCGTTGATGGCCTGCGCGGCGGCCCAGGCTTCCTCGGCGCTGCGCACCGAGCGGCCCAGCGGCACCGGCACGCCGGCGGCGTGCAGCAGACTCTTGGTCAGGTCCTTGTCCTGCGCGATGGACTCCGCCACGGCGCTGGTCATGTCGGTCTCGGCGGCCTGGATGCGGCGCTGCTTGCTGCCCCAGCCGAACTGGACCATCGACCCCTGCGTGAGGCGGCGATACGGAATGCCACGCGCCACGGCGGCGTAGACGATGGAGCCGGTGCTCGGCCCCAGCCGCACGTCCTCGTCCAATTCGCGCAGGCGGTGCAGCGCGTCGTCGAGGTCGAAGGGCTTGTCGTCGCGGGCCGCCAGGCATAGCTGTTCAGCGAGTTCGAAGGCGAGCCGGCCGACTTCCTCCTCGCTGTACTGCACCACTACCTGATACGTGCCGGGCTCCACGGTGGGCGCGGTGTTGCTGAAGGTGACCGGGCAGCCGGCGGAGGCCTGCAGGCCGAGTGCGGCGGCTTCCAGCGCGTGGGCCATCGACGGCGTACCGGCCTCGTCGTCAGGACGGAGCGGGCCGATGGCCGGGAAGCGCGCGCGCAGGCGGTCTTCGAAGCCGGGCAGGTCGGCCAGCAGGTGCGAGGTGTCCGAGCAGGCCACGATGGCCTCGATGCCAGTGTGGCGGCACCAGAGATTCGGGCCGCGCAGGGCCCGGATACGGGAGACTTCCATAGTATTTCCGTTATTTTTCTGGCCGAGCCATCAGGCGCGGCGGCCGCTACGGCCGACCCACTGGTGTACCTGCTCGACAGTGCCCTCGGGCGAGCCCTCGTCGCACTGGATGACCAGCAGGTCGCCGGCCACCAGTTGCGAGAGCGCGGTCTCGATGGCGGCGCGGCGGGCGCCTTCGTCGATGATCTTGGTCACGCGGCGGCCTTCGTACAGCCCCTTCTTGACCAGCGCGCGGGCCTCGGCATCGGGCAGGTCGCGCTTCACGCTTTGGTCCTCGCAGAGGAACACGCGGTCGAACGCGGCACCGATGATCTTGCCGTGGCTGACGAGGTCCTCGTCCCGGCGCTGCACGCCGGCGCCGAACACCAGCATGCGGCGCTCGGCGGGGAAGCGGTCGAGCGCGGCGGCCAGCGCCGTCAGCGCGGGCGCGTTGTGCGCGTCATCGACGATCACCGTGGCGCCCTGGCGTTCGAACAGCGTGAAGCGGCCCGGCACGTCCACCTGGCCAACGTCGAACGTCACCACGCCGGCGCGGATCAGGTCGTTGGAAATGCCCAGCGCCCAGCCCGTGGCCACGGCCGCCAGCACGTTCTCGATCTGGAACGCCACGCGGCCCGCGTAGGTCAGCGGAATGGCCGACACATCGGTCAGCGGCATCTCGCTCTGGCCGGTGGCCATCACGACCTTGCCTTCGCGTACGAACACCGCTCGCTTGCCCGCCGCCCGGTGCGCGGCAATCGCCGGCAGGTCGGCGGTGAGGCCGAAGAAGATCACATCGCCATCGCACAGCTCGGCCATCTCCACCAGCCGCGCATCGCCGGCGTTGAGCACCGCCACGCCGTTGTTGAGCACCACGTCCACCTGGGTGCGCAACACGTTGTACATGCGGTCCTCGTCCTCGACGTAGTAGTCGCCGAGGTGGTCCGGCTGGGCGAAGTTGGTCACCACGCCAACCTGGCAACGGTCGTACGGCAGGCCCTGCGACAGGATCATGCCGCTGTCGTTCTCGAACACGGCCGCTTCCACGGCGCGGTTCATCAGGATGCGATGGCCGGCTTCCCAGTTGGCGCGGTCGCCGGTCTCCACCTGGCGGCGGTCCAGGAACAGGCCGTCGCTGCAGGCCAGCCCGGTGTGCTTGCCCGAAAGTTGCAGCAGGCGCGCCACGAGCTTGGCCACCACGGTCTTGCCGTTGTTACCGGTGATGCCGACCACGGGGATGCGGCCGTCATCGGCGCTGCCATCCTTCGCGGCGGGGAACAGATGGTCGATGATGGCGGGGCCCACGGGGCGCGGCGTGCCGTCGGCCGGCTTGATGTGCATCAGCAGGCCCGGGCCGGCGTTCACCTCGACGATGGCGCCGCGCTGGTCGGCCAGCGGGCGCGAGATGTCCTCGGCCACGAGGTCTACCCCGGCAATGTCCAGCCCCACTACGCGCGCGGCCAGCGCGGCATGCGCGGCCACGCTCGGGTGCACGCGGTCGGTCACGTCGAAGGCGACGTTGCCGTTGCGCTGGATCAGGATGGTCTTGCCGGCGGGTGCCACGGAATCGCCATCTACCAGGCCCTGGCGCTTCAGTTCCAGCCGTGCGGCGGAATCGAGCCGCACGCGGTTCAGCGGATGGTCCTCGGTGCTGCCCCGGCGCGGATCGGAGTTGATCTGCGAATCGATCAGTTCGTCGATGGTCGAGGTGCCGTCGCCCACGACGCTGGCCGTCTCGCCCATCGCCGCCGCCACGAGCCGGCCGCCCACCACCAGCAGGCGGTGTTCGTTGCCCGGCACGAAGCGCTCGACGATCACGCCGTTGCCTTCGTCGATGGCCACCGAGTAGGCGGTTTCCACTTCCTCGCGCGTCATCAGGTTGGTGAACACGCCGCGGCCATGGTTGCCGTCGTACGGCTTGACCACCACCGGCACGCCGATGCGCTCGGCGGCGTCCCAGGCGTCCTCGGGGCTCTCGACCATGCGGCCTTCCGGTACCGGCACGCCGCAGGATTCCAGCAGCGTCTTGGTCAAGTCCTTGTCGCGCGAGATCGATTCGCCGATGGCGCTGGTCCGGTCGGTCTCGGCGGTCCAGATGCGGCGCTGGCGCGCCCCGTAGCCAAGTTGAACCAGATTGCCGTCGGAGAGTCGGATGGAGGGGATGTCGCGGTCATCGGCGGCATCGACGATGCAGGCGGTGCTCGGGCCGAGGCAATGTTCGTCGACCAGGCGGCGCAGGTTGTCCACGGCGTCGGGTACGTCGAACGGGCGGTCCTCGATGGCGGCCATGACCAGATCACGGGCGGTGAACAGCGCGGCGCGCGTCACCTCCTCGTGCCAGGCCCGGACGATCACCTTGTAGACGCCCCGCACGGGGGTCTCGCGGGCCTTGCCGAAGCCGCCCGGCATGCCGGCCAGGTTCTGCAGTTCAAGCGTCACGTGCTCGAGGATGTGGCCGGGCCACGTCCCTTCCTTGAGCCGCTGCAGGAAGCCGCCGCGCTCGCCAATGCTGCAGCGATGCTCGATCAGCGACGGGAGCCAGGCCGACAGGCGCTCGTAGAACCCCGGGATCTTGTTGGAGGGGAAATCCTCCAGTTCGCCGATATCAACCCATGCCTCCAGCACTGGCCGATATGTCCACATATTCGGGCCGCGCAGCGACATGACATCGAAAATCTCAATGTCCTTCTTTTTCATTGATTTAGCTTGAGGCAGTGGGCGAATGCCCGAGAAATGGGAGCCTAACCTTTCAGTAACGTTTCAACGGCATCAGGGTTGACCCCTGAAGTCCGGAAGACGTTGTGCAGCGCACCAGGCGCCCCGTTTGTTTGCGTTATGTATACTTGCGGGCAAAATCGCGGGCCGCCAGCCGGCTTCCCGCCTAAATTGTTTCAAGTTATGTCCGTGTCTACCCTGTTGTGGACTCACCGCGGACGCATTTCGCGCCAATAATGACCCAATCCTCCCCGTCCGTCCCAATCCCCTCCGGCCCGCAAGGTCGTTGGGGCGCCGAGATCGGCACGAGCCTGCAGCCCGGTGAAACCGTGCTGGCTGGCCTTGACCTGGACCTGGACGCAAGGCTGCATTTTACCCAAGGGTGGCTGGTTGTGACCGACCGCCGGCTGATTGCCCGGGGGGGCGGTGAAAAAAACATCGTCGACTGGGAAATTACGCCTGCCTTGACGCTGACCCATGGCGACCACGCCGGGGTTGGCTCGCTGGAACTGGCCGACGGCCGCGCCCGGCTGGGGAGCTGGCGCTACACGCTTGGTTACAATCCCGACGCCCTGCGGCTGGCCGATCAGTTCGAAGCCCGCCGCGCGCTGCTCGCCACCGGCCAGGCCGCCGTGCCGGCCGACGACGATGTCTGCCCCACCTGCAAGGCCCCGCTGCCCCCCGGCGAGGACGTCTGCCCCCAGTGCAGCCGCGACCTCGAGACCCCGCCATCCACCTGGGCGCTGCTGCGCCTGTGGCGCTTCGCACGGCCCTACCAGTGGGAGCTGCTGGCCGGCTTCCTGCTGACCCTGCTCGGCACCGCCGCCACGCTGGTGCCGCCGTACCTGACCATGCCGCTGATGGACAAGGTGCTGATTCCGTACCAAAACGGCGTGCCGATCGACTATGAGCGCGTCAAGATGTACCTGGCCGGGCTGCTAGGCGCCGCGCTGGTGGCGTGGAGCCTGGGCTGGGCGCGGACGTATCTGCTGGCGCGTGTATCCGAGCGTATCGGCGCCGATCTGCGCACAACAACGTACGAACACCTGCTAAAACTGTCGCTCGAATATTTCGGTGGCAAGCGCACGGGCGACCTGATGGCCCGTATCGGCTCCGAAAGCGACCGCATCTGCGTCTTCCTGTCGCTCCACCTGCTCGATTTCGCAACCGATGTGCTGATGATCGTCATGACGGCCATCATCCTCATCTCGATCAATCCCTGGCTGGCGCTGGTGACGCTGGTGCCGCTGCCGTTCATCGCCTGGATGATCCACCTCGTGCGGGACCGCCTGCGTCACGGCTTTGAGAAGATCGACCGCATCTGGTCCGAGATCACCAATGTGCTGGCCGACACGATTCCCGGCATCCGCGTGGTCAAGGCCTTCGCCCAGGAAAAGCGCGAAGTCGACCGCTTTCGCGAGGCGAACAAGCACAATCTGGCCGTCAACGATCGCGTCAATGCCGTCTGGTCGCTGTTCACGCCTACGGTGACGCTGCTGACCGAAGTGGGCCTGCTGGTGGTCTGGATCTTCGGCATCTGGCAGGTCAGCCACGACGCCATCACGGTCGGCGTGCTGGTCGCCTTCCTGACCTATATCAGCCGTTTCTACACGCGGCTGGATTCGATGAGCCGGATCGTGTCGGTCACGCAGAAGGCTGCCGCCGGCGCCAAGCGGATCTTCGACATCCTGGACCATGTGTCGAGCGTGCCCGAGCCGCAGCGCCCGGTGCATCTCGATAAGGTGGAGGGCGCCATCGAACTGCGCGACCTCGGCTTCCGCTACGGCAACCGCGCGGTGATCCGCGGCCTGAACCTGTCGATCCGGCCGGGCGAGATGATCGGGCTGGTCGGCCACAGCGGCTCGGGCAAGAGCACGCTTGTCAATCTGATCTGCCGCTTCTACGATGTGTCCGAAGGCGCGATCCGCGTGGATGGCATCGACATCCGCTCGCTGCCGGTGTCGGAGTTCCGCCGCCATATCGGACTGGTACTACAAGAGCCGTTCCTGTTCTTCGGCACGATTGCCGACAACATCGCCTACGGCAAGCCCGACGCCACGCGCGAAGAAATCGTCGCCGCAGCGCGGGCCGCGCATGCGCACGAGTTCATCCTGCGCCTGCCGCACGGCTATGACTCGCTGGTAGGGGAGCGCGGGCAAGCGCTGTCCGGCGGGGAGCGCCAGCGCATCTCCATCGCACGCGCGCTGCTGATCAATCCGCGCATCCTGATCATGGACGAGGCCACGTCGTCGGTGGACACCACCACGGAGAAGGAGATCCAGAAGGCGCTGGATAACCTCGTGCAGGGACGTACGACCATTGCGATCGCGCACCGGTTGTCCACGCTGCGGAAGGCCGATCGCCTCGTGGTGATGGATCGCGGACAGATTGTCGAAGTCGGCAATCACGACGAACTGCTCGCGCGCGAAGGCGCCTACTACAAGCTCTACCAGGCGCAGGCGCGCAATGTCGATGCCGATGCAGACCTGCCCAGCGCGGGCGAACGCCTCGATACGGAGGCCGTCAATGCGCAGTGATTCTTCAGGTGATTCGATTTCTCGGCAAACCGCTATGCAGACGCCCGATTACACGTTGTCCCGCAACCCGTTCGGCAAGCTCGTTCTGACGACGGCCGACGGCACGGCGCACGAGGGCGTGGTGCCTGTGCGCGCCTTCCCGATTGCCGCGCCCGACGACGGTGTCGGCTTGATCAGTACCGATGGCCGCGAATTGGCGTGGATTCCGCGCCTCGATACCCTGCCGGCGCCGATGCGTGCCCTGATCGAGTCCGAACTGGCCGCGCGCGAGTTCATGCCGGAAATTCGTAGCATTGTGGGTGTGTCCACCTATGCCACGCCGAGCGTCTGGACGGTGCGGACGGATCGTGGCCAGACCGACCTCGTGCTGCGCGGCGAAGAGGACATTCGTCGACTGACCGGCAGCACGCTGCTGATCTCCGACAACCACGGCATTCATTACCTGATTCGCGACCTGTCCGCGCTCGACAAACCCAGCCGCAAAATACTCGATCGCTTTCTTTGATTTATAGTCTTGTTCGCGCAAGCAAAAACGGCACGCCCTCGGGCGTGCCGTTTCAATTTCCGAGGTTGGATTTAGTGCAGCATGGACGGCATATCGTCGTCTTCGTCATCCCAGTCTTCATGCATGATGGGAGACTCCGGCGCCATATCCCACACCATGGAATGGAAACGCGGCGTGAACCATTCGCGGAACATGGCCAGGGACATATTCTCGGGCCACATGGAATCATCAAACCATTCGCCCAACATGAATTCGAAGAACGCCTGCCAGCGCTTTTCCACCCAGCGCATAGCAGTCTCCGGGGAATCCGCCACTTCCGACGGCAACAGAAAGACGCTGGCGTCGTCGCGGACGTCCTCGAGCGACAGGCCCGGCACGGGCTCCGGGTCGACGGCCTTGATCCAGTCCAGGAACGGCTGCTCGGGCAGCAGCATGACCATGGAGCGGTTGAGGGTGAAGCGGGGGTGGTCGGTCATGGAGTTGGGCAGGAAGAGGCGGGCGTCCATTGTAGCCCCGTGCGGCCAAGGGACCCATGCGTTATCTCGTGTCCTGGAGGAAGGCTTCAGGAAAATGGCAAATCTGCCGATATCCATGGGATCTGGCATTGGAGATTGGCAATGAGCCTCACATTCCAAGCGCCCGGTGAGGCGGTCGCCCAGACGGCGACGGAGCGCTTTGCCGAGGCGGAGAAGCACGAAGACCGGCAAGTGCGCTGGGCTGCGCAGGCGGCCATCGCGCTGGATTCCGGCGATATGTACCTGGTAGGCCTGGTGCTGTTCAAGGCCATCCAGGAGTACGGCATGGAAGCGTTTGCCGACCTCAGCGGGCAGGCCCCGGGCCGCCTGCAGCGGCTGTGGATGCCGGGCGTGTTGGTATCAGTGAACGAGGCCTCCCAACTGTTCGGCCTGCTTGGCGTGCACGTAGCGCTGGACCGCTTCTATGCCGCGCGCCTGGCAGCGAGCCAGCCGGCGGAATCGGTGCACTGAGCGTGCATCGAGCGGCCAATGGATTTTGGCCCGGTAGAAAAGAAAAAACCCCGTCATCGATTGACGGGGTTTTTGCTTGTCCGGCGTTTCCTGAAGCAAAAGGAATGTCGGGCGGTAATACTGGTGGAGCCGGCGGGAATCGAACCCGCGTCCGCAAGCCCTCCACAGAGAGTTCTACATACTTAGTTCTGTCATTTGTTTTAACCGCCGCATCGCGGACGAACACGCTCTACGACGGCGAGTCACTAGGTTTTCGTCCTCGGGCCCGTGACACTCCCGAAGCTTATCTGACGTAAATGACCTCGCCAGTTCTTGCGAACCCTAGCCCGTCAGCGAGCCAGTGCGAGGACGGCTAGCCCTTAGGCAGCCAGTGCGTAACGTTCGTCGTTAGCAGTTATTACATTCCCATTGATTAACGAGGTGACGGGTCCTCGGTATGCCCTCCACTGCTTCGCAACCCACGTCGAAACCAGGTCGGCCCCAGTGTGAAGATGTAGGAGACGGATTGTACTCGCTTTGGCTGCCTGCCGGGGGCTTCAGTTCCCGAACAGCGCCAGCAGCTCGGCCGGGTGACGGATCAGGTAGTCCGCGCCCCAGGCTTCGGGCGGCTCGCCGTCGCCACAGTAGCCGTACGCGGCGGTCACCGTGGCCATGCCGGCCGCTTTGCCGGCCTGGATGTCGCGCAGGTCGTCACCTACATACAGGCAGCGTGCCGGTGCCACGCCGCTGACCTCGGCTGCATGCAGCAGCGGGGCGGGGTGGGGTTTGGCATGCGCGGTGGTGTCGCCGCTGACCACAGCCGAGGCGCGCGGCGCAAGGCCGATCGCGGCCACCAGCGGCACCGTGAAGCGGGCGATCTTGTTGGTCACGATGCCCCAGCGGATGCCGGCGGCTTCCAGCCGGGCCAGCACCTCGTCCATGCCGTCGAACAGGCGGGTGTGCACCGCGATGTCGGCCTCGTAGTAGTCGAGGAAGGTATCGCGCAGGGCGGGGAAGTCGGGGTCCTCGGGCGACTTGCCGAACGCCGCGCCGATCAGGCCGCGCGCGCCGTGCGAAGCCACCGGGCGCAACTTCTCATAGGCCACGGGCGGCAGGCCGCGCTCCACCACGAGCCGGTTGGCGGCTGCGGCGAGGTCAGGGGCTGTGTCGGCGAGCGTGCCGTCGAGATCGAAAAATACCGCGTCGAAGGTGCGCATGATTCAGTCCGCCGCCTTCGGCGCCGTCTTGCGGAAGGCCATCATGTAGTTGACGCCCGTGTCATGGCCGAGCGAGTACGTCTGCGACAACGGGTTGTAGGTCATGCCGCGCATCTCGATCAGGTCCAGCCCGGCCTGGCGCGCGAAGCGGGCCATTTCCGATGGCGTGATGAACTTCTCGTAGTCGTGGGTGCCGCGCGGCAGCATGTTCAGCACGTATTCGGCGCCGACGATGGCCAGCAGGTAGGCCTTGAGGTTGCGGTTGATCGTCGAGAAGAAGACGTAGCCGCCCGGGCGGACCAGTGTCGTGCAGGCGCGCACGATGGAGGCGGGGTCGGGCACGTGCTCGAGCATTTCCATGCAAGTGACCACGTCCACGCTGCCGGGGATGCGCGCGGCGAGGTCCTCGACGGCGATTTCCTCGTAGGTGACCGGCACGCCGGACTCCAGGCTATGCAGGTCCGCTACCTTGAGTGCCTTGGTAGACAGATCGATGCCGCGCACGGTGGCGCCAAGGCGCGCCATGCTTTCGGACAGGATGCCGCCTCCGCACCCAACGTCGATCACCTGTTTGCCGGGCAGGCGGGCGATGCCGTCGATCCAGCCCAGGCGCAGCGGGTTCAGGTCGTGGAGCGGCTTGAACTCGCTGTTCGGGTCCCACCAGCGGTGGGCCAGCTCGCTGAACTTGTCGATCTCTTTCGGATCGGCGTTGCGACCGGTGGGGCTGCCAGCGGGGGAAAGGGTGGAGGTTTGCGACATCGTCAAAGGAGTGAGGTCCCGGGCGCATGGCCCGAAACCTGAGTGCGGAGAGAAGCGTCCGGCAACTGTACCAAAAATAGCGGGCAAAAAAAAAGCCCAGCTTGCGCTGGGCTTTCTTCATCGGAGAGGATCCGATTAACGTGCGCTGCGGGTGCCGACCACTTCGACTTCCACGCGACGGTTCGGCTGCTGGCAGGCGATCTGTGCCGTGCGGTTGCCCTTGCACGACTTCGGATCCACCTTCAGCTGGCGCTTGCCCTTGCCTTCGGTGTACACGCGGTTGGCTTCCACGCCCTTGCTCACCAGGTAAGCCTTGACGGATTCAGCACGACGGATCGACAGGCGATCATTGTACTTGTCCGAACCGAACGCGTCGGTGTGGCCCACGGCGATGATCACTTCGAGGGTGATGCCTTGCAGCTTCGAGACCAGGTCGTCCAGCTTGGCCTTGCCTTCGGGCTTCAGAACAGCCTTGTCGAAGTCGAACAGGGTGTCAGCTGCGAAAGTGACCTTCTCGCTCGACACAACCGGAGGAGCCACCGGGGTCGGTGCCTGGGCCGGAGCAGCAGCCGGAGCCAGTGCGCCATCGCACAGGGCATTGGCCGTTGCCGGGGTCCAGGAGCTGTCGCGCCAGCAGAGCTCGTTCGTGCCATTCTTCCACACGTACTCGCTCGTACCGTTGCCCCAGTTGTCGTTCACAGCCTTCTTTTCATAGGGGACGGACTGGGCTTGAGCGGATGCAGCCATTACTGCGGTAGCTGCAACGAGCGCGAGCTTGGCAAATTTTTTCATATTTCTCCTCTCAGGATGAGATCACCGCAGGGTTACTGCGAGCAAATGGACGAAAACAAGTCATACATTCTTCGGAGTATAACATTCTCGATGTGGTGGATGCTCCACTTCGAACAATGTCTGGCTCTTCGCTGGGGAATTGTGCCACAAGGCTCGTTTCCTAAGAAGTAAATATATTCGATTCAACCCTGGGGTTTTAGCCCTGTGGTGTTTGTGCAACATCGCTCTTGCGGCGCCCGCAAACCCTTGTCCCGTATGGCTTGCGGGCGGTAGGCGCGGCGCTCCGGAGGGCGCTGGCGGGCCTGTTTCCGGGCCGTCCGGCGGGCGTCGGGAAGGGGTGGCGCGCGTGGTAGAATGCCATGTTGCCCGTCCTGGACAGGCGCCCCCGCCGGCGCCCCGGGACCAGGGTCTCATTCGCTAAAACCCGCCGCATAAACCAAGCCGCAATGGATCAATTCGCCAAAGAAACGCTTCCGGTTTCCCTGGAAGAGGAAATGCGCCGCTCATACCTGGATTACGCGATGAGCGTTATCGTCGGGCGTGCGCTTCCCGACGTCCGGGATGGCCTGAAACCAGTACATCGGCGCGTGCTCTTTGCGATGCATGAGCTGAATAACGACTGGAACCGGGCCTATAAGAAATCGGCCCGTATTGTCGGTGATGTGATCGGTAAGTATCACCCGCACGGCGACACCGCCGTTTATGACACGATCGTCCGCATGGCGCAGCATTTCTCGCTGCGCTACATGCTGGTGGACGGGCAGGGCAACTTCGGCTCGGTCGATGGGGATAACGCGGCAGCCATGCGTTATACCGAAATCCGCCTGTCGAAAATTGCGCATGAAATGCTCCACGATATCGACAAGGAAACTGTCGATTTCGAGCCGAACTACGACGGTTCGGAAAAAGAACCGGGTATTTTGCCGGCGCGTATTCCGAATTTGCTGATCAATGGCTCGTCGGGTATTGCGGTGGGCATGGCCACCAATATTCCGCCGCATAACCTCAATGAGGTGGTCGACGCCTGCCTGCATCTGCTGCGCAATCCCGACGCCACGGTGGATGACCTGATCGAACTGGTGCCAGCGCCCGATTTTCCGACGGCCGGCATTATCTACGGCATCCAGGGCGTGCGCGAAGGCTATCGCACGGGCCGGGGCCGCATCATCATGCGCGCCCGGACGCACTTCGAGGACATCGACCGCGGCCAGCGCCAGGCGATCATCGTCGACGAACTGCCGTACCAGGTGAACAAGCGGACGCTTCTCGAGCGCATCGCCGAGCTGGTGACCGAGAAGAAGGTCGAGGGCATTTCCGACATCCGCGACGAGTCCGACAAGTCGGGCATGCGCGTGGTGGTCGAACTGAAGCGCAACGAAGTGCCCGAGGTTGTCCTGAACAACCTATATAAGAATACCCAGCTGCAGGACACCTTCGGCATGAACATGGTGGCGCTGGTCGACGGCCAGCCGCGCCTGCTGAACCTGCGCCAGATGCTGGACGCGTTCCTGTCGCACCGGCGCGAGGTGGTCACCCGCCGCACCGTGTTCGAGCTGCGCAAGGCGCGGGAGCGCGGTCACGTGCTGGAAGGCCTGGCCGTGGCGCTGGCGAACATCGACGAGTTCATCGCGATCATCAAGGCCGCGCCGACGCCGCCGATCGCCAAGCAGGAGCTGATGGCCAAGTCGTGGGATTCGGCACTCGTGCGCGACATGCTCGCGCGTGCCGAAAGCGACACTGCCGGCGGCCGTGCCTCGTATCGTCCGGATGGCCTGCCCGCCCTGTTCGGCATGCAGCCGGACGGCCTGTACCGCCTCTCCGACGGCCAGGCGCAGGAAATCCTGCAAATGCGCCTGCAACGCCTCACGGGCCTGGAGCAGGACAAGATCGTCCAGGAATACCGTGAAGTGATGGCGGTGATCGCGGACCTGCTGGACATCCTGGCGCGTCCGGAACGTATTACGACCATCATCACCGACGAACTCGGTGCCATCCGCGCCGAATTTGGCGACGAGCGCCGTTCCACCATCGAACTGAACGCGACCGAACTCGACACCGAGGATCTGATCACGCCGCAGGACATGGTGGTCACGCTCTCGCACAGCGGCTATATGAAGAGCCAGCCGATTTCCGAATACCGCGCGCAGAAACGTGGCGGGCGCGGCAAGCTGGCGACGGCCACCAAGGAAGACGACTGGATCGACACGCTGTTCGTGGCCAACACGCACGATTACATCCTGTGCTTCTCGAACCGCGGCCGGCTGTACTGGCTCAAGGTGTACGAGGTGCCGCAGGGGTCGCGCAACTCGCGTGGCCGTCCGATCGTTAACATGTTCCCGCTGGCCGATGGCGAGAAGATCAATGTGATCCTGCCGGTGCGCCAGTTCGACGCCGAGCACTTCATCTTCATGGCCACCGCACGCGGCACGGTCAAGAAGACCGCGCTGACCGAGTTCTCGAACCCGCGCAAGGCCGGCATCATCGCCGTGGACCTGGACGAGGGCGATTTCCTGATCGGTGCCGCCGTGACCGACGGCCAGCATGACGTGATGCTGTTCTCGGACGCCGGCAAGGCCGTGCGCTTCGACGAAAACGACGTGCGTCCGATGGGCCGTCAGGCCCGCGGCGTCCGCGGCATGAACCTCGAGGAAAGCCAGGCGGTCATCGCCATGCTGGTGGCGCCGGCAGAAACTGCGGTGGCTGAATCGACGGATTCTGCCGAATCGGCGGAAGCGACCGAAGGCAGTGCGGGTTCCGAGACCGCCGTCGCGGCGGTGGGCAGCGTGCTGACCGCCACCGAGAACGGCTACGGCAAGCGCACGCCGATCTCGGAATACACTCGACATGGCCGCGGCACCAAGGGCATGATTGCGATCCAGACCAGCGAGCGCAATGGCCGCGTGGTGGCTGCCGCGCTGGTATCTCCCGAGGACGAGATCATGCTGATCACGACCGGCGGCGTGCTGATCCGCACCCGTGTGGCCGAGATCCGCGAGATGGGCCGCGCCACGCAGGGCGTGACCCTGATCAACGTGGACGAGGGCACCAAGCTGTCGGGCCTGCAACGGATTGTCGAGACCGATGCCGATAATGGCGCCGGGATCGAGGGTGCCGAGGATGCGGACGCCGATGTGGTGGAAGGGGCCGCTGGCACCGCCGGGGTCGAAGGCGCCGACGGCGCAACCGACGCGGACGCGAATTCGTAATTTGTTGCAACAACAGGACGCCGGCCGGAACTCGCCAGACGGCCGTGCGGACTAAATCGGACATATTTTCCAGGGAGTCATAATGCTCAAAACCTATCGACGTATTGCTGTTCTGGCTGCTTTTGTCCCGACGATGATGGTGGCCCAGGCCGCCCACGCTCAGGCGCAGGATGCCGACAAGACCGCCGCCATCAAGGAACTGCTCTCCGTCATGCAGGCCGACCAGGCCGTGAAGGGCCAGGCCGACAACTGGCAGAACGGCGCCAAGCAGGAAGCGCCGCTGGTCCTCGAGCAAGTCCTCGTGGAAAACAAGACGCTGAACGACAAGCAGAAGCAGGCCGCTGTCGACAAGCTGAAGAAGAACGGCGCGGTGCAGCGCATGGTGGATGGCGCCGGTACGGCGTTCAACACCGACGGTTTCCGCCAGGACGCCATCAAGGCCCACTACGACGCGTTCGGCAAGTATTACAGCACGCAGGAAATCAAGGACCTGACCACGTTCCTGAAGTCGCCGACCGGCCAGAAGTTCATGGCCAACCAGGGCAAGGCGACCCAGGAAATCTGGGGTTCGATGATGCAGAAGTACGGCCCGCAGGTTGGCAAGTCGATGCGTGACTCGGCCGAGAAGGAAATCGCCGCCGCTTCGAAGTAAGTGATCCGCAAGGAATCGACGGCCGATCCGGCCGCCGAGCCGCTGCCCTAGCGGCGCGCGTTTGAGGGATAATGGCTGCCTGGTTCAAACCGGCAGCCATTTTTCCTTCTTCCTCCATGAACGATCCCCAGAATCCCGCCCTCGCTGGCCTGCAACGCAATGTGGCCGAGCGCGTGTTCAATTTCTCGCCCGGTCCGGCCGCACTGCCGACCGAAGTCCTGCAGCAGGCGGCCGAGGAAATGCTGTCGTGGCGCGGCACCGGCGTGTCGGTCATGGAGATGAGCCACCGCAGCCGCGAGTTCGAGGGGATCCACAACGAAGCCCTCGCCGATCTGCGAGAACTGCTCCATGTGCCGAAGAACTTCCGCATCCTTTTCCTGCAGGGCGGGGCGATTGGCCAGAATGGCATCGTGCCGCTGAACCTGGCCAGCCGCGTCAATGCGGCCAAGCCGAAGACCGATTTCGTCGTGACCGGCACGTGGTCGGTCAAGACCGAGCAGGAAGCGCGCCGCTATGGCGAGGTCAATATCGCGGCCTCGAGCGCGGATCGTAAGTTTACGAAGATTCCGGATGTCGCCGGCTGGAAGCTGTCCGACGACGCGGCCTATGTGCACCTGTGCACGAACGAGACCATCGTCGGCGTGGAGTTCCAGGAGATTCCTGACATCGGCCAGACCGGCACGCACGACAAGGGCCGCATCGTGGTGGCCGACGCGTCCAGCCATATCCTGTCGCGCCCGATCGACTGGTCGCGCGTGCAGGTGGTGTACGGCGGGGCGCAGAAGAACATCGGCCCGGCCGGCGTGACCATCGTCATCGTGCGCGAGGACCTGATCGGCTTCGCGCACCCGCTGTGCCCGTCGGCGTTCAACTGGCGCCAGGTGGCCGAGCATGATTCGATGTACAACACGCCGCCCACCTATGCGATCTATATCGCCGGGCTCGTGTTCAAGTGGCTCAAGGCCCAGGGCGGCGTGGCCGGCATCGAGCAGCGCAATATCGCCAAGGCGCAGGCGCTGTACCGCTTCCTGGACCAGAGCGACTTTTACCGTAACGAGATTGACCCCAGCTGCCGCTCGCGCATGAACGTACCGTTCTTCCTGCGCGACGAATCGCGCAACGAAGCGTTCCTGACCCAGGCGCGCGCGAATGGCCTGGTACAGCTCAAGGGCCACAAGTCCGTGGGCGGCATGCGCGCCAGCATCTACAACGCCATGCCTCTGGAAGGCGTGACCGCGCTGATCGATTTCATGCGCGAATTCGAGCGTACCGCCGCCTGACGGCGGATTTGCACCGATTCTTCCCGGCCGCCGCCCCGGCGCGGCCCACCAGGCTTTGACATGACTAGCGAAGACAAGCGCGCGAGCAACGACGCGCCGCCCACAGGGAACCCCGGTCCCAGCGCCCAGGAGCAGGCGCTGTCCGCCGACCTCGCGCCGCTGCGCGGCCAGATCGACGCGGTGGACCGCGAACTGCTGGCGCTGCTGAACCGCCGCGCCCAGCTCGCCCTCGACGTGGGCGAGGTCAAGAAGAAGTACGGCGCGCCCGTGTTTCGTCCCGAACGTGAACTGCAGGTCATCCGCAAGGTGCAGGGCGCCAACCCGGGCCCGCTGCTGGGCGAGAGCGTGGCGTCGATCTGGCGCGAGGTGATGTCTGCCTGCCGTGGGCTGGAAAAGCCGCTTGAGATTGCGTTCCTCGGCCCGGCCGGCACGTTCTCCGAGCAGGCGCTGTACGCGCATTTCGGCCACGAAGTGAGCGGCGTGCCGTGCCCGAGCATCGACGAGGTGTTCCGCGCCGTGGAAGCCGGCACCGTCGAATATGGCGTGGTGCCCGTGGAGAACTCGACCGAAGGCGCGGTGTCGCGCACGCTCGACCTGTTCCTGCAGACCTCGCTAAAGATCAGCGGTGAGATTGCGCTCAAGGTCCATCACAACCTGATGGCCTCCACGCCGGACATGAAGGGCGTGACCGTGGTTCGCGCGCACGCCCAGGCGCTGGCGCAGTGCCAGCACTGGCTCACGGCCAACTATCCGCACCTGGAGCGCCAGGCGGTCTCGAGCAATGCCGAAGCTGCACGCATGGCGAGCGAAGACCCCACCGTGGCGGCCATCGCCGGCGAGTCGGCGGCCAACCGTTACCACCTGCATCTGGTGCGCACGCATATCCAGGACGATCCGCATAACCGCACGCGCTTTGCCGTGATTGGCCGTTATGAGACCGAGCCCTCGGGCAGTGATCAGACGTCTCTCATCCTGTCGGTGCCGAACAAGGCCGGTGCGGTGTACCAGTTGCTGGCGCCGCTGGCCGAGAACGGCGTGTCGATGTGCCGGTTCGAATCGCGTCCCGCGCGCAGTGGCGCGTGGGAGTACTACTTCTATGTGGACGTGGAAGGCCACCAGCACGAGGCCGCCGTGGCGCGCGCCCTGGAGGAACTGAAGCGCAATGCCGCGTACTTCAAGGTGCTCGGCTCATACCCGTCCAGCAAGTAAGCATCAAGGAGCGAACATGGCAGAACCAGGTAGCGCCGCCGACGACGCGCAGAATGCCGCCCACTATTTCGGGCCGTCCTATGTGAGAAAGATCTCGCCATACATCGCCGGCAAGCCAATTGCCGAGGTGGCGCGCGAGTTCGGGCTGGATGAGGCGCGCATCGTCAAGCTGGCCTCGAACGAGAACCCGCTCGGCATGCCGGCCTCCGCCAAGTCCGCAATTGCGGTGGCGATGGACGAACTGGGTCGCTATCCGGACAGCAACGGTTTCGAGCTGAAGGCGAAGCTTTCGGCGAAATACGATGTCCCGGCCGAATGGCTGACCCTCGGCAACGGCAGCAATGACATCCTGGAACTGGCCGCCCACGCGCTGGTGCGGCCAGGCGAGTCGATCGTCTATGCCGAATACTCGTTTGCCGTCTATGCGCTCGCCTCGCAGGAAGTGGGCGCGCGCGCTATCGAGGTGAAGGCGCGCGACTACGGCCACGACCTCGGCGCGATGGCTGCGGCGATTGCGCCCGACACGCGCCTGGTCTTCATCGCCAATCCGAACAACCCGACCGGCACGTTCATTCCGGCGGTCGAGATCGAGGCGTTTCTGGCGAAAGTGCCATCCAATGTGGTGGTCGTGCTGGACGAGGCCTATAACGAATATCTCGATGCGGACCAGCAGTACGAGTCCGTGGCGTGGGTGCGCAAGTATCCGAACCTGATGGTTTCGCGCACGTTCTCGAAGGCCTATGGCCTGGCCGGGCTGCGCGTGGGCTACGGCGTTGCCCAGCCGCCGCTGACCGACCTGCTGAACCGCGTGCGCCAGCCGTTCAACGTGAACAGCCTGGCCCAGGCTGCCGCCGTGGCGGCGCTGGGCGATGCCGATTTTCTTGGCCGCAGCGCCACGCTGAACCGCGAAGGCAAGGCCCAGCTGGTGGCGGCGTTCGACCGGCTTGGCCTAGAGCACGTGAAGTCCTCCGGCAATTTCGTCATGGTCCGTGTGGGCACCGACGATGGTGCCGGCGCGCGGGTGAATCTGGCGCTGCTGAAGCAGGGTGTGATCGTGCGGCCGGTGGCCAACTACGGCCTGCCGCAGTGGCTGCGCGTGACGATCGGCCTGCCCGAGGAGAACGCCGCGTTTATCGCCGCGCTCGAGCAGGCCTTGCAGTGATGAAGATGTCCGATTTTAAGTTTTCTGCCACGCAGGTGGCCTGATACCGTGAGCGCTCTGCATTTTTCCCGGGTTGTGATTGTCGGCGTGGGCCTGATTGGCGGCTCGCTGGCGCTGTCGCTGAAGCGCGCAGGCGTGGTGGGCACCGTGGTGGGCGTGGGCCGTTCGGCGGCCTCGCTCGAAAAGGCCAAGACGCTGGGCGTGATCGACGAGATTGCCTCGCTCGAAGACGCCGCGCGTGGCGCCAGCCTGATCGTGCTGTGCGCGCCGGTCGCCCAGACCTTCGCGCTGTTGCACGCGCTGGAGCCGCACCTGCAGCCGGGCACGATCGTGACCGACGCGGGCAGCACCAAGTCCGACGTGATCATGGCCGCCAAGACCGCCCTCGGCGACAAGGCTGCCCAGTTCGTCCCCGCCCACCCGATTGCCGGCCGCGAGCTGAGCGGCGTGGAGGCGGCGCTGAACGACCTCTACCTCGGCAAGAAGGTGGTGCTGTGCCCGTTGCAGGAGAACGCGCGGACTGACGTGGCCGCCGTGCGCGCGATGTGGGAATGCACCGGCGCCGATTGTCATGTGATGTCCGCGGTACAGCACGACGCCGTGTTCGCGGCGGTGAGCCACCTGCCGCACCTGCTGGCCTTCGCGCTGGTCGCCCAATTGGTCAATGCCGAGGATGCCGCGCTGAAACTCGATTTCGCAGGCGGTGGGTTCCGCGACTTCACGCGCATCGCGGGCTCCTCGCCCGAGATGTGGCGCGACATCTGCATCGCCAACAAGGAGGCGTTGCTGCGCGAGATCGACACCTATGAGAAGGTGCTCGCGCACCTGAAGACCCAGATCAAGGATGGCGATGGCGAGGGCCTGGAGCGCGTGTTCACGCGGGCCAGCGGCGCCCGCCTGAAGTGGGGCACCGCGCGCGCGGCTGCCACCAACGTCGAACCCTGAAGCGCGGAAGCCGCCCACATCATGGAACATCTGACCCTCGGCCCCCTGACGCGTGCTTCCGGCACGGTGCGGCTGCCCGGCTCGAAAAGCATCTCCAACCGCGTGCTGCTGCTGGCGGCGCTTGCCACCGGCCAGACGCGCGTGCGCGACCTGCTGGATTCCGACGACACCCGCGTCATGCTCGACGCCCTCAAGGTGCTCGGTGTGACCTGGCAGCGCGATGGTGGCGACTGCATCGTCACCGGCGCAGGTAGCAACTTTCCGAATAAATCGGCCGATCTGTTCATGGGCAACGCGGGCACGGCGATCCGTCCGCTGACCGCAGCGCTGGCCCTGCAGGGCGGCACGTACCGGCTCTCCGGCGTGCCGCGCATGCACGAACGGCCCATCGGCGATCTGGTCGATGGCCTGCGGCAGGTGGGGGCGTCCGTCGATTACCTCGGCACGGAAGGCTACCCGCCGCTCCAGATCAATCCGGCGCAGATCCGCATCGACGCGCCGATCCGTGTGCGCGGCGACGTATCGAGCCAGTTCCTGACCGCGCTGCTGATGACGCTGCCGATGGCCAGCGCGCCGTCCGGCCGCATCGAGATCGAGGTGGTCGGCGAGCTGATTTCGAAGCCGTATATCGAGATCACGCTGAACCTGCTCGCGCGCTTCGGCATCGACGTGGAGCGGCAGGGCTGGGGGCGCTTCATCCTCCCGGCCGGCGCGCAGTACCGCTCGCCGGGCGAAATCTACGTGGAAGGCGACGCCTCCACGGCATCGTATTTTCTTGCAGCCGGCGCGATCGGCGGCGGTCCGGTGCGCGTGGAAGGCGTGGGCCTGTCCAGCATCCAGGGCGACGTGCGCTTCGCCGATGCGCTGAACCGGATGGGCGCCAACGTCATGGCCGGCGACAACTGGGTCGAGGTGCGCGGCACCGAGCGCGACGACGGCCGGCTGAACGGCATCGAACTCGACTGCAACCACATTCCCGATGCCGCGATGACGCTGGCCGTGGCCGCCCTGTTCGCGGAAGGCACCACCACGCTGACCAATATCGCCAGCTGGCGGGTCAAGGAAACGGACCGGATTGCGGCGATGGCCACCGAACTGCGCAAGCTCGGCGCTACGGTGGAAGAGGGCGCCGACTACCTGCGTGTGACGCCGCCGCCCTCTGCGGCCGACTGGCGCACGCCAGCCGACGGCATCGGCACCTATGATGATCACCGCATGGCGATGTGCTTTTCGCTGGCGGCTTTCGGCCCGCTGCCGGTACGGATCAACGATCCCGGCTGCGTGGCCAAGACATTCCCGGAGTACTTCTCGGTGTTTGCCGGGGTGGCGCGGTAAGCGGTCACTCCGGTCAAATAGTGGCCGTGGCGTGCACCCCGTGTCCGGCGTGCGCGCTGGCGGCGCCGGACGCACTGCGTTCGCGCCGTTCCCAGTATTTATCGAAGAAGTAGTGGGCCACGGTATTCACGGCCGGCTCGATGAAGGTGATGGCACCGCTGATGGCCAGATTGCCAGTCAGCGCATAGGTCACGCTGAAGGCGATGCCCAGGTGCATGATGCCGAAAGTCAGGGTCTTGGCCATGATAGATTGCCTCGCATTCTTGGATTTGGCTCGGGATTCGGGTGGCTCGCCCGGGCTGTTCTGTGGGGACGGGTGGCGGGGAGGCCGCCCGTGCGAGCCATGGAACCAATGATAATGATTCTTAATTGATTTACAAAATCAATAGTTTTTAGCGCGCTAATAACCAATGACTATGATCGACGTCATCACCATTGATGGCCCCACGGCGTCCGGCAAGGGCACCGTGGCGCACAAGGTGGCCGACGCCCTTGGCTTTCACCTGCTCGACAGCGGTGCCCTCTACCGGCTCGTGGCGCTGGCGAGCGACCGCGCGGACGTGGACCTGCAGGACGTGTCCACTCTGGCAAAGATGGCGGCCCGCCTCGATGTGAAGTTCGGCCCGGACCGGGTCTGGCTGTCCGGCGAGGAGGTGAGCCAGGCCATCCGCGCCGAAGCCATCGGCAACCGCGCCTCGGCCATCGCCGTGCACCAGCCCGTGCGTGATGCGTTGACGGCACTCCAGCGCGGCTTCCGCAAGCTGCCCGGCCTCGTGGCCGACGGCCGCGACATGGGCACGGTGATCTTTCCCGAGGCCCGCCTCAAGGTCTTCCTGACCGCAAGTGTCGAGGCACGCGCCCGCAGGCGCTATAAACAATTGATTGATAAGGGAATTTCTGCTAATATCGAAGACCTTTTGCGTGACCTTGAGGCGCGCGACGCGCGGGATCGTTCCCGTGCCGCCGCCCCGCTGCGTCCCGCTGAAGACGCGCAACGGCTCGATACCTCCGACATGTCGGTAGATGAGGCCGTGGCGCAGGTGCTGGAGTGGTACACCGCCGTACGGCGTTGAACCGGTCTGGCGCCAACTGGAGCCTTGCCCCGGATGACCGGTGCAAGGCGTTCATCAACTAACCCCGCTGCGATGGCAGACTGAGCGCGATTGTCGCGCCGGCCAGCGTACTGCGGACTGCTCACACACGTTTATGTCCGACCTGCAAACTAACGAATCCTTTGCCGCACTGTTCGAGGAATCCGTCGCCCGCTCCAATATGAAGGCTGGCGAAGTGATCTCCGCTGAAGTCGTGCGCATCGACCACAACTTCGTGGTCGTCAACGCCGGCCTCAAGTCCGAGGCATTTGTGCCGGTGGAGGAGTTCCTGAACGACCAGGGCGAACTCGAAGTGCAGGCCGGCGACTATGTCTCCGTGGCCATCGATGCGCTCGAGAACGGCTATGGCGACACGATTCTGTCCCGCGACAAGGCCAAGCGCCTGGCATCGTGGCTGAACCTCGAGAAGGCGCTGGAAGACGGCGAAATCATCTCGGGTACCGTGACCGGCAAGGTCAAGGGCGGCCTGACCGTGATGGTCAATGGCATCCGTGCCTTCCTGCCCGGTTCGCTCGTCGACGTGCGTCCGATCAAGGACACCACGCCGTACGAAGGCAAGACCCTCGAATTCAAGGTTATCAAGCTCGACCGCAAGCGTAACAACGTTGTGCTGTCGCGCCGTGCCGTGGTGGAAGCCACGCTGGGCGAAGAGCGCCAGAAGCTGATGGAGACGCTGAAGGAAGGCGCCATCGTCAACGGTATCGTCAAGAACATCACCGACTACGGCGCGTTCGTGGACCTGGGTGGCATCGACGGCCTGCTGCACATCACCGACCTGGCATGGCGTCGCGTGCGTCATCCGAGCGAAGTGCTGTCGGTTGGCCAGGAAATCACCGCCAAGATCCTCAAGTTCGACCAGGAAAAGAACCGCGTCTCGCTGGGCGTGAAGCAACTGGGCGAAGATCCGTGGGTGGGCATTTCGCGTCGCTACCCGCAAGGCACCCGCCTGTTCGGCAAGGTGACCAACCTGACCGACTACGGCGCGTTCGTCGAGATCGAAGCCGGCATCGAAGGCCTGGTCCACGTGTCCGAAATGGACTGGACCAACAAGAACGTGGCCCCGTCGAAGGTTGTCCAGCTGGGCGACGAAGTGGAAGTCATGGTTCTGGATATCGACGAAGACAAGCGTCGTATCAGCCTGGGCATGAAGCAGTGCAAGGCCAATCCGTGGGACGATTTCAGCCGCAACCACAAGAAGGGCGACAAGCTGACGGGCCAGATCAAGTCGATCACCGACTTCGGCGTGTTCATCGGCCTGCCCGGTGGCATCGACGGCCTGGTGCACCTGTCCGACCTGTCCTGGCAAGAAACCGGCGAAGAGGCCGTGCGCAAGTACAAGAAGGGCGACGAAGTGGAAGCCGTGGTTCTGGGCATCGACGTCGACAAGGAACGCATCTCGCTGGGTATCAAGCAGCTGTCGGGCGACCCGTTCAACAACTTCATCTCGGCCAACGACAAGGGTTCGCTGGTCAACGGCGTGATCAAGGCCGTTGATGCCAAGGGCGCCGTGGTGCAGCTGGCTGACGACGTGGAAGGCTACCTGCGCGCCTCGGAAATCTCCGCGGACCGCGTGGAAGATGCCCGCAACGTGCTGAAGGAAGGCGAGCAGATCACGGCCCTGGTGGTGAACGTGGACCGCAAGTCGCGCAACATCAACCTGTCGATCAAGGCCAAGGACAACGTGGAACAGCAGGAAGCCATGCAAAAGTTCCAGGCTGACACCGGCACGGCTGGCACGACCAACCTCGGCGCACTGCTGAAGGCCAAGCTCGGCCAGGACAACCAGTAATCGTCAGCGCCCGCGCCCGCGAGACCGCCCATGACCAAGTCCGAGCTCGTCGAAAAACTGGCTGCCCGTTTCCCGCAGTTGTTGCTGCGGGATGCGGACATCTCGGTGAAAACGATTCTCGACGCGATGTCCGAAGCCCTGGCCGATGGCCATCGCATCGAGATTCGCGGCTTCGGCAGCTTTGGTTTGAATCGGCGGCCTCCGCGCGTGGGCCGCAACCCCAAGTCCGGCGAACGTGTGCTGGTGCCCGAGAAACGGGTGCCGCACTTCAAGGCGGGCAAGGAGTTGCGCGAACGCGTGGACCGTAGCCCGGGGCCGTCGCATAACGGCCAGACCGTGCATCACGGCAATGGCTCGCATGGCGATCACGCCGCGCAGGCCATGTCCGGCGCGCAGGTATCGGCTCCGGCCGGCACGCTGCACGAGGATGGCCAGCTCAACCTGGTTCGGTCCTGACGCGAACGCGGTGACAATCTGGAAGTCTGTTGGAAAGCGCTCCCTCGGGAGCGCTTTTTTGTTTGGGGCGCCACGGTGCGCGGCGCGACCAAACGTTACCGTTTGCCTGAAGTGATTCCGCTACAATGCCGGGAACCCGTCGCCGGGAGCCATGGCGCACATTACGCGCGTCCATGCTTTCGTTGTCCTGAGTCCCGATGGCCGTCACCGCATGAAACTCATCGCCTGGATTTTCCGCATCGTCCTGTTCGCCCTGCTGTTCGTCCTGGCATTGCGCAACACCGAGGATGCGTCCCTGCAGCTGTTCCTTGGCGCCGTGTGGCATGCGCCGCTGATCCTGATCCTGCTGGCCGCGTTCGGGCTGGGTATCGTCGCGGCGCTGGCCGCGGTGGCGCCGGCGCTGATGCGTCAGCGGATGGAGGCCACGCGGCTGCGCCGCGCGCTGGCCCAGGCGCGCGTGCCGATGCCGGCGGACACCGTGCCGCCCGAGGCCAAGCCCGGCGTTCCCTATAACGTAGTCGGCCCGAAAGTCTGACCCATGATGTTTGAAACCTGGTGGCTGCTGGTACTGCCGCTTGTCTTTGGCCTTGGCTGGGTGGCGGCGCGGTTCGACCTGCGCCAGTTGATCAGCGAGCAGGGCGCGCTGCCGCGCTCGTATTTCAAGGGCCTCAATTTCCTGCTCAACGAGCAACCGGACCAGGCCATCGACGCCTTCGTCGAAGTGGCCCGGCTCGACCCCGAAACCACCGAACTCCACTTCGCGCTGGGCGCGCTGTTCCGCCGCCGTGGCGAGACCGAACGCGCGATCCGCGTTCATCAGAACCTGGCCACGCGTCCGGACCTGCCCGAGCCCGAGCGCGAGCACGCGCTCTATGAACTGGGCCAGGACTTCCTGCGCGCCGGGCTGCTCGACCGCGCCGAGGAGTCGCTGCGCCGGCTGATGTCGGGCCCGTACGCGGCGTCGGCCAAGCGTGTGCTGTTGGAACTGTACGAAGTCGAGAAGGAATGGCAGAAGGCCATCGACGCCGCGCGCGAGCTGCAGACGCTTGAGCAGAAAGACTACAGCATCCAGATCGCCCAATTCTGCTGCGAACTGGCGCAGGACGCGCTCCAGAAGAAGCGGCCCGAGGACGCCGTGGGGTGGCTGCGCCGCGCGAGCGAGGAGAACCCGGCCAACGTGCGCGCGCCGATCCTGCTTGGCGACGTAGCGATGGCTAGCGGCGACGCCCGCGCCGCGCTGGGCCACTGGCTCGGCATTGAGACGCAGGATGCGGCCTACCTGCCGCTGGTGGCCGACCGCGTGGTCAAGGCCTACGGCACGCTCGGCGAACAGGGCCAGGCCATCGACTGGCTGCGCGGGCTGCTCAAGGGGAACCTCGCGCCGGAACTGCTCGATACCGCCTATCGCACCGAACTGGACGTGAACGGCCCGGAGGCGGCCGCCGCGCTGATGCGCGAGCAACTGCGCCGCCAACCCACGCTGCTGGCGCTGACCCGCTACTTCGAGGCGCAGGCCGCCGAGATGCAGGCCGTGGAAACCGCAGCTGCCGAAGGCGATGCCGTGGCCACGGCTGGCGGCGAAGCCGTCGCGCAGGACCAGACGTCAGAGGTGGTCGCCATCCGCGACCTGCTGCAAGTGCGCACGCGCAACCTCGCCCGCTACACCTGCCGCGAATGCGGCTTCCGCGCCCGGCTGTTCTACTGGCAGTGCCCCGGCTGCAATCGCTGGGAAACCTATGCCCCACGCCGCTCCGAAGCGCTTGGCTGATCGCAGTCTTTTGTTGAGCCCCTCCCTGTCCTGGAGCTTCTGCTATGAAAGTCACAATTATCGGTAGCGGCTATGTCGGCCTGGTCACCGGCGCCTGTCTGGCGGAACTCGGCAATTCGGTGTTCTGTCTCGATGTGGACGAACGCAAGATCGCCATGCTCAACGCGGGCGGCGTGCCGATCTATGAGCCGGGTCTCAAGGAATTGATCGAGCGCAACCGCGCCGCCGGCCGCCTGACCTTCTCGACCGATGTGGCCGCCAGCGTGGAGCACGCCGACGTCCAGTTCATCGCCGTGGGCACGCCGCCGGACGAGGATGGCTCGGCGGACCTGCAATACGTGCTGGCCGCCGCGCGCAATATCGGCCGCCACATGACCGGCCTCAAGGTGGTGGTGGACAAATCCACAGTCCCTGTGGGCACCGGCGACCGCGTCGCCGCCGTCATCCGCGAGGAACTGGCCGCCCGCGGGCTGGAAGACCTCCAGTTCTCGGTGGTCTCGAACCCCGAGTTCCTGAAGGAAGGCGCCGCCGTGGAAGACTTCATGCGCCCGGACCGCATCGTGCTGGGCTGCTCGCCCGACGTGGCCGGCCGCCATGCCAAGGCCATCATGCGCGAGCTGTACTCGCCGTTCAACCGCAACCACGAGCGCACCTTCTATATGGAT
>NZ_FOWM01000011.1:0-197565 GCF_900115455.1 Cupriavidus sp. OV096
AACCAGTACTAATTGCCCGTAAGGCTTGATCCTATAACCAGTGTGTCTTACCTGGTGTAGCGGTTCGCCGCCTTGTGCCACGATGGTACAAACACAACCAATCTTTACTACTCCCAGATTCGCCGTGCTGACATGCGTCAGCGCGGCAACCCCTCATGCCTGGTGACCATAGCGAGTCGGAACCACCCCTTCCCATCCCGAACAGGACCGTGAAACGACTTTGCGCCGATGATAGTGCGGACTACCCGTGTGAAAGTAGGTCATCGCCAGGCTCTTATACCCAGAACCCCCAGCCCCATAAAGGCTGGGGGTTTTGCTTTTGCGGCGACGATTTCGTTCGCGCCGCGAAGCCCTCGTCATTTCAGCGTCGTATCGCTGTTGTATTCAGGGTACCGGAGTATTCCGGCGCGGATTTCGTTCTGTTATGTTTCCTACAAGCGCCGGGTCTAGGCTGCGAAGCAGCGACGAGAAATTGGGTTTAGGGGGTTACATGGCGGCCACGAAGTTATGGCCCGCGCTTGCCAGCATGGCAGGCGTGTTGTTGTTGGCGGGATGTGCATCGAGCGGGGGAAATCCTCCCTTCGATCCGACGAAAATGGTCCCAGTGGCCGAAGTGGATTGCAAGACATTCGCGGCTAAAGCCGGCATGAAGTCGGCTGTTCACGTCGATGCGCTGGAGGCGGCGAATATCGCGACCGTGCTGGCCACGCAGCGGAATGCCGATGCTGAGGCTGGCGGCGACCCCGATGGCGAGGGCGAAGGCAGTGCTGCCGCGCCCGTGGCATTGCCCGAACTTCCTCCATTTTCAGCGTCCGCGTCGCTCGCCAATCTTCCTGCGGGCTGGCAGCCGTGGACGATCAACCGCAACAAGACCCCCACACGCTACACGCTGACCGAAGTGGATCAGCGCCTGGTGCTGCATGCCCAGGCCGACAGTTCCGCATCGGGGCTCTATGTGCCACTGACGCAGCGCGACCCCGGCATGCTTCGCTGGATGTGGAAGACGCGCGACGTGATCCGTAGCGCCGACAACGCGATGGGCCAGCGGGAAGACGCGCCTTTGCGCATCTTCGTCGCCTTTGATGGCGATACGGCCAAGCTGTCGCTGCGCGACCAGCTCATGTACGAAATGGCCCGCATCACCACGGGCCGTGAGATGCCTTACGCCACGCTGATGTACATCTGGGGCGGTCGCCGTCCCGCCGGCGCGGTGTTGAACAACCCCCATACGGATCGCGTCCGCATGATCGTGGTCGATTCGGGCACGCGCCACGCCAATAGCTGGCGCTGCCATGAGCGCGATCTGCGCGCGGACTACCGCAAGGCGTTCGGGACCGATCCCGGCAAGGTCATCGCCGTGGGGCTGATGACCGATACCGACAATACCAAGAGCCGCGCGGAGTCCTGGTACGGGGACATCGTCCTCGATTGACCGGGGGCTAGTCCTGGTCGATTGAGCAGGCGGAGGCCTGGCTTGGCGCCGTGTCCTCGAGCGCCAGCAGGGCGAACGTCGCCAGCCAATGGGTGGCGACGTAGTGGCCGCCCACCGCCTGCGGCAGTGACGCCTCGAGGTGATCGGACCACGCCCGCACAGCCAGCGGCTGGAGCGTCGGGGGCAGGGCGGGCCCCAGCAGCCGCCAGCACCATGCACGGGACAGGTTCAGGCCGTCCAGGTGCGACATCTTCGGGTCCGTGCGATCCGCCACCGTCACCGGCGTCAGCCAGGTCGCCAACTCGGCCTGCCCTGGCGAGAACATCTCCCACCAGTCCCCGAACGAGCAGTCGTCGTCGGTCACCTGCTGCATCAGGACCGCTTCGATCAATCCACCTGACAGGAACTCGTCGCCGCCCGGCTCGTAGCGGGCGGGATACCGTTGATCATGTCCGAACCAGCGGTGCGCGCGCCGGACAATGGCCTTGCGCAGCGCCAGATGCTGCGTGCTACGCGCGAAATGCAGCGCCATCACCAGCGCAAACGCGCTGTTGAAATGGGTGCCGGTCCGCACCGGGAAATCGGCGATTTCGATGGATTCGATCAGACGCAGCGCGAGGTGGTCGGCCAGGGGCGCACAAGCTGCTGCCCATTGCGCTGCCTGTGGGTCGGCAGCGCCCAGCAGCGTCAATTCCGACTGAAGCCGCAGCACCCACGCCCAGCCGTACGGGCGCTCGAACGTGCGCGAGCCCGGACGCTCGAAGTACGCCAACTCCGTCGCCAATGCCTCAGGGCGAAGTTGCGCGTCGAGCGTCTGCCGGATCTGCGGTGCGATCGGCAGGTCCGGGCGCGTCGCCAGCAGTCGCACCAGCAGCCAATGCATATGGACCGACGAATGCCAGTCGTAGCTGCCATAGAAGACCGGATGCGCCACCGCCGGCTCGGTGAGATCGCCGGCACGCGCCATCAGGTGGTCGAGCTTGTACGGATAGGGACGGACGATGTTGTCCAGCGCCACCCGGGCGAAGCCTTCCGCCGTGTTGTCGTCCAACAGCGTATGCGTCATCGCCGGCCTTTCCTATGAGCGGATTCTGAAAAGCTGCCCGCAATCAACGCCAAACTTAGGCGGCAGCGAGCCACTTCTCCACGAGTTTCACGAAGAACGTCGAGCCCACCGGCAGCAGCTCGTCGTTGAAGTCGTAGCTGGGGTTGTGCAGCATGCACGGTCCCATGCCGTGGCCGGCCTCGCGGTGCGTGCCCTCGCCATTGCCGATGAACAGGTAGCAGCCCGGCTTTTCCTGGAGCATGAACGAGAAGTCCTCGGCGCCCATGGTCGGCTCGACGTTGCCGTCCACATGGTCCGCGCCCACCACCTCGCTGGCCACGCCCACCGCGAACTCCGCCTCGGCGGCGCTGTTGATCGTCGGCGGGTAGTTGCGGCGGAATTCGAATTCGATGGTGCAGTCGAACGCCGACGCCACCGCGCGCGACACCTCTTCCATGCGCCGCTCGATCAGGTCGAGCACCGGCACCGTGAACGTCCGCACCGTGCCGCCGATCCATGCCTGATCCGGCACGATGTTGGTGGCATCGCCGGCGTGGAACTGGGTCACGGAGATCACGGCCGTGTCGATCGGCCGCTTGTTGCGCGTGATGATGCCCTGCAGCGCCGAGACGATCTGCGTGCCGGTGAAGACTGGGTCGAAGCCGTTGTGCGGCATGGCCGCGTGGGCGCCCTTGCCCTTCACGACGATGCGGAATTCATTGCTCGATGCCATCAGCGGCCCGGCCGTGGTGCCGAACGAGCCCACCGGCATGCCCGGCCAGTTGTGCATGCCGAAGACGGCATCGCACGGAAAACGCTTGAACAGCCCGTCCTTGATCATCTCGCGCGCGCCGCCGCCGCCCTCTTCGGCCGGCTGGAAGATCAGGTTGACGGTACCGTCGAAATTACGGTGCTCGGCGAGGTAGCGCGCCGCGCCAAGCAGCATCGCCGTATGGCCGTCATGGCCGCAGGCGTGCATCTTGCCGTCGTGCTGCGAGCGATGGCCGAAGGTATTGGCTTCCTGCAGTGGCAGTGCGTCCATGTCGGCACGCAGGCCAATCGAACGGCCGCTGTTGCCGTTGCGGATCACGCCGACGAGCCCCGTCGTGCCAAGCCCGCGATGGACCTCGATGCCCCACGATTCCAAGCTTTTTGCGACCAGATCAGCGGTGCGCTGTTCTTCGAAGCAGAGTTCGGGATGGGCGTGGATGTCGCGGCGGAGGGTGCGGATTTCGGCTTGCGCCTGGAGGATTTCTGGGATGAGCTTCATGGTGCCGTACCGGGCAGTGGGATACCCCGATCATACCTGTCTGCCTGCAAAGCGCCAAAGACGGACCTTGGCGCCCCGACTTGGCGCACTGCAGCACGGCACCTCGCGCGCCCGCGCACCCCTCGCCGGGTGGGTTTCCCCGCATGGCGCTGCCGTTCCACTGCTGGAACAGTTCATGCTTGAAGTGCCTGGCCGGTCGCGCCCGGATCCGCGATGCAGAATGGACCGCACCAAAATGCGGCGATTTCTTATTGCGCAGGCGACGACTGCTCCTTATTGTCATTTCAGACTTCCCACAGGGAGAAACGCGCGATGTCCCTTCGCACTGTCAACAAGGTCAAGATCGCCATGAGTAAGAGGGTCGGCAATACCGCCGCCGCCGTGCTGCTGGCGAGCGCCCTCGGCCTCGGCCTGGCCGCGCCCGCCCAGGCGGTCGACCTGAAGATCGCCATGAGTTCGCCGCCGACCTCGATGGATCCGCATTTCTATAACCTGTTCTCGAACATCAACGTGTCCGAACACGTGTTCGACTCCCTGGTGAAGCTCGACCCGGACAGCCGCATCATTCCGGGCCTGGCCGAGTCCTGGAAGCTCGTGAACAACCTCACGTGGGAATTCAAGATCCGCAAGGGCGTGAAGTGGCATGACGGCACCGAGCTGACGACCGAGGACGTGGTCTGGTCGCTCGACCGCCCCGCCACGATCCTGAACAGCCCGGGCAAGTTCGACGTCTATACCAAGGCGATCATCAACAAGAAGGTGATCGACAAGTACACGCTCCAGCTGACCACCAACCAGCCGTATCCGTTGATGTTGAACGACCTGACGTCGATCTTCATGGTGCAGAAGAAGGCCACGCAGGGCCTGACGTCCGACGACTTCGCGCAGGGCAAGGGCATGGTCGGCACCGGGCCGTTCAAGTTCGTGAGCTACGCCCGCGACGACCGGGTCGAACTGGTCAAGAACCCCGACTACTGGGGCCCGAAGCCGGCCTGGGACAAGGTCACGCTGCGCTTCATCCCGAACCCGGCCACGCGCCTCGCCGCGCTGCTGTCCGGTGACGTGCAGGCCATCGAGAACGTGCCGACGCCGGACCTGCCCAAGGTGCGCCAGGACCCGAAGCTGTCGTTCTTCAGCAAGATCTCGCACCGCGTGATCTACCTGTTTTTCGATGCCAAGCGCGACAAGTCGCCGTACGTCACCACCAAGGACGGCCAGCCGATGGATAAGAATCCGCTCAAGGATGCGCGCGTGCGGAACGCCATCAGCATGGCCATCAACCGGCAGGGCATCAAGGACCGGCTGATGGAAGGGCTTTCCGAGCCGACCAACAACCTCGTGCCGCCCACGCTGTTCGGCTACAACCCGGCCCTGAAGACGGTGAAATACGATCCCGAAGGCGCCAAGAAGCTGCTCGCGGAGGCGGGCTACCCCAACGGCTTCGGCGTCACGCTGCACACGCCGAACAACCGTTACGTGAACGATGAGAAGATTGCCCAGACCATCGCCCAGAACCTGACGCGGATTGGCATCGCCACCAAGGTGGAAGGCATGCCGATGGCCACCTATTCGTCGAAGGGTATCAAGCACGAGTGGTCGTTCGGCCTGCTCGGATGGGGCGCCCAGACCGGCGAGGTCAGCTCGCCGCTGCGTGCGCTGCTCGCCTGCGAGGACTCGAAGAAGGGCTTCGGCACGACCAACTGGGGCGAGTACTGCAATCCAAAAATGGACGTCGTACTAGAGAAGGCGCTGGCCACGGTGGAAGACGCTGAACGATCGAAGCTGCTGCAGGAAGCCACGGCCATCGCCATCAACGACGGCGGCATCATCCCGATCCACCAGCAAGTCACCACGTGGGCCACGCAGAAGGGCATCACCTACGTGCCGCGTACCGACGAGCGCACTTATGCGCATAACTTCAAGCCGCAATAAGTCGGCTGGGGTCAATCGGCTGCACTAAGCTAGCAGCGGATGCCGTCGTGCAACGGTCCCTGACCTGGGGACCGTTGCCGGCGAAAGGATAGTGTCTCCACCATGCTGGTTTTCATCATCCGGCGCCTGATGCAGAGCGTGGTCGTGCTCCTCGTCATGTCGCTGCTCGTCTTTCTTGGCGTTTTTGCGATCGGCAACCCGGTCGACATCCTCATCAGTCCGCAGGCGGACCAGGAGGACATCAAGCGCACCATCGCCGCGCTCGGGCTGGACAAGCCGCTCTGGGAACAGTACTGGATCTTTCTGCAGAACGCCTTGCACGGCAACCTCGGCATGTCGTTCGCGCATGGCACGCCCGCACTGAAGCTGATCTTCGAGCGCATGCCGGCGACCATGGAACTGGCCGTCACGGCCATCCTGCTGGCCATCGTTCTCGGCATTCCGCTAGGTCTCTGGGCTGGGCTCCGGCCCACCGGCGTGGCCGGCAAGTCGATCATGACGATATCGATCCTGGGCTTCTCGCTGCCCACGTTCTGGGTCGGCCTGATGCTGATCATGGTGTTCGCGGTGCAGCTTGGCTGGCTGCCGTCGAATGGCCGGGGCGAGACCGTGCGGGTGCTGGGCATCCCGCTCAGCTTCCTGACCGTGGACGGCATCCGCCACCTGATCCTGCCGGCGGTCACGCTGTCGCTGCTGAACATCGCCATGGTGATCCGGCTCACGCGCGCCGGCACGCAGGAGGCCATGCTGCAGGACTACGTGAAGTTCGCCCGGGCCAAGGGCTTGTCGAACTCCCGCATCGTCGGGGTGCACGTTCTTAAGAATATTCTGATCCCGATCGTGACCGTGATCGCGCTCCAGTTCGGCTCGATCATCGCGTTCGCCATCGTGACCGAGTCGATCTTCGCCTGGCCCGGCATGGGCAAGCTCATCATCGACTCGATCCAGTTGCTGGACCGCCCGGTGATCGTGGCCTACCTGATGGTGATCGTGACGCTGTTCATCCTGATCAACCTCGTGGTGGACATCGTCTACAGCATGCTCGATCCGCGCGTGCGCATTGCCGACAACAAGGGCTGAGCCATGAGCGCGAGCACCGTACCGAACCCAACCAAGGAAGTCGCGATCCCGGCCGTGCCGGCGAAGGAGCAGACGCCGTTCCGCCGCTTCGCCCGGCAGTTCCTGGAGAGCAAGCTGGCCGTGCTGGGGCTGGTGACGCTCGGCCTCATCATCCTGATTGCGATCTTCGCGCCATGGCTGGCGCCGCAGAATCCGTACGACCTGGCCACGCTGGACGTGCTCGACGCACGGATGGCCCCGGGCGAACAGGCCGGCAGCGGCCTGACCTTCCTGCTGGGCTCGGACGAGCAGGGGCGCGACATCCTCTCCGCCGTGATGTACGGCCTGCGTATCAGTATCGGCGTGGGGGTGCTCAGCACGGTGATCGCGCTGCTGCTGGGGGCGACGCTCGGCCTGCTGGCCGGCTTCCTCGGTGGCCGCATCGAGGCGCTGATCATGCGCGTGGCCGATCTCCAGCTCTCGTTTCCGCCGATTCTGCTGGCGCTGATCCTGCTGGCCTTCCTGCGGCCGGGCCTCGGCAACATCGTTATCGCCCTGGTGGCGGTGCAATGGGCCTACTACGCGCGCACCACCCGCAGCGCGGCGCTGGTGGAGCGGCGCAAGGAGTACATCGAGGCCGCCACGTGCCTGGGCCTGCCGCCGGGGCGCATCATGTTCCGCCACCTGCTGCCGAACTGCCTGCCGCCGCTGATCGTGATCGCCGCGCTGCAGGTGGCATCGGCCATCACGCTGGAGGCCACGCTGTCGTTCCTCGGGCTCGGCGTGCCGGTCACGGAGCCGTCGCTCGGCTCGCTGATTTCGAACGGCCAGCAGTACATGCTGTCCGGCAAGTACTGGATCAGCTTCTTCCCGGGGATCGCGCTGGTGGTGACCATCGTGTCGATGAACCTCGTGGCCGACCAGTTGCGCGACGTGCTGAACCCGCGCCTGCAAACGCAATGACCGCCCAGGAGCGCGCATGAGCCAACCTACCCTGGTGGTCGAACACCTGAAAACGCAGTTTTTCACGCGCGCCGGCGTGGCCAAGGCCGTGGACGACGTGTCGTTCTCGGTCAACCGCGGCGAGATCATGGGCCTGGTCGGGGAGTCCGGCTCGGGCAAGTCGATGACCGGCTATTCGATCATGGGCCTGATCGATGCGCCCGGCAAAGTCGTCGACGGCCGGATCGCGCTGACCAGCCGCGACGGCGTGACGCGCGACCTCCGCGCGCTCACCCCCGCCCAGCAGCGCGACGTGCGCGGTAACCGCATCGCAATGATTTTCCAGGACCCGATGATGACGCTGAACCCGGTCCTGCGCATCGACACCCAGATGATCGAGGCCGTGCGCGCGCACGACAACGTCAGCAAGCCGGCCGCCCGCGAGCGGGCGCGCAACGCGCTGGCCCGGGTCGGCATTCCCTCGCCGGACGAGCGCCTGACCGCCTACCCGCACCAGTTCTCGGGCGGCATGCGCCAGCGCGTGGCGATTGCCATCGCGCTGCTCAACAAGCCGGACCTGATCATTGCCGATGAGCCGACCACGGCGCTGGACGTGACCATCCAGGGCCAGATCCTCTATGAGATGCAGACGCTGTGCCGGGAATCGGGCACCGCGCTGATCTGGATCACGCACGACCTGTCCGTGGTGGCCGGGCTCGCGGACAAGGTCTGCGTGATGTACGCCGGCAAGATCGTGGAATCGGGCGATGTGCGCCAGGTGCTGGAGCATCCCGAGCACCCGTACACGCACGGGCTGATCGGCTCGGCGCCGTCGCGCAACCCGCGCGGCACGCCGCTGCGGCAGATTCCGGGGATGACGCCATCGCTGCTGAATCTGCCCGGCGGCTGCTCGTTCCGCGAGCGCTGCCCCTACGCGACCGACATCTGCAAGACCGAACCGCCGCTCGGCACCTCGCCAGACGGCCGGGAGCTGCGCTGCTTCCACCCGGTACTTGCCCAGCAGGAGGCCGCATGAGCCAGTCCGTGATCGATACTCCGGCGAGTGCCGCCAACATCACGCCGACCGAGCCCGCGACGCCTCCCGCGCCGCTGCTGGAGTTGCGCGCGGTGTCCAAGCGCTTCGTCAAGACGCTCGACGTGGCGGCCAAGCTCGCCAATGTCTTCGGCGCGAAGCAGCGCGTGGAGGTGGTGCATGCCGTAGATCGCGTGGACCTGGCGATCCGCGCGGGCGAGGTGGTGGGGCTGGTGGGCGAGTCGGGCTGCGGCAAGTCCACGCTGGGCCGGATGGCCGTGGGGCTCCATACGCTGACCGAGGGCGAACGGTTCTGGCGCGGCGTGGATCTGGACCGCCTGCCGCCGGACAAGCGCCGCGAGAAGCAGCTCGCCATCCAGATGATCTTCCAGGACCCGTACGCGTCCCTGAACCCCCGGCTGCGCGTGCTCGATATCGTCGGCGAGGCACCCGTGGTGCACGGCATGGTCGAGAAGGGCGCCCAGAAGGCCTATGTGGAAGACATGCTCGTACGCGTGGGCATGGATCCCACCGTGCTGCGCCGCTTCCCGCACCAGTTCTCGGGCGGACAGCGGGCGCGCATCGGCATCGCCCGGGCCTTGGCCGTGAAGCCGGAATTCCTGGTCTGCGACGAATCGGTGGCGGCGCTCGATGTCTCGATCCAGGCCCAGGTCCTGAACCTGTTCATGCGCCTGCGGGAAGACCTGAACCTGACCTACCTGTTCATCAGCCATGACCTGGGCGTGGTCAAGCACATCAGCGACCGCGTGGTGATCATGTATCTGGGGAGGGTGGTGGAGTCGGCGCCCACCGAGGGCGTGTTCGCGGCGCCGAACCACCCGTACACGCAGGCGCTGCTGGCCGAGGCGCCCAAGCTGGAAGTGGGCAAGAAGACCTATGTGGCGATCCGGGGCGAGATCCCGTCGCCGCTGAACCCGCCGCTGGGCTGCCACTTCCACCCGCGCTGCCCGCACGCGATGCCGCGCTGCCGGGAGGAACAGCCGATGCTGAAGGAGATCGCGCCGCTACGCTTCTCGGCGTGCCATCTGAACGATATGGCTTGAAAGGGGCCCCTCCGCCCCAGGAGGGGCGCCCCAGGTGCGTCAGCGAATCACCACGCCGCGCGAGTTGATGATCGTCATTTCGACGAATTTCGATCCCACGTGGTTCTCTGGCCCGTACTGGACGATGAAGCCGCCCAGATCCACGTTGCGCATGCTTTCCACGGCGGTGATGAACTTCTCGCGCGTGACCTCGCGCCCGGTGCGGCGCAGCCCTTCCACGAACGCCTTGGCGGCGATGAAGCCCTCGATACTGGCGTAGTCGAAGTCGTTCTGCTTGCCGGACGCCTGCAGCAGGCGCAGGTACTCGCGCACCACCGGCAGCGTGGCGTTGCCCGGGTGCGGCATCACCTGCGAGATGATCACGCCGCTGCCCAGCGGGCCCACTTCCTTGGCCAGCGCCTGGGTGCCGACGAAGGACACGTTGTAGAACTGGCCGCTGTAGCCGCGCCGCAGGGCTTCCTTCACGAACGCGCCCACGGTGCGGTAGGCGCTGATCAGCACGATGGCGTCCGGGCTGGCCTTCATGGCGCCCTGCATCGCGTCGCCGATCTCCACCGTGTTGCGGATCACCGACTCCTGGGCGACCAGCTTCACGCCGCTGTCGGCCGGGAGCGACTTGATCGCCTGCTCCACCCCGGCGATGCCGGCCTTGCCGTAGGCGTCGTCGTTATAGACCACGGCCACGCGCTTCAGGCCCGTGGTGCGGATCTGGCGCACGATGGCGGAAGTTTCCTCGTCGTAGCCGGCGCGCACGTGGAAGACGTAGCGGCTGCGCGGGTCGCGCAGCGACTGGGCGCCCGTGAACGGGGCGAAGAACGGCACGCGCGCCTGGTTGGCCAGTGGCACGGCGGCCTGGCTGGTCGGCGTGCCCACGTAGCCGAACAGCGCGAAGACGCGGTCTTCCTCGATCAGCTTTTTGGTGTTCTTGATGGCATCGTCCGGCTCGTAGGCATCGTCCAGCGCCTTGAGTTCGATCTTGCGGCCGAACACGCCGCCTTGCTGGTTGATGTAGTCGAAATACAGCCGCGCGCCCGAGTTCATCTGCTTGCCGAGCACCGCGGTGGAGCCGGTCAGCGCGGCGGACTGGCCGAGCAGGATGGTGTCGGCCGTAACGCCGGTCTCGGCGGCCGTAGTGTTGGCCGCGCTTGCCGCGCCGGATGCGACGACGGCGCACGCCGCCAGCAGGCCGGCAAAGCGCCGGCGCGTGACCCCAGAATGCAAAACCATGTGAATCCCCGTCAAAAAATCCAAAGTGTTCTTGTGCTTCTGTACCCCGCGGCCCCCGCCCGGTCTGTTGCCTGTGAGGGGGTTCCGGCACGGTGGCCGGACTGTCGGGCGGTTTGCCCGGCAGCGCCGGAACATCATAATCGAATACAATCGGAGCCAAACAATTTCTCCCGGTTCGGGACCCTCCGGCGAGGCGCTTGCGCCACAGTCATGCCCCCAGACATGACGGCCGCCTGGCCCGCTCCGTCGCCAGAAATCCATCGCCCCAGGCCCCAAGGCCCGCCAGCCGCCCCACGTCCGACATCACCATGGCCACCCGTATCGTCCGCGCCGCCTGCCCCCACGATTGCCCCGACACCTGTGCGCTGCTCGTCACCGTCGAGGACGGCCGGGCCATCAAGGTGGCCGGCGACCCCGACCACCCGGCCACCCAGGGCGTGCTGTGCACCAAGGTTTCCCGCTATACGGAACGCACCTACCACCCTGACCGGCTGCTGACGCCGCTGCGCCGCGTCGGCAAGAAGGGGGAGGGCAAGTTCGAGCCGATTTCCTGGGACGAGGCGCTCGACGAGGTGGCCCGCCGCCTCGGCGCCATTGCCGCGCGCGACCCGCAGGCCATCATCCCCTACAGCTACGCCGGCACCATGGGACTGGTGCAGGGCGAAAGCATGGCCGCGCGTTTCTTCCACAAGCTCGGGGCTTCGCTGCTGGACCGGACGATCTGCGCCAGCGCGGGCGCCACGGCGCTGCGCTATACCTATGGCGCCAGCGTGGGCATGGACATGGAATACGTGGCCGATGCCAAGCTGGTGATCATCTGGGGCGGCAACCCGATCGCCTCGAACCTCCATTTCTGGACCCGCGCGCAGGAAGCCAAGCGCCGTGGCGCCACGCTGGTCGCCATCGACCCGTATCGCTCCCTGACGGCCGAGAAGTGCCACCGCCACATCGCGCCGATGCCCGGCACCGACGGCGCGCTGGCGCTGGCGATCATGCACGTGCTGATCCGCGACGATTTGCTCGATCACGACTACATCGAACGGCACACGGTCGGCTTTGCCGCGCTGCGCGAGCGGGCGATGGAATTCTCGCCGGCCCGCGCCGCCGAGATCTGCGGCGTGCCGGTGGAAGACATCGAATGGATCGCCGGCCTCTACGGCCAACTCGCGGTGCGTGAGCGCCAGCCAGTGGCCATCCGCCTGAACTACGGCATGCAGCGCGCCCACGGCGGCGGCCAGGCCGTGCGCGCGGTGGCGAGCCTGCCGTCGCTGGTCGGCGCCTGGCGCCACCCGGCGGGCGGCTTGCAGCTATCGACCTCGGGTTTCTTCCCGATCGACCACGCGGCGCTCCAGCGGCCCGACCTGCTGCCAGACTGGCCGCAGGTGCCGCGCACCGTGAACATGAGCACGATTGGCGACGCGCTGCTCGACGACGGCACCGGCGCCCAGGGCCCGAAGATCGAAGCCGTGGTGGTCTACAACAGCAACCCGGTGGCCGTGGCGCCGGAATCGGCCAAGGTGGCGGCCGGCTTCGCGCGCGAGGATTTGTTTACCGTGGTGCTCGAGCATTTCCGCACCGATACGGCCGACTACGCCGATATCGTCCTGCCGGCCACGACCCAGCTCGAGCATGTGGACGTCCACAAAGCCTACGGCCACACCTACTTCCTGGCCAACAACCAGGCCGTGGCGCCGATGGGCCAGGCGCTGCCGAATACCGAGATTTTCCGCCGGCTGGCCGCGCGCATGGGCTTCACCGAGCCGTGTTTTGCCGATAGCGACGAGGCCATCGCCGCGCAGGCCATCCTGCGCGAGGACAAGCGGGCCGAGGGCATCAGCTGGGATTCGCTGCGCGAGCAGGGCTGGCAGAAGCTGAACCTGCTGGCTGCGCCGTTCGCCGAGGGCGGCTTCCCCACGGCATCGGGCAAATGCGAGTTTTACTCCGAGGCGATGGCCCGCGACGGCCTCGATCCGGTGCCGGCCTATGTCCCGCCTTACGAGGCGCCGGCCTCGGCGCCCGAGCTGGCGGCCCGCTATCCGCTGGCGATGATCTCCCCGCCGGCTCGCAATTTCCTCAATAGCTCGTTCGTCAACGTGGACAGCCTGCGCGCCACGGAGGGCGAGCCGCACCTGGACATCCATCCGCTGGACGCCGCCGCGCGCGGCATCGTCCACGGCGCCATGGTCCGTGCCTTCAACGACCGGGGCAGCATGCTGGCCCGCGCCCGCGTGACGGACCGCGCGCGGCAGGGCCTGGTGGTGGGTTTGTCGATCTGGTGGAAGAAGCTGGCGTCGGACGGCAAGAACGCCAACGAACTGACCAGCCAGCGCCTGACCGACCTGGGCCGCGCGCCGGTCTTCTACGACTGTCTGGTCGAGGTGGCGCCGGCCGGGGTGGAGAGGGAGGCCGTGGCGTCATGATGCGCTGGCCGGCCCGCTGGCGCGTGGCGGGCACCCTGGTGGTGCTGGCCGTCGCGGCGCTGGCGGCCGGCTGCGACACGCTCGGCTATTACTATCAGTCGGTCGGCGGCCATCTGGGCGTGATGGCCAAGGCGGAGTCGCTCGACGACGCCATCGACGCCGCCCGCAACGCCAACGACACCCGCCTGGCCCAGCGCCTCACGCTGGCGCGGCAGATGCGCGACTACGCCTCGCGCGAGCTGAAGCTGCCGGACAACGGCAGTTATCGCCGCTACGCCAACCTGCATCGGCCCTACGTGGTGTGGAGTGTGTTCGCCACGCCGGAATTGTCGATGGAGCTGCGCAAGTGGTGCTTCCCCATCGTGGGCTGCATCACATATCGCGGTTATTACGATCCCCAGGACGCCGAACAGTACGCCAAGGATCTGCGCCGGGAAGGCTTCGAGGCCTACGTGGCCGGGATCCCGGCCTATTCGACGCTCGGATATTTCGACGATCCACTACTCAACACCTTCGTCTACCAGCCCGAGGGCGAACTGGCCCGGCTGATCTTCCACGAACTGGCCCACCAGGTGGTCTACGTGCGCAACGACACCGCGTTCAACGAGTCGTTCGCCACCGCCGTGGAGACGGCCGGGGTGGAGCAATGGCTGGCGCACGCTGCCTCAGCGGACGCCCGCGCCAGCTACCAGATCTACGACAGCCGCCGGCGCGACTTCCGCGCCATGCTGCTGCGCACGCGCGACAAGCTCGTGGCGCTGTACCGCGCCCCGCTGGACGATGAGGCCAAGCGCCAGGGCAAGGCGCGGATCTTCACCGAACTGCGCGAAGACTATGCACACAAGCGCGCCGAATGGGGCAACTACAGCGGCTACGACCGCTGGTTCGACCAGCCCCTGACCAATGCCCACCTGGCCGCCGTGGCCACCTACCAGCAATGGGTGCCCGCGTTCACCGCGCTGCTGGCCAAGTCGGGCGGCGACTGGACCCGGTTCTATGCCGAGGCGCGCCGCCTGGGCGACCTTCCGCCGGCCGAGCGCGACGCCGCGCTGCGCCGGCTGGCGCCGCCGGCCACGGAGGTCACGCCACCGTCGCCGCCGCAGCCTCCGCCACCCAAGCCCCTGTCGGCACAATCCCCAGACAAGGGCGATACCGGCCGGTAGAACCCGACGCCTTCCCGCCCAATCCGTCAAGCCGCGTGTTTCCCGATGGTGGAGCGCGCGCCGCATGAGAAAATTGCCCTATGCCACCCCCCTCCAGGAAAACCGGCGCCGTGCCGCGCGCCGATGAAGCCGCCACGCTGGCCGACGACGGTCCGGCGCGCTCGCACGTTGCCGAGCGCCAGGAAGCACGCCGCCGCCAGATCCTGGATGCCGCCGCCCAGCTCTTCTATACGAAGGGCTACCCCGGCATGACCATGAACGACCTGTGCCGGGCGCTCGGCGTCACCAAGCCGGCGGTCTATTACTACTTCGCCGACAAGTACGAGATCTTCGACATCCTGTGCCGCGAGTCGGCCCAGACCTGCCTGCCGGTGATCCGCGAGACGGCCGACCCGGCGCTGCCCGTGCGCGAGCGCCTGCACGCCTGCCTGCTGGAGATGGCGCGGCGCTGCGTGCGCTGCCACGTGGCAGCGGCACTGAGCTTCCGCGACAACCAGTACCTGAAGCCGGACACCGTGGCGTGGCTCAACACCATGGCGCGCGACTTCTACCGCGACCTCTACGTGCTGCTCGAGGAAGGGCGCGCCACCGGCGTGTTTGCCTTCGGGGATGCCCGCGTGACCGCGCATTCCATGGGCGGCGTGATCGGCTTCATGTACACCTGGCACGAGCCCGGGCGCATGGACGAGGAAACCCTCGCCCAGGAACTGGCGTCCAACATGATGAAGCTGGTGCTGCCGAGCTGAGGCCAGGCGGGGAGCTAGGGGTATTCCCTCGCCGCCACCCCTGAGTGGCGCATAATTCACGATTTCACGATTCCGGTGGGTGGAGGACTTCGTCTAACGTGTTGTCTGGCGAGGCGTGCACGTTTAGCATTCCCAAAAAATCGAACGACCATTCAGAAATTCAGGAGACGGTATGGAAAAGCTGTGGCTGAAACATTATCCGGCGGGCGTACCGGCAGAGATCGACGCCAGTCAGTTCCGTTCGCTGGCCCAGTTGCTCGAGGAATCGTTCCGTACCTACGCCGACCGTCGCGCCTTCATCTGCATGGACCGCGCCATTACCTATGGCGAGCTGGACCAGCTGTCCGCGCACTTCGCGGCGTGGCTCCAGTCACGCGGCCTGCGCCCCGGCGCACGCGTGGCCATCATGATGCCGAACGTGCTTCAGTACCCGGTGGTGCTGGCCGCCGTGCTGCGCGCCGGCTACGTGGTGGTCAACGTCAACCCGCTCTACACGCCGCGTGAACTGGAACACCAGTTGAAGGACAGCGGCGCCGAGGCCATCGTCATCCTCGAAAACTTTGCCGCCACGCTCCAGGCCGTGCTGCCGGCCACGCCGGTCAAGCACGTGGTGGTGGCCAGCATGGGCGATATGCTCGGCACCGTGAAGGGCGCCGTGGTCAATTTCGTCGTGCGCAACGTCAAGAAGATGGTGCCGGCCTGGGAGCTGCCGCACTGCGTGCGCTTCAACGACGTGCTGGCCGAGGGCGCCAAAATGACGCTCAAGCCGGTGGACACTGGCCCGGACGACATCGCCTTCCTGCAATACACGGGCGGCACCACGGGGATCTCGAAGGGCGCCACGCTGCTGCACCGGAACATTGTGTCGAACGTGTTGCAATCTGAAGCCTGGATGCAGCCCGCGCTGGCCAAGGGCGCGCCCATCGACCAGGTCATCACGATCACCGCGCTGCCGCTGTATCACATCTTCGCGCTGACGGTCTGCTGCCTGCTGGGCATGCGCAGCGGCGGCCTGAGCATCCTGATTCCGAATCCGCGTGACATCCCCGGCTTCGTCAAGGAACTCCAGAAGTACAAGTTCAACATGTTCCCGGCGGTGAACACGCTCTACAACGCGCTGCTGAACAATCCGGACATCGGCAAGGTCGATTTCTCGGGCCTGCGCGTGGCCAACGGCGGTGGCATGGCGGTGCAGGAGGCGGTGGCCAAGAACTGGCTGGCCAAGACCGGCTGCCCGGTCATCGAGGGCTACGGGCTGTCGGAGACCTCGCCGTCGGCCACCTGCAACCCCACGGACACGGACACCTTCTCGGGCACCATCGGCCTGCCGCTGCCTTCCACCGAGGTCTCGATCCGCGACGACGACGGCAACGAACTGCCGCTCGGCCAGCCGGGCGAGATCTGCCTGCGCGGCCCGCAGGTGATGGCCGGCTACTGGAATCGCCCGGACGAGACGGCCAAGGTCATGACGCCGGACGGCTTCTTCAAGACCGGCGACATCGGCATCATGGACGAGCGCGGCTACACCAAGATCGTCGATCGCAAGAAGGACATGATCCTGGTGTCGGGCTTCAACGTGTATCCGAACGAGGTGGAAGGCGTGGTCGCGGAGTGCCCGGGCGTGTTGGAAGTGGCCGCTGTCGGCGTGCCGGACCAGCATTCGGGCGAGGTGGTGAAGCTGTTCGTGGTGAAGAAGGACCCGGCGCTGTCCGAGGCCGATGTCATCGCGTTCTGCAAGGAACGGCTGACCGGCTACAAGCGGCCGAAGTACGTCGAGTTCCGCACCGAGCTGCCCAAGACCAACGTCGGCAAGATCCTGCGCCGCGAACTGCGCGACAGCCGCAAGGCGGCCTAAGCCGCGTCGCAATCCGCTGCGATCAGCCGGGCGCCCTCAGCACTCGTTCGAGGGCGCGATCAGCGGCTGGGGCGCGCCGTCCGGATAGATCACCCGCGCGCAGGCGCCCGGGTCCAGCCCGGCCAGCGCCGGCGCGTTGACGTTCACCACGGTCCCGTCCGCGGCCTGCACCTTGTACAGGAACAGGTCGATCTGCTGCGGCGGCCGGCGGTTGAACAGCTGCGTCAGGTCGATCGAAAATCCCACCCCCACGGCGCTGCCGCCGCGCCCGCCGCCTCCACCCACGCCAGCCGCCCCCACGCCCACGCCATAGCCCGGGTAGCTGCCCCCATCGGGCACCTCCACACGGGTCAGGTACGTTCGCTCGATCACGCGGCCCAGCTTGACCGTGGCATTCATCGGCGCCACCTGCGGGGCGGCTGGCGGCGTCTGGGCACAGCCAGACAGGCCAGCCATCACAGCGGCCGTGGCGAGGGTCAGGATCGGGCGGAACAGGGTTTTCATGGCATCTCAGCCGGCAAGGCTGGTCTTTAGCCGGCCCAGCAGGCGGAACAGCGCGCGGCGGTCCGTCTCGGCCAGTCCGGAAAACAGGTGTTCCACCCAGCTCTCGTGCGCGCGGGCCATGCGCGAGAATGCCTCGCGGCCGGCGGGGGTCAGGCGGATCAGGTAGGCGCGGCGGTCCGTGGGCAACGCCTCGCGCGTGACCAGGCCCTCTTGCTGGAGCTGGTCGGTGATGCCGGTAACGTTGCCGCCGGTCACCATCATCCGGCGGGACAACTCGCCCATCTTGAGGCCCTCGGGGTGGCGGTCGAGCTGGGACATCAGGTCGAAGCGCGGCAGCGTCACCGCGAACTCCTGGCGCAACCGCGAGCGGATGTCGCCCTCCACGAGGTTGGTGCAGGTCAGCAGGCGCAGCCAGAGGCGCAAGGCCTCGTGGCTGGTCTCGCCGACGCGGGTCTCGAGATCTACCGGCGCAAGGTCGGCACTCGGGGGCGCCGCGTTGGCTGTGGGCGAAGTGGGCATTGCGATACCAGGGCAGGCAAAACGTTTGATACCTCAAGTATATGCGCTGGTCCGGTGCAATGCCCCGGAGATCCGCGTTCTGGATCGACGTCCTTAATCGACCTTGGCGCCCGAGTCCTTCACCACCTTCGCCCATTTGGCCGTCTCGGCCCGGATGAACGCCGCGAACTGCTCCGGCGTGTTGCCGACCGGATCGGCGCCCTGGGCCAGCATGCGCTCCCGCACGGCCGGCGTGGCCAGGCTCTTGGCCACTTCCTGCTGAATGCGATGGACGATGTCGGTCGGCGTGCCCGCCGGCGCCAGCAGGCCAAACCACGAGCTGGCCTCGAAGTTCGGCAGCTTGGCGGCGGCTGCCACGGTCGGCAGGTCGGGCAGGGCCGGCGAGGGCTTGGCGCTGGTCACCGCCAGTGCCTTCAGCTTGCCGCTCTTGATCAGTTGCATCGACGAAGGCAGGTTATCGAACATCAGCTGCATGGTGCCGCCGGACAGGTCGGTCAGCGCCGGGCCGCTGCCCCGGTACGGGAAGTGGACCATGAACGTCTTGGTCTGGGTCTTGAACAGCTCGCCGGCCAGGTGGATGGACGTGCCGTTGCCGCTCGACGCCATGTTCAGCTTGCCCGGATTGGCGCGCGCATAGCCGATCAGGTCATTGACGCTGTTGATCTTGTTCTGCTGCGCGAAGGCCGGGTTCACCACCAGCACGTTCGGCACCGACGCCACCTCGGTGATCGGCACGAAATCCTTGATCGGATCGAACGGCAGCTTGGCGTAGAGCGACTGGTTGATGCCGTGCGTGCCGACGGTGCCCATCAGAAGGGTGTAGCCGTCCGGGGCGGACTTGGCGACGATGTCCGTGCCGATATTGCCGCCCGCGCCGGGTTTGTTGTCCACCACCACGTTCCAGCCGGGCAGCTTCGACAGCTCGGCGGCCACGGCGCGCGCGAGGATGTCGGTGGTTCCGCCGGCCGGGAATGGCACCACGAGCCGGATCGGCTTGTTCGGGTACGGATCGGCGGCAAAGGCGGTGGACGCGGGCAGGGCGAGGGAAGCCAGGGCGGTGGACAGCAGCAGCGCAAGGGCGCGCCGGCGGGGGTGGTGCATGAGGGTCTCCTGTTGGCGGCCGGCTGTCTGGTCTTCCGGTCTCGGGGCCATTCTAGTCTCGCCAGCGCCACTTCGCGGATGAGGTGAAGCCCTTACCGACTGTGCCCGGGCGTGTCACGGAAACGAAAAAAGGCGCCCGCAGGCGCCTTTCCTCCCCAATCAGATGCTTCAGGTCAGAACTTGTGGCGGATACCCAGTGCCACGCCGATCTGGCTGTTCTTGCCCTGTTGCATGAAGTAGCCGTTGGCGAAGCTCACGGCCGAGGTATCGAAGTTCAGGCCCGAGTTCTTGGCGTAGCCGGCCGTCAGGTAGACGTCGGTGCGCTTCGAGAAGTTGTAGTCGGCGACGAAGCTGACCTGCCACGGGTTGGCCGGGTTGTCCTGGACGAATGCCGACGAGGCGCGCAGCGTCTTCAGATCGTCGTAGAAGTACGCAAGCGTCAGACCCAGCGGGGCAGTGACCTGGTAGTTCAGGCCAGCCCAGAAGTAGTCGTCGCGCTGGAGCGTGTTGCCGGCGTTGTCCTCGATCATGCCGTAGCGGTAGCCCACCATCGCCTTGAACGGGCCGAATGTGTAGCTGCCGGCCGTGCCGATCTTGCGCGACTTGCCCGCCGAGCCGATCGTGGTGGCCGGACGCCATTCGTCATAGGCCACCGTCAGGCCGAACGGGCCCGAGAGGTACAGCAGGCCGGCGCCGCCGCCCGCGTTGTTGTTGAAGTTGCCGGGGGCTTCGCCAGCCCCTGCGTTGGCCAGCGGCACGGGGCCGATGGCGGCCACGCCGGTGCCGAAGCTCCAGTGCGCTTCAGCGGTGACGGGGCCGAGCACGGCGGTGTACTTGACCGTGTTGTCCGAACGGAAGTTGGTACCCAGCTGGGCCACCACCGGTTCGTAGATCGTGGCGTAGCCGGTCGGCGAGAAGTTCGCGAACATGTCGAACATCGTCGTGTACTGGCGGCCGAAGGTCAGACGGCCGAGCTTGTCGCTCTGCATACCCACGTAGGCTTGACGACCGAACAGGCGGCCGCCTTGCTGCGAGCGGCCATCGTCGAGGCCAAAACCGGATTCCAGCACGAACAGCGCCTTCAGGCCGCCACCGAGGTCTTCGGTGCCACGCAGGCCCCAACGCGAGCCGGACAGGCCGCCGCCGGTCTGCAGGCCGACGCGGCTGCCGCCACCGGGCAGTGACGGCGGGCGGCCATTCGGGCCCCACGTCGCCGGATTGGTATTGAAGCCCGGTGCCAGGTGGTTGTTATATTCGATCGGCACGTCCACGACGCCGTACAGCGTCACGCTCGTCTGGGCGTTTGCCGCGCTGGCAAACGCGCCCATCGCGGCAAGCGCGATTAGCGACTTTTTCATGCTGGGTTATCTCCACTTAAGAATTATTAGATGAAGCGCCGAAGAACCTCCTGAGCCCTCTCTCCACTCTTCTGCGCTTAACTTCCATGGAAGCTGTCGGTCACTCTAGCAAAAGCGCGCATTTTGTTGACCCTGAGGTAAACGTCTTGTCTTGTTTTCACAACTCAGGGTTTCTGGGTACGGAAAACCAGTCCAGGCGCAGCGTTCCGGGCTGCTCGCGGCTTGCCGCCGGGGGCGTGCGGATGGCCGCCGGGTACAATGCGGGGAAATCCCGAGGCGCTGCCGGCCCCGGCCTCCCCCGTTGGTGGGGGATCGGATCGGCCGCGTGAAATGCCGCTCAAACGGGTGCTTGAAGCTTGACGCATCACTGATTGACCGAAATCGACAAGACATCGCAGACATGGATACGCTGATCCGAGAATTCGACGTGGCGCTGCGCGCCATCGCGGGCGCGACCCGGGCCGGCCGGCCGAACCCGGCTGACCGCCTGGCGCCGGAGACGGATGAACTGAGCGCGGATGCACGCCGCCATGTGGCCGGGCTGATGCGCATCAACCATGTCGGCGAGGTCTGCGCCCAGGCCCTGTACCAGGCGCAGAAGATCACGGCGCGCACCGCGCCGGTGCGGGCGCAGATGGATGCCGCCGCGCGCGAGGAGGAAGACCACCTCGCCTGGTGTGCCGAGCGACTGCGCGAACTCGGCTCGCGGCCGAGCCTGCTGAACCCGGTCTGGTACGCGGGCGCGTTCGCCATCGGCTTCCTGGCCGGCCGCGCCGGTGACCGCGTGAGCCTGGGCTTCGTCGCCGAGACCGAGCGCCAGGTCGAGCATCACCTGACCGGCCACCTCGACCAGCTGCCGCCCGCCGATGGCCGCAGCCGCGCCATCCTCGAACAGATGCGCGACGACGAGATCCGCCACGGCGATGCCGCGCGCGACGCCGGCGGCCTGCCGCTGCCCGCCCCGGTACGCGCGCTGATGCGTGCCGCCTCGCGCGTGATGACCACCACCGCCTACCGCATCTGATTCCCACCGGCGGCCAGCCGGATCGGCTGCCCGCCCGACCTGTGGAAAAGTCCCGTGAGCCCTTGTGCAATCGGGGCTCGCGGCAAAACGTTGTATCCTTCGCGACAACGCGGAACGGAATTCGCCCAGCGTTGTCGGCCGTCCCTCCCTCGGCAGTTCTCAGGTGGTTTCTCTGCTTTGCTCCCTAAGATCTTCATTTCATTAAGGATTCACTTTCGTGGTGCGTGAAGTCAACGCGCTAAGTCTTTGTTCTGATTCAAAAAACACCGTTTTTCGCCCGATGGCGAGCCTTGACCCGCTATACCGCTTCCTCTAAAGTGGGAAATAGTGTGAGGAAGTGTATTTTTGTGTGATAAAGCGGCCTGCGTCTGCGATGATTTGAACAGACCGGACAGGATGGTTCGACCTGCCGCACGGCGCGTAAGCCGTCGGCAACCGGGGGGCATAGCTTGTTTCAGGGAGCATCGGCGCTGTCGCTCGATGCCAAGGGTCGGATGTCGATTCCGGCCAGGCACCGCGAAGCGCTGCAACAGCAGGCCGAAGGCCGGGTGACGCTGACCAAGCACCCGGATGGATGCCTGTTGCTCTTTCCCCGCCCCGAGTGGGAGACCTTCCGTAGCCGTATCGCGGCGCTGCCGATGGATGCGCACTGGTGGAAGCGGATCTTCCTGGGCAACGCCGCCGACGTGGAAATGGATGGCGCGGGCCGCGTGCTGATTGCACCGGAGCTGCGCAGTGCCGCCATGCTCGACAAGGAAGTCATGCTGCTCGGTATGGGCAGCCATTTCGAAGTCTGGGACGCCGCCACCTACGCCGCGAAGGAATCGCAGGCGATGGCACAAGGCATGCCGGACGCATTGAAGAATTTCTCTTTCTGAAGAGGTCATGAGCCCTACCGGAACGCCGGGGTCCACCACCCTGCGCCATCGCACCGTGTTGCTGGACGAGGCCGTCGAGGCGCTCGTCTGGCGGCCCGACGGCGCCTACGTGGACGGCACGTTCGGCAGGGGCGGGCACAGCCGGGCGATCCTGGCCCGGCTGGGGCCAGCCGGCACCCTCGTCGCGTTCGACAAGGATCCGGCAGCAATCGCAGAAGCGGGCACCATCGGGGATGCCCGCTTCTCCATTGAGCACGCGAGCTTTGGCGACATGGCCGGGCGGCTGGCCGACCGTGGTCCGCTGGCTGGCGTGCTGCTCGACCTGGGAATCAGCTCGCCCCAGATCGACGAGGCGGCGAGGGGGTTTTCCTTTCGTTTCGAGGGCCCGCTGGACATGCGCATGGACACCACGCGCGGCATGACTGCCGCCGAGTGGCTTGCACAGGCGGACGAGCAAGACATTGCCAGGGTGATACGAGACTATGGGGAAGAACGGTTTGCTGTACAGATTGCAAAGGCGATTGTTGCTCGCCGGAGCGAACCCGGCGATGGCGGAGCACTCGCCACTACTTCAGACCTTGCCGCGCTCGTGGCGAAAGCCGTCAAAACACGCGAGAAGGGTCAGGACCCTGCGACCCGCACCTTTCAAGCTCTACGGATTCACATCAATCAAGAGCTTGCGGACCTCGAGGCCGGGCTGAAGGCGGCTTACGAGCTGTTGCAGGTGGGGGGCCGCCTCGTGGTGATCAGTTTCCATTCGCTCGAGGACCGCATCGTCAAGCGGTTCATGCAGGCGCACGCGCGTCCGCAGCAGGACGCCGATCCCGCGCTGCGCCGCGCGCCGCTGCGCGCCGCCGACCTGCCGCAGCCTACGCTCAAGCTGCTGGGCCGCTTCAAGCCCGGCGCCGATGAGGTGGCCGAGAACCCGCGCGCCCGCTCCGCCGTGATGCGCGTGGCCGAAAAGCTGCCGGAGGCCCGCCCGGCATGAATCGCCTCACCTTCTTCCTCCTGGCTGCCCTCCTGCTCTGCGCGCTGTCCCTGGTCAGCGCGCAGCACCAGGCACGCACGCTGTTCGTGGCGCTGGAGCGCGCGCAGTCCGAGGAGAAGCAGCTCGATATCGACTGGTCGCGCCTGCAGTACCAGCAGAGCGCGCTCGGCAAGAGCGCGCGCATTGCCGATGCCGCGCGCACCCAGCTCAAGATGGCGCCGGCGCTGGCCGGCCGTACCCAATACCTGCAGGGCGTGGTGCTACCCAACACGCCGCCGGATGCCGAGCAACCGGCCGAAAAACCCGCCGCCGGGGGAGCCGCCAAATGAGCATGGCCCGCCCCTCGCTAAACCGCGCCCGCACTGGCCGCCAGGCGGCTGGTGGCGCCGCACGCCCGCGTACCGGCCAGTTCTCGGCCAGCCCGGTGCTGGGCCTGCGCCTGCCGATGTGGCGCTCCAAGCTGGTGGTGTTCCTGATGTTCGCGGCGTTCGCCGCGCTGGCCGCCCGCGCGCTGTGGATCCAGGGCCCCGGCAACCAGTTCTATGAGGCCGAGGGCAAGAAGCGCTTCCAGCGCACGCTCGAGCTGCCCGCCACGCGCGGCAAGATCCTGGACCGCAACGGGCTGGTGCTGGCCACCAGCCTGCCGGTCAAGGCGATCTGGGCTGTGCCCGAGGACGTCTCCAGCGACATCGAGCCGCAGCGCATCCGCCAGCTGGCGAAGCTGCTGGAGATGTCCGAGAAGGAACTCAAGGCCAAGCTGTCCGAGGACAAGAGCTTCGTCTACCTGAAGCGGCAGGTGCTGCCCGACGCCGCCGACAAGATCGCCGCGCTCAAGATCGAGGGCGTGCACCAGACGCGCGAGTACAAGCGGTTCTACCCGGAAGGCGAGGCGATGGCGCACATCGTCGGCTTCACCAACGTCGAGGACAAGGGCCAGGAAGGCGTGGAACTGGCGCGCGAAGGCGTGCTGGCCGGCCGCTCGGGCGCGCGCCAGGTCATCAAGGACCGGCTCGGCCGGGTGGTGGAGGACGTCGGCATCCTCAAGACCCCGCGCGACGGCGAGGACATGCAGTTGTCCATTGACGCCAAGATCCAGTACCTGGCCTACAACGAGGTCAAGGCCGTGGCCGAGCGCAGCAAGGCCAAGGCGGCCAGCGCCGTGGTGCTCGACGCCCAGACCGGCGAGGTGCTGGCGCTGGCCAACTGGCCGACCTACAACCCGAACGACCGCACCCGCCTCTCCGGCGAGCAGCTGCGCAACCGGGTGCTGACCGATACCTTCGAGCCCGGCTCGATGATGAAGCCGATCTCGATCGGGCTGGCGCTGCAGCTGGGCCGCGTCACGCCGTCCACGGTGGTGACCACCACGGGCAAGTACCAGTTCGAGGGCGCCACGATTAGCGACACCCACAACTACGGCGCGCTGACGGTGTCGGGCGTGATCCAGAAGTCGAGCAACATCGGCACGACCAAGATCGCGATGCTGATGAAGCCGCAGGAAATGTGGGATATGTATACCAGCCTCGGCCTGGGGCAGGCGCCGAAGATCGGCTTCCCGGGCGCCGTGGCCGGCCGCGTGCGGCCCTGGAAGAGCTGGCGCCCGATCGAACAGGCGACGATGTCGTACGGCTACGGCCTGTCGGTGTCGCTGTTCCAGGTGGCGCACGCCTACACGATCTTCGCCCATGACGGCGAGCTGATCCCGGTATCGATCTTCAAGACCAACGGCCCGGCGACCGGCGAGCGCATCCTCAAGCCGCAGGTGGCGCGCGACGTGCGCGGCATGCTGGAAACCGTGACCGCGCCGGGCGGCACCGCGCCCGAAGCCCAGGTGATGGGCTATCGCGTGGGCGGCAAGACCGGCACGGCATACAAGCACGTGGGCCGCGGCTACGACCGCAGCAAGTACCGCGCGTCGTTCATCGGCCTGGCGCCGATGTCCAACCCGCGCGTGATCGTGGCGGTCAGCGTGGACGAGCCGACCGTCGGCAGCCACTACGGCGGCGCGGTGGCCGGTCCGGTCTTCGCGGCGATCACCGGCGGGGCATTGCGGGCGCTGAACGTGCAGCCCGATTCGCCGATCCGCCAGCTAATGGTGACGGACAAGGTGCAGGAGAGCGAGCCATGGGCCACGACGCCATGACGGCCAAGCCGCTGCTCCCCCTCGAAGTCTCCGCCCAGGCCAGCAACGCGCTGGCCTGGCTGCGTACGCACGCACCCGCCACGGCCCGCCTCACCGGCGATACGCGCCGCCTGCAGCCCGGCGATGTGTTCTTCGCCTACGTGCTCGGTAACGAACGGCTGGCCACGGACGGCCGGCCCCATATCGACAAGGCTATCGCCGCCGGCGCGTCGGCCATCGTCTATGAAGCCGATCGCTACGCCTGGACGCATGGCGATGCCGTGCCGCATCTGGCCGTCTCCCAATTGCACGAACTGGCCGGCCCGATTGCCGCCGGCTGGCATGGCGTGGCCGCGCGCGGCCTGACCGTGACCGGCATCACCGGGACCAACGGCAAAACCTCGTGTGCGCAATGGCTGGCCCGCCTGCTGCAGGCCACTGGCACGCGTTGCGCGACCATCGGCACGCTCGGCACTGGCTTCCCCGATGCCCTGCAGGCCACCGGCTTCACCACGCCGGACGCCGTCCAGCTTCAGGCCAGCCTGGCCGACCTCCACGACGCCGGCGCGCGCGCCATCGCCATGGAGGTGTCGTCGCACGGCCTGGAACAGGGCCGCGTGGCCGGCACCGGGTTTGCCGTGGCCGTGCTGACCAACCTGACGCAGGACCACCTGGACTACCACGGCACCATGGCCGAGTACGAGGCCGCCAAGGCGAGCCTGTTCCAGTGGGAGGGCCTGCGCGCCGCCGTGATCAACCGCGATGACGCGATGGGCCGCCGCCTGCTGGCCAGCAACGCCGCTGCCGTGGCCGCGCCGCAGGTGATCGAATATGGGATCGACGGCGCCGCCGGCGCCTCGGCCGCCCGTGGCCAGTGGCTGCGCGCCACCGGCGTGCGCGCCACGGCCAGCGGCACCGCCTTCCACGTCGACGGCAGCTTCGGCAGCGCCGACGTGACCACGCCGATGATCGGCAATTTCAATGTCAGCAACCTGCTGGCCGTGCTCGGTGCCGCGCTGGCGCAGGGCGTGGCGTGGGATGCCGCGCTCGCCGCGCTGCGCAGCCTGACGCCGGTGGATGGCCGCATGGAGCTGTTCGGCGGGCAGGACGCCCCGCTGGCCGTGGTCGACTACGCCCACACGCCGGACGCGCTCGCGCAGACACTGGCCGCGCTGCGCCCGGTGGCGCAGGCCCGTCAGGGCCGGCTCTGGTGCGTATTCGGCTGCGGTGGCGACCGCGATGCCACCAAGCGCCCGCTGATGGGCGGCGTGGCCGAGCGTCTTGCCGACGACATCATCCTGACCAGCGACAACCCGCGCAGCGAAGATCCGCGCGACATCCTCGAAGCCATCGCCGACGGCATGCAGGACCGTGCCCGCGCCCGGCTGGTCGAGGATCGCGCCGCCGCCATCCTCTATGCCATCAAGCACGCGGCCACGGCCGATGTGGTGCTGGTGGCCGGCAAGGGCCACGAGGCCACGCAGGAGATCCAGGGCAAGAAGCGCCCGTTCTCCGATCGCGAGCACGTACGCCTGACGCTGGGTACGCGGGGGGTGTCGGCATGAACCAGACCACGATGACCAATTTGCAGCAAGCCGCCGGCTGGATGGCCGGCGCCCGCGTGGTGGGTGATGCCTCGCGCACGTTCACGCGCGTGCATACCGACAGCCGTACCGTGGCGCCCGGCGACCTGTTCGTCGCGCTCCAGGGCGAGCGCTTCGACGCCCATGATTTCCTGGCCGATGTGGTCGCGCGTGGCGCGGCTGCCGTGCTGGTGAGCCGCGAGACCGGCCTCGATGTGCCGGCCATCGTGGTCCCGGACACGCGCATCGGCCTGGGTGAACTCGGCGCCGGCTGGCGCCGCCAGTTCACGCTGCCCACGGTGGCCGTGACCGGCAGCAACGGCAAGACCACGGTCAAGGAAATGATCGCGGCGATCTTCGCCGCCGCCGTGGGCGAGCCGGACCGGCTGGCCACGGGGGGCAATCTGAACAACGACATCGGCCTGCCGCTGACGGTGTTGCGCCTGCGCGCTTACCACAAGCTGGCGGTGCTGGAACTCGGCATGAACCATCCGGGCGAGACGGTCTATCTGGCCGGTATCGCCCAGCCGACCGTGGCCGTCATCACCAACGCCCAGCGCGAGCACCAGGAGTTCATGGTCAGCGTGGAGGCGGTGGCGCACGAGCACGCCAGCGCGCTGGCCGCGCTGCCGGCCGATGGCGTGGCCGTGTTCCCGGTGGATGCCGAGAGCGGCGGGGCGCATGCGCAGATCTGGCGCCAGGCGGCTGCCGGACGGCGCGTGATGGCGTTCGGGACCGATGCGTCGGCCGACGTGCGCGCCACGGTGTCGCTCGATGACGGCGTGCAGGTGCTCCATGTGACCGCGCCCGGCCAGACGTTCGACCTGCGCCTGCAACTGCTGGGCGCCCATAACGTGCGCAACGCGCTGGCCGCCACGGCCTGCGCGCTGGCGGCGGGCGTGGACGTGGCCGCCATCCAGGCTGGCATCGCCGGTTTCACGGCCGTGAAGGGCCGCCTCCAGGTCAAGCACACGGCGGCCGGCACGGTCCTGATCGACGACACCTACAACGCCAATCCGGACTCCATGCGCGCCGCCATCGACGTGCTGGCCGGGTTTGCCGCGCCGCGCCTGCTGGTGCTGGGCGACATGGGCGAAGTCGGCAACCAGGGCCCGGCGTTCCATACCGAAATTGGCGACTACGCGCGCACGCGCGGCATCGAGGCGCTCTGGGCCACGGGCCAGCTGGCGACGCACGCGGTGCAGGCCTACGGGCCGGCGGGCCGCCATTTCGACAAGGCGGAAGACCTGGCGCAGGCGCTGGGCGAAGACAAGGAGGGCACGGTAGCCGGGGCATCGGCCGTGCTGGTGAAGGGATCGCGCTTCATGCGCATGGAACGGATGGTCGATGCGCTGGTCGCAACACCTTCCGCTCACTAACTGAAGACACACGATGTTATTGGCTCTGGCCCAGTGGCTGCAAAACGATTACAGCTTCCTGCGGGTCGTCAACTACCTGACTTTCCGCGCGGTGGCGGCCAACCTCACCGCGCTGGTGATCGGCCTCGGCTTCGGGCCGTGGGTAATCCGTCGCCTGACCGAACTGAAGATCGGCCAGGCCGTGCGCACGATCGGCCCGCAGACCCACCTCGTGAAGTCGGGCACGCCGACCATGGGCGGGGTGCTGGTGCTGCTCTCGATCGGCATTTCCACGCTGCTCTGGTGCGACTGGGGCAACCGCTTCATCTGGGTGGTGCTGCTGGTAACGGTGGGCTACGGCGCCATCGGCTGGGTCGATGACTACCGCAAGGTGGTGTATCGCGACCCGCGCGGCATGTCCAGCCGCGAGAAGTTCTTCTGGCAGACGCTGATCGGGCTGGTGGCGGCGGTCTACCTGGCGTTCTCGGTTTCCGAGGCCAGCAATGTGCGCGTGTGGAGCCTGTTCCTGAGCTGGATCGAGGGTGGCATGTGGGCCGATGTGCCGTACAAGACCAACCTGATCGTGCCCTTCTTCAAGGAAGTGAGCTACCCGCTGGGCGTGATGGGCTTCATCGTGCTGACCTACCTCGTGATCGTCGGCTCGAGCAACGCCGTGAACCTGACCGATGGCCTCGACGGCCTGGTGATCATGCCGGTGGTGCTGGTGGGCGGTGGCCTGGGCGTGTTTGCCTACGTGATGGGTAACACGGTCTACAGCAAGTACCTGCTGTTCCCGCACATCCCGGGCGCCGGCGAGCTGCTGATCTTCTGCTCGGCGATGGCCGGGGCGGGGCTGGCGTTCCTCTGGTTCAACGCGCATCCGGCCAAGGTGTTCATGGGCGACGTGGGCGCGCTGGCGCTGGGCGGCGCGCTCGGCACCATCGCCGTGATCGTGCGGCAGGAAATCGTGCTGTTCGTGATGGGCGGCATCTTCGTGGTGGAAACGGTGTCGGTGATGCTCCAGGTGACCTGGTTCAAGTTCACCAAGCGCCGATACGGCGAGGGCCGGCGGCTGTTCCGCATGGCGCCGCTGCACCACCATTTCGAGCTGAGCGGCTGGAAGGAAACGCAGGTCACCGTGCGGTTCTGGATTATCACGATGCTGCTGGTGCTGATCGGGCTGTCGACGCTGAAGCTGCGTTGACCGGATCCACTCTCTAATTAGTAAGGCGGGAAATCGAAGTGTTTGGCGTGTTGCAGAAACCTCATGTGCTGGTACTGGGCCTCGGCGAGTCGGGGCTGGCCATGTCACGCTGGTGCGGCCTGAACGGCTGCCGCGTGCGCGTGGCCGACACACGCGAGGCGCCCGCCAACCTGGCCTTCCTGCAGGCCGAGCTGACCACGGCCGAATTTGTTGCCGGTCCGTTTGCCGCGAACGTGGATGGCCTGCTGGACGACATCGGCCTCGTGGCGATCAGCCCGGGCCTTTCGCCGCTGGAAGCGGGCACGAAGGCCGTGCTCGACGCCGCCGCCGCGCGCGGCATCCCGGTCTGGGGCGAGATCGAATTGTTCGCCCAGGCGCTCGGCTATCTGGAAGGCGTGTCCGGCTACGCGCCGCGCGTGCTGGCCATCACCGGCACGAACGGCAAGACCACCACCACGGCGCTGACCGGAAGGTTGGTCGAGCGCGCCGGCAAGACCGTGGCCGTGGCGGGCAATATCAGCCCGTCCGCGCTGGACAAGCTGTCGGCCTGCATCGCCAGCGCCACGCTGCCGGACGTCTGGGTGCTCGAACTGTCGAGCTTCCAGCTGGAAACCACCCACACGCTGGCGCCGCACGCGGCCACCGTGCTCAACATCTCGCAAGACCACCTCGACTGGCACGGCAGCATGGAAGCCTATGCCGCATCCAAGGCGCGCATCTTCGGGCCGGCCGACAAGGCGTGCGTGCAGGTGTTGAACCGCAATGACCCCATGACGATGGCCATGGCGCGCGCCGGTACGGCGCTCGTCACTTCGGGTGCGCCGCTGGTCACCTTCGGCACCGATCTGCCCGAGACGGCTGGCAGCTACGGCGTGCTGCGCGAGGGCGGCATGCCCTGGCTGGTGCTGGCCGAACCGGACACCGAGGCCGACGCCGAGCCGAAGCCGCGCCGCCGCAAGGGGGCGCAGGTCGTCGAGGAAGCCGTGCCGGTGCGCCACAAGCGCCTGATGCCGGCCGACGCGCTGCACATCCGCGGCATGCACAACGCCACCAACGCCATGGCCGCGCTGGCGCTGTGCCGTGCCATCGACCTGCCGATGAACGCGCTGCTGCACGGCCTGCGCGAGTATCGCGGCGAGCCGCACCGCGTGGAATGGGTGGCGACGATCGACGAGGTCGAGTATTTCGACGACAGCAAGGGCACCAACGTGGGCGCCACGGTGGCCGCGCTGTCCGGGCTGGACAAGCGCGTGGTCCTGATCGCCGGCGGCGAAGGCAAGGGCCAGGATTTCTCGCCGCTGGCGCAGCCGGTGGCGCAGTACGCGCGCGCCGTGGTGCTGATCGGCAAGGACGCCGGCGAGCTGCGCGCCGCGCTGGCTGACACCGGCACGCAGCTGGTGGACGCCGCCACGCTCGAGGAAGCGGTCGAGAAATCGTCCCATCTGGCCGAGAACGGCGACGTGGTGCTGCTCTCGCCCGCGTGCGCCAGTCTCGACATGTTCCGCAACTACGTGCATCGCGCCGAGGTGTTCCGTGGCGCGGTGGAAGAACTGGCCCTGTCCCGGGGGATCCTGCCATGAGCGACTCGCAGGTCAAGCGCAGCGGTTTCATCGGCGCCACCATCGGCAATGCCTGGGGTGGGCTGCGCGACGCCGTGTCCGGCGTCAAGCCCACGCGCTCCCGCATGATGGAGTACGACCAGCCGCTGCTCTGGGTGGCCATCGTGCTGCTGACGCTCGGGCTGGTGATGGTCTACTCGGCGTCCATCGCGCTGCCTGACTCGCCGCGCTACGCCAACTACCGCGAGAGCCACTTCCTGGTGCGCCACGCGTTCGCGCTGTTCATCGGGCTGTCGGCGGGGCTGGTGGCGTTCCAGATACCGGTCAAGGTCTGGGATAAATACGCGCCCAAGCTGTTCATCATCGCGCTGGTGCTGCTGGTGCTCGTGCTGGTGCCGTTCGTCGGCAAGGGCGTGAACGGCGCGCGGCGCTGGATTCCGCTCGGCGTGATGAATTTCCAGCCGTCGGAGCTGATGAAGCTGGCCGTGGTGCTGTACGCGGCCAACTACACCGTGCGCAAGCAGGAATGGATGCAGACCGTGTCCAAGGGCTTCCTGCCGATGGGCGTGGCCGTGGTGCTGGTGGGCATGCTGCTGCTGCTCGAGCCGGACATGGGCGCGTTCCTGGTGATCGCGGCCGTGGCGATGGGCATCCTGTTCCTCGGCGGCATCAACGGCAAGCTGTTCGCCGGGCTGGTCGGGGTGGCGATCGGCGCGTTCGCGCTGCTGATCACGGCCTCGCCATGGCGCCGCGAGCGGATTTTTGCCTATCTGAGCCCGTGGGAAGAGAGCAACGCGCTGGGCAAGGCGTACCAGCTCACGCACTCGCTGATCGCGTTCGGCCGGGGCGAGTGGACCGGGGTGGGCCTGGGCGGCAGCATCGAGAAGCTGCACTACCTGCCCGAAGCGCATACCGACTTCATCCTGGCCGTGATCGGCGAGGAATTCGGCTTTATCGGCGTGCTGGTGATGATCGTGCTGTTCTACTGGCTCGTGCGCCGCGCCTTCGACATCGGCCGCACGGCGCTCCAGCTCGACCGGACCTTCGCCGGGCTGGTCGCCAAGGGCATCGGCGTGTGGCTCGGCTGGCAGACCTTCATCAACATGGGCGTGAACCTGGGCCTGCTGCCGACCAAGGGGCTGACGCTGCCGCTGGTCAGCTATGGCGGCTCGGGCATCCTGATGAACTGCATCGGGCTGGCGATCGTGTTGCGGATCGACTACGAGAATCGGGTCTTGATGCGCGGAGGGAAGGTATGAGCGATCCGCGCACGCTGCTCGTGATGGCTGGCGGCACCGGGGGCCACGTGTTCCCGGGGCTGGCGGTCGCGCACGCGCTGCGCGACGCCGGCTGGCGCGTGGTCTGGCTCGGCAACCGTACCGGCATGGAAGCCACGCTGGTGCCGAAGCACGATATCCCGATGGAATTCATCCAGTTCGGCGGGCTGCGCGGCAAGGGGCTGATCACCAAGCTGCTGCTGCCGCTGAACCTGCTGCGCGCGTTCTGGCAGAGCATCGGCGCGTTGCGCCGGGTGCGCCCGGACGTGGTGCTGGGCATGGGTGGCTACATCACCTTCCCGGCCGGGATGATGGCATCGCTGCTGGGCCGCCCGCTGGTGCTGCACGAGCAGAACTCGATTGCCGGCCTGACCAACAAGGTGCTGGCCAAGGTGGCCGACCGGGTGCTCTGCGCGTTCCCGGACGCGCTGCCGAACAGCGAGTGGACCGGCAACCCGGTGCGCGAGGAACTGGCGAGCCTGCCGGCGCCCGAGGCGCGCTACGACCATCGCACCGGCCCGCTGCGGGTGCTGGTGGTGGGCGGCAGCCTGGGCGCGGCGGCGCTGAACGACGTGGTGCCGAAGGCCATCGCGCTGCTGCCCGAGGGCCAGCGCCCGGTGGTGCGGCATCAGGCCGGCGCCAAGCAGATCGACATATTGCGCGCCAACTACGCCGCAGCCGGCGTGGCGGGCGACACCGTGCCGTTCATCGACGACATGGCGGCGGCCTATGCCGACGCCGATCTGGTCATCTGCCGCGCGGGCGCGATGACGGTTTCCGAAGTGGCCGCCGCCGGTGTGGCGGCCCTGTTCGTGCCGTTTCCGCACGCGGTGGACGACCACCAGACCACCAACGCGAAGTTCCTGTCGAAGCAGGGCGCCGCGTTGCTGGTGCAACAGAACGCATTGACCGCGGAGGGGCTGGCGCAGACGCTGGCCAGCCTGTCGCGGCCACAACTGAAAGACATGGCGCGCCTGGCGCGCGGCCTGGCCAAACCTGAGGCAACCCGGCGCGTCGCCGAGATTTGCCAAGAGATGGCGGGCCACTGACCTATACGAATCAATGAAGCACATCGTCAAAAACATCCACTTCGTAGGCATCGGGGGCGCCGGCATGAGCGGTATCGCCGAGGTCCTGCTGAACCTGGGCTACAAGGTCTCGGGCTCGGACGTGGGCAGCAACGCCGCCACGCGGCGGCTGGCCACGCTGGGCGCGCGCGTCTTCCATGGCCACGACGCCGGCCATGTGGAAGGCGCCAATGCCGTCGTGGTCTCCACGGCGGTCACCAATGACAACCCCGAGGTGCTGGCCGCCCGGGCGCGCCGCATCCCCGTGGTGCCGCGCGCGATCATGCTGGCCGAACTGATGCGCCTGAAGCAGGGCATCGCCATTGCCGGCACGCACGGCAAGACCACCACCACGAGCCTCGTGGCGTCGGTGCTGGCCGAGGGCGGGCTCGACCCGACCTTCGTGATCGGCGGCCGGCTGAACTCGGCGGGCGCCAACGCGCGGCTGGGCACGGGCGATTTCATCGTGGCCGAGGCGGACGAGTCGGACGCCTCGTTCCTGAACCTGTTCCCGGTGATGGAAGTCATCACCAACATCGATGCGGACCACATGGACACCTACGGGCACGATTTCGCCCGGCTCAAGCAGGCGTTCGTGGAGTTCACCCAGCGGCTGCCGTTCTACGGCATCGCGGTGCTGTGCGTCGATGACCCGAATGTGCGCGAGATCCTGCCGTTCGTCTCGAAGCCGGTGGTGCGCTACGGCTTTGCCGAAGACGCCCAGATCCGCGCGGTCAACGCCCGCCCGGTGGACGGCCAGATGCATTTCACGGTCCATCGGCAGCTCAACGGCCATGCCGAGCCGCCGCTCGACGTGGTGCTGAACCTCCCCGGCCTGCACAACGTGCAGAACGCGCTGGCCGCCATCGCCATCGCCACCGAGCTGGAGGTGCCGGACGCCGCCATCGTCAAGGCGCTGCGCGAGTTCCACGGCGTGGGCCGCCGCTTCCAGCGCTATGGCGAGGTGGCCACGGCCGACGGGCAGGGCACCTTCACGCTGGTGGACGACTACGGTCACCACCCGGTGGAGATGGCCGCCACGCTGGCCGCCGCGCGCGGGGCCTTCCCGGGCCGCCGCCTTGTGCTGGCGTTCCAGCCGCACCGCTTCACGCGGACGCGCGACTGTTTCGAAGATTTCGTGAAGGTGCTCGGCACCGTGGACGCGCTGCTGCTGGCCGAGGTCTACGCCGCCGGCGAGTCGCCCATCGTGGCTGCCGACGGCCGGGCGATGACCCGCGCGCTGCGCGTGGCCAACAAGGTGGAGCCGGTCTTCGTCGAGCAGATCGAGGACATGCCGCAGGCCATCCTGACCGCCGTCCAGCCGGGCGACGTGGTCGTGACCATGGGCGCCGGCACGATCGGCACGGTGCCCGGCCAGCTCGTATCGCAACAAGTTACCCAAGTTAGTCCGGCAGGAGGCCAGGCATGAGCTTCGTCGCCCATCCCAATATCGACCCGAAATCGCTGGGCAAGGTTGGCGTGCTGCTGGGCGGCCGTTCGGCCGAACGCGAGGTGTCGCTGATGTCCGGCAACGGCGTGCTGGCGGCGCTGCGCGCGCGCGGCGTGGATGCCCACCCGTTCGACCCGGCCCTGCAACCGGTGGCCGAACTGGCTGCCGCCGGCTTCGACCGCGTCTTTATCGCGCTGCATGGCCGCTACGGCGAGGACGGCACGATTCAGGGCATGCTCGAGATGCTGGGCATTCCGTACACCGGCAGTGGCGTGCTGGCGTCCGCGCTGGCCATGGACAAGCCGGCTACCAAGCGGCTCTGGATGTCCCACGGCCTGCCCACGCCGCGCTTTGCGGTGCTGCGCCCCGATACCGATTTCAACGCCGTGGTGGCGGATCTCGGCCTGCCGCTGATCGTCAAGCCGGCCCGCGAAGGGTCGTCGATCGGCCTGACCAAGGTCACGGATACCAGCCAGATGCGCGAGGCTTTCGAGAAGGCGGCGGTGCTGGATGACGACGTGCTGGCCGAGAGTTTTATCGACGGCGCGGAGTTGACTTGCCCCATCGTGGGCGAGGGCGCGACCGCCGAAGCGCTGCCGGTCATCAAGATTGTTGCGCCCGAGTCGAACTACGACTATCAAAATAAGTACTTTACTGACGTTACCCAATATCTGTGCCCCTCGACCTTGCCTGAGGCGCTCGAGAACGAGGTGCGCGCCCTGGCCGTGGAAGCGTTCCGTGTGCTCGGCTGCCGTGGCTGGGCCCGCGCCGACGTAATGCTGACCCGCGACGGCAAGCCCTACCTGCTGGAAATGAACACGTCCCCCGGCATGACCGGCCACTCGCTGGTGCCGATGGCGGCGCGCGCGGTGGGCATCAGCTATGAGGACTTCGTGATCCAGGTGGTGGCGCAGGCCACGCTGGACCTGCATCCGAACGAGCACTGGAAGCCCTGATAACCGTAATTCGACGAAAACACAGCTCCTGAACCCGACCCATGTGGCATAACGCGCGCCTCCTCAACCTGATCGCCTCCGTGCTCTACGCACTGGTGGCGCTGATGGCGCTCGGGGCGGGCCTGCTGTGGCTGGCCCAGCGGCCGGTGTTCGCCATCACCCATGTGGAGCTGCACGCGATGGACGGCCAGGCGCTGCGCCACGTGAATGGGCCGAGCGTGCGCGCCAACGCGCTGGGCAAGCTGTCTGGCAATTTCTTTACGTTGGACCTGAACACGGCGCGTCAGGCGTTCGAATCGGTGCCCTGGGTGCGGCACGCGAGCGTCCGCCGCGAATGGCCGAACGGGCTGGCGGTGGAGGTGGAGGAGCACGAGGCGCTGGGTACCTGGGGCAGCCCGGAAAGCGGCCGGCTCCTCAATACCTATGGCGAGGTGTTCGTCGCCAACACCGCCGAGGCCGAGGAAGATGCCCAGCTGCTGGCGCTCGACGGGCCGCCGGACAGCGAGGCCGATGTGGTCGAGAAGCTGGAAGTCATGCGGCAATGGTTCAAGCCGCTGAAGGCCGAGCCCCTGTCGGTGGCGCTGTCGTCGCGCTATGCGTGGCGGACGCGGCTGTCGAACGGCATGGTGATCGAGCTGGGTCGTGAGCAGACCGATGAGGATCGGGCAGCCATGGAGGCGCGGGTCAAGCGCTTCGTGGCCGCCTGGCCGCAGGTGACCGAGCAGGTGGGCAAGCAGGTGGACTACGCCGACCTGCGCTACCCCAACGGCTTCGCGATCCGCGCGGCCAACGTCAGGTTCCTGACCGACGCCCAGGCTGCCGCGGCAGCCAAGGCGGCGGCCAAGGCCTCCGCAGGACCGGCCCCGGCAACGGTGCCGGCAGGCAATCCCAATAACAATCCGACGCGACTCAAGAGCAAGAACGCGGAGAAAACCCGATGAGCAAGGAATACAAGGACTTACTGGTCGGTCTCGACATCGGCACCTCGAAGGTGGCGGCGGTGGTCGCGGAACTGCGCCCCGACGGCAGCTACGAAGTGATCGGGATGGGCCAGTCCGAGTCCAAGGGTCTGAAGAAGGGGGTCGTGGTCAATATCGAGGCCACCGTGCAGTCGATCCAGCGCGCGCTGGAGGAGGCCGAGCTGATGGCCGACTGCAAGATCGCCGAGGTCTTCACCGGCATTGCCGGCAGCCATATCCGCAGCTTCAATTCGAGCGGGATGGTGGCCATCAAGGACAAGGAGGTCACGCAGACGGACGTGGCCCGGGTGATCGAGACCGCCAAGGCGGTCAATATCCCGACCGATCAGCAGATCCTGCACATCCTGACGCAGGAATTCATCATCGACGGCCAGGAGGACGTGCGCGAGCCCATCGGCATGAGCGGCATCCGCCTGGAGGTCAAGGTCCATATCGTCACGGGCGCGGTCAGCGCGGCGCAGAACATCGTCAAGTGCGTGCGCCGCTGCGGGCTGGAAGTGCATGACCTGATCCTGCAGCCGCTGGCGTCGAGCCTGGCCGTGCTGACGGAGGACGAGAAGGAACTGGGCGTGGTGCTGGTCGACATTGGCGGCGGCACCACGGACATCGCCATCTTCAGCGAGGGCGCGATCCGGCATACGGCCGTGATCCCGATCGCCGGGGACCAGATCACCAACGATATTGCGATGGCGCTGCGCACGCCGACGCCGGACGCCGAGGACATCAAGATCCAGTACGGCATTGCCAAGCAGGCGATTGCCGACCCGGACGACATGATCGAGGTGCCGGGCGTGGGCGACCGAGGCACGCGCACGCTGAGCCGTCAGGCGCTGGCGGCCGTGATCGAGCCGCGCATCGAGGAACTGTATTCGCTGGTGCACCAGGTGGTGCGCGAGTCCGGCTACGAGGAACTGCTGTCGTCCGGCGTGGTGATCACCGGCGGCACGGCGATGATGCCGGGCATGGTGGAGCTGGGCGAGGACATCTTCCTGAAGCCGGTGCGCGTGGGTGTGCCCGAGTATCGCGGCAACCTGCACGAGGTGGTGAAGAGCCCGCGCTACTCCACGGTGATGGGCCTGCTGCTGGAAGGCCGGGTGCAGCGCATGCGTGGCCGCAAGGTGGCCGTGCAGAGCGGCTCGGTGAAGCAGGTGTGGACGCGCATGAAGGAATGGTTTGTCGGCAACTTCTGACGCTGGACGTGGTCAGGTTGTTTTAGGGATTTTTTTAGACGTTTTACGAGTCAGCCATGCGTCGCGGTCATCGAATCGCGCGATGGCACGTTGAGCAGGTTTTCTTCTTCTATTTTGGTTTCTTGTTCAGGAACCAAGGGCTGCGGCGGGGAGGCTGCAGCGTTTGGGGACTGATTTTTCACGGAGGCAGTGATGGACTTTGACATGATCGAATCGGAGATGCAGGACGGCACCATCATCAAGGTGGTGGGTGTGGGCGGTGCGGGCGGCAACGCCGTGCAGCACATGATCAGCCGTGGCGTGCAGGGCGTGGAATTCATCTGCATGAACACCGATGCCCAGGCGCTCAAGCGCTCCACGGCGTCGCGCGTGCTGCAACTCGGTAATACGGGTCTGGGCGCCGGCGCCAAGCCGGAGGTGGGTCGCAACTGCGCCGAACAGGCGCGCGAGCAGATCGCCGATTCCCTGCGCGGTGCGCACATGGTCTTCATCACTGCCGGCATGGGCGGTGGCACCGGTACCGGCGCTGCCCCGATCGTGGCGCAGGTGGCCAAGGAAATGGGCATCCTGACCGTGGGTGTGGTCAGCAAGCCGTTCGACTTCGAAGGCGCACGTCGCGCCAAGGTGGCCGAACATGGCTCGGGCGAACTGGAGTCGTCGGTGGACTCGCTGATCGTGGTGCTCAACGAGAAGCTGTTCGAGGTGATGGGCGACGACGCCGAGATGGACAAGTGCTTCCAGTGCGCCGACGACGTGCTGCACAACGCGGTGGCCGGCATTGCCGAGATCATCAACGTTGACGGCCTCGTGAACGTCGACTTCGAAGACGTGAAGACGGTGATGGGCGAGCAGGGCAAGGCCATGATGGGCACGGCAACCGTGTCCGGCGTGGACCGCGCCCGCCTGGCTGCCGAGCAGGCCGTCGCCAGCCCGCTGTTGGAAGGCGTGGACCTGTCCGGCGCGCGCGGCGTGCTGGTCAACATCACGGCCAGCCGCTCGCTGAAGCTGTCGGAAACCAAGGAAGTCATGAACACCATCCGCAGCTACGCCGCGGAAGATGCCACGGTGATCTTCGGTACGGTGTACGACGATTCGATGGGCGACGCACTGCGCGTGACCGTGGTGGCCACGGGCCTGGGCCGTTCGGCCAAGAAGCAGCAGCCGATGACGCTGCTGAAGACCGGCACGGACAACATCCCGATGCAGATGATGGGCGGCATGACCGCTGCCCCGGCGCATGCCTCGCCGGACTACAGCGGCCTGGATACGCCGGCCGTGTGGCGCAGCTCGCGTGAGTCGGCATCGGCTCACGTGGCGGCGCTGCAGGAAAAGGGTGTGGACACGTACGACATCCCGGCCTTCCTGCGCAAGCAGGCGGACTGAGTTGGCTACCGGCAGGGCGGCGGCTGCGGCCGTGCGCCTGGCGGGTTGCACGTGGTCTGATCCGCGAAGCCTGAGCGCTCCCTATCCGCTCGGCATTCGCCAGGACTGACGTAGCCCGTCAGCGCGCCCGGCTGCGCCGCGCCCGCGTCGGCACTGTCTCCGCCCGCATCCCGTTGCCGGGACAGGCGTGCCTTCGGCCGCCTCCCCGGACTGTTCCCGCCTTCCCGCGGCGGGATGCCTCGTCGTCCGCGCGGCGTGCCGAACCGGTGCGCCGCGCAGTCGTTTTTGTGGCCTATGATTGCAGTCAGGGTTTTCACCAGCCCGGACTTTCGTCTTTTTCGGCCTTTAGGAAATCGCCCCCATGATCAGTGTTGGCCAGCGCGTCCCCGACGCCACCCTGTACGAATTCTTCGAAACCGAGACCGGCGGTTGCGCGCTCGGACCCAATGCCTTCCCGGTGGCCGACCTGGTCAAGGGCCGCCGCATTGTCGTGTTCGGCCTGCCCGGCGCGTTCACGCCGACCTGCTCCGCCAAGCACGTGCCCGGTTTCGTCGAGCAAGCCGACCAGTTCCGGGCGGCCGGTGTGGACGAGATCTGGTGCCACGCGGTCAACGACGCCTTCGTGATGGGCGCCTGGGGCCGTGAGCAGCAGACCGGCGGCAAAGTCCGCATGATGGCCGACGGCGCTGCACAATGGGCCAAGGCCCTCGGGCTGGACCAGGACCTGAGCCAGCGCGGCCTGGGCGTGCGCGCCAAGCGCTACGCGATGGTGCTGGACGACGGCGTGGTCACCCACCTGTTCGTGGAAGCCCCCGGCGAATTCAAGGTCAGCAGCGCCGAAGCCGTTCTTGAGGCGTTGCGCGCCTGACACGGATTGGCTCGGCCGGAGTGATGTCTGGCCGACTTTGGTAACACTGGTTAACAACCCGACACAAAGTGGTGCGGCGCAATACACCAAGCGGTGGTAGTATGGCGTTATTAAAATTTGCGCCCAATAGTTTTTTATAATGTGGGCCACCTAAGAGATTGAGGCTGTCATGCTCAAACAGCGCACCATCAAATCCCTGGTGAAGACGGTTGGCATCGGTTTGCACTCGGGTCGCAAAGTGACGCTGACCCTGCGACCGGCCCCCGTCGATGCAGGCATCGTATTCACCCGTGTCGATCTGCCGGAACCGGTGGAAATTCCCGTGGCCGCCAGCGCCATCGGCGACACGCGCCTGGCGTCCGTGCTCCAGAAGAACGGCGCGCGCGTCTCGACGGTGGAACACCTGATGTCGGCCTGCGCTGGCCTGGGCATCGACAATCTCTATGTCGACGTGGATGCCGAGGAAATCCCGATCATGGACGGCAGCGCCGCGTCGTTCGTGTTCCTGCTGCAGTCGGCGGGGATCGAGGAGCAGTCGGCCGCCAAGCGTTTCATCCGCGTGAAGAAGGCCGTGGAAGTGCGCGAGGGCGACAAGCTGGCCCGGCTGGAGCCGTACTTCGGCTTCAAGCTCTCGTTCACGATCGACTTCCGCCATCCGGCCGTCGACAAGACCGGCCAGGCGTTCTCGATCGATTTCGCCGACACGAGCTACGTGCGCGAGATCGCCCGGGCCCGCACCTTCGGCTTCGCCCACGAGGTAGAAGCGCTGCGCGAAATGGGCCTGGCCCGTGGCGGCAGCCTGGACAACGCCATCGTGCTGGACGAGCACCGCATGCTGAACAATGAGGAACTGCGCTACGGCGACGAGTTCGTGCGCCACAAGATCCTCGATGCGATTGGCGACCTCTACGTGGTCGGCCATCCGCTGATTGGCGCCTACGTGGCCAACAAGTCCGGCCACGGCCTGAACAACCAGCTGCTGCGCGCGCTGCTGGCGGACCAGGAAGCGTACGAAATCGTGACCTTCGACAAGCTGGAAGAAGCGCCCGCCGCCTTCCTGCCGCAGGTGCAGCCGGCGTTTGCCTGAGCACCGCGCCCCCGGCGCAAACGACAACGGCCTCCCTTGGGAGGCCGTTTCTATTTAGTACGGCGGCGTCAGCGGTTGCGATGCCGCGCCAGCAACGCCTCCACCGCTTCCTTCAGCGGCGAGGATTCCAGGCTCTGCGCCAGTTGATCCATGCTGGTCAGCCCCACCGGCGGCAGGTTGGCCGTGCGGGGCTGGCGCGTGACCGGACCGGTGTCCCAATCCCCCCGCCCGACCTCCGGTTGTACCCGTACCCGGATTGCGGTAACCTGCGAGCCCCGCTGTTGCAGCCGGGTAAGCAGGGTCGGCACCACTTGCCGCACCCGCGCAGCCGCCGCGCCATGCGCGGCCAGCAACAGCAATGTCGCTTCCGCCTGCGGGCCCCGGTTGTCATGTTTGACACCGGCCACGGCGATCCCGTCCTGCAGGCCGCGGGGCAGGAGCGACAGGACTTCCGCTTCCAGTGACGCCAGTTCGCGCGCCGTCTGCATGAGCGCCGAAACCGGCCCGGACTTGTTCAGCCAATCGTTGAGTGGCTTGGCAACCGGCGTCTGGAGAGCGTGGTGAGTGAACATGCGCATGCGCGCATTCTAGCGCGCAATCCTGGCCACCGAGAGCCGGGATGCCCCGCCCGCATGCGCGACGAGGCCGGTCGGCCTCTTTTTTGTCGGCGAAGGGGGTAGGTCATGCAAATCATCGTGCTGCATCCGCGTGCGCCGCGGGTGTTCCGTCTTCAGCTCACGCCGTTGCGCGCCGGGCTACTTGCCATCGTGCTGTGCCTGCTCGTGGCCGCCGCATCTTCCGCTATCACCTGGTATGTCGCCCGTGCCCAGCCGGGCGCCGAGGCCTCCGGGCAGGCGCGCGACAACGCCTACCTGCGCGCCAACCTCGCCGTGCTGGCTGCCCGCGTCGGCGAACTCCAGGCCCAGATGGTCCGGCTCGATGCGCTCGGCGAGCGCGTGTCCGGCCTGGCCGGCATCGCGCCGCAGGACTTCGACTTCCGCCATCGCCCGGCCCGGGGCGGCCCCGCCGCGGTCGAGCGATCCACCGCGCTGACCCTGCCCGACCTGCGCGACGAACTGGCCCGGCTCGGCAAGCAGGCCGACCATCGCGTCGATTTCTTCGATGTGATTGAAGGGGCACTCATCGACCGCCAACTGCGCGAGCGCCGCACGCCGAGCGTGATGCCGGTGGCGGTGGGCTACGATGGCTCGAGCTTCGGCGCCCGCATCGATCCGTTCTCGGGCCGGCGCACCCGGCACGATGGTGTGGATTTCGTCGCCCCGATTGGTACGCCGATCGTCGCGGCGGCCGGCGGGGTGGTCGTGGCGGCCGAGTGGCACCCCGAGTACGGCAACATGATCGACATCGACCATGGCAACGGGCTCAAGACCCGCTATGCGCATGCGTCGAAGTCGCTGGTGAAGGTGGGCGATCTGGTCCGCGCGGGGCAGGAAGTGGCGCGCGTGGGCAGCACGGGCCGGTCCACCGGCGCGCACCTGCACTTCGAGGTCCACGTCAACGGCGTGCCGCGTAACCCGATCGGGTTCCTGACCGCCGCCGCGCCGAACCCGGCCCCGGCACCGGCCATTGCCACGGCGCCCGTGCCGACCGATCGCACTGCCATCCGCTAACTGCGCGGAACATTGAAGGCGGCGGGAGAGTCCCAACCTGTCGAAGGTGGTCTGGCGGCTGTTGCGCCAGCGCAGAAGGAGCCTGTTTGGGTCCCGGCCACGACACCGCCACATGATAAACTCGGCGTTTTGCGCCAATCCACCCATTCCTCGCCGTCGTCCAAGCTGTATCCGGGCCGCGCGCGCAGGGGAAAGCACTCGATGATCACGGGCCTTCTCAAGAAAGTCTTCGGCAGCCGCAACGAACGGCTGATCAAACAATATCGCGGCATGGTCGTGAAGATCAACGCGCTGGAGCCGAAATTCGAACAGCTTTCGGACGACGACCTGCGCGGCATGACCGAGACCTTCCGCCAGCGCCACGCGGGCGGCGAATCGATTGACGCGCTGTTGCCGGAGGCGTTTGCCGTCTGCCGCGAGGCCAGCAAGCGCGTCATGAAGATGCGCCACTTCGACGTGCAGCTGATCGGCGGCATGGTCCTGAACGACAACAAGATCGCCGAAATGCGTACCGGCGAGGGCAAGACGCTGACCGCCACGCTGGCCGTGTACCTCAATGCCATTACCGGCAAGGGCGTGCACGTGGTGACCGTGAACGACTACCTGGCCCAGCGCGATGCCGAGTGGATGGGCCGCCTGTACAACTTCCTGGGGCTGTCGGTGGGGGTCAACCTCTCGCAGATGCCTCATGATGAGAAGCAGCGCGCTTATAACTCGGACATCACCTACGGCACGAACAACGAGTTCGGCTTCGACTACCTGCGCGACAACATGGTCTACGACCCGTCGCAGCGCGTGCAGCGCCCGCTGCACTACGCGATCGTCGACGAAGTGGACTCGATCCTGATCGATGAGGCACGTACGCCGCTGATCATCTCGGGTCAGGCCGAGAACCAGACCGACCTGTACCAGCGCATGAACGGCATTCCCAAGCTGCTCGTGCGCCAGATCGGCGAGGAAAAGGCCGACGGCACCGGCGTGGAGACGCCCGGCGACTACTACGTCGACGAGAAGGGCCATCAGGTCTACCTGACCGAGGCCGGCCACGAGAAGGCGGAAGAGATCCTGAACCAGCAGGGCCTGATCGGCGAGGGCGAATCGCTCTACGCGCCGCAGAACATCACGCTGATGCACCACCTGTACGCCGCCCTGCGCGCGCACAGCCTGTTCCACCGCGACCAGCACTACGTGGTGCAGAACGACGAAGTGGTGATCGTCGATGAATTCACGGGCCGCCTGATGACGGGCCGCCGCTGGTCCGACGGCCTGCACCAGGCCGTGGAAGCCAAGGAAGGCGTGACGGTCCAGCAGGAAAACCAGACGCTGGCGACCATCACCTTCCAGAACTACTTCCGCATGTACGAGAAGCTGGCCGGCATGACCGGTACGGCGGACACGGAAGCGTACGAATTCCAGGAAATCTACGGCCTCGAGGTCGTGGTGATCCCGACCAACCGCCAGGCCCAGCGCAAGGACCTGCAGGACCAGATCTACAAGACGTCGAAGGAACGCTACGACGCTGTGGTGCGCGACATCCGCGACTGTTTCGAGCGCGGCCAGCCGGTGCTGGTGGGCACGACGTCGATCGAGACGTCCGAGTACCTGTCGGACCTGCTGAACAAGGAAAAACTGCCCCACCAGGTGCTGAACGCCAAGCAGCACGAGCGCGAAGCCGAGATCGTGGCCCAGGCGGGCCGCCCCAAGATGATCACGATCGCCACGAACATGGCCGGTCGCGGTACCGACATCGTGCTGGGCGGCAACGTGGAGAAGCAGGCCGGCTTCATCGAGATCGACGCAAGCCTGTCGGACGCCGACAAGGCCGCCCGCATCGCCCAGCTCAAGGACGAATGGCAGTCTCTGCACGATCAGGTCAAGGCCGCCGGCGGCCTGCATATCGTCGGCACCGAGCGCCATGAGTCGCGCCGGATCGACAACCAGCTGCGTGGCCGTGCCGGCCGCCAGGGTGACCCGGGTTCGTCGCGCTTCTACCTGTCGCTGGACGACCAGCTGCTGCGCATCTTCGCCGGCGACCGCGTGCGCGCGATCATGGAACGGCTGAAGATGCCCGAAGGCGAGCCGATCGAGGCTGGCATCGTCACGCGCTCGATCGAATCGGCACAGCGCAAGGTGGAAGGCCGCAACTTCGACATCCGCAAGCAGCTGCTCCAGTACGACGACGTGGCCAACGACCAGCGCAAGGAGATCTACAAGCTCCGCAACGACGTGCTGGAATCGAACGACGTCGGCGAGATGGTGGGCAACCTGCGCGAGAGCGTGCTGGTGGAGCTGTTCCGCGACCACGTGCCGGCCGAGACCATGGAAGAACAGTGGGACATCGCCAGCCTGGAAACGCGCCTGCGCGACGACTGGGGCCTGGACGTGCCGCTGGCCAAGACCATCGAGGGCGCCCAGAGCATCGAGGATGAAGAACTGCTGAATCTGGTGATGACCACGGCGCGCGAAACCTACGACGCCAAGGTCAACCAGGTGGGCCGGGAGTCGTTCGCAGGCTTCGAGCGCTCGGTCATGCTGCAGAGCATCGACACGCACTGGCGCGAGCATCTGGCCGCGCTGGACCACCTGCGCCAGGGTATCCACCTGCGCGGCTATGCCCAGAAGGACCCGAAGCAGGAGTACAAGCGCGAGTCGTTCGAACTGTTCGCGCGCCTGCTGGACGTGATCAAGAGCGAAGTCACCCGCGTGATCTTCAATGTGCAGATCCAGTCGCCGGAGCAACTCGAGCAGGCTTCGGAGCAGATTGAGGAAGGGCTGGCGCATCTGGAGAACGTGCAGTACAAGCACGACGAGTTTGCCGAACGCGCCGAGCCGGTGGAAGACGCCTCGCTGGCGCGCCGTGGCACCGCGCAGGCGGCCATGGCCGCGATGGGCGCGGACATGGCGGTGGCCGGCATGCCGAAGGTTGGCCGTAACGATCCGTGCCCGTGCGGATCGGGCAAGAAGTTCAAGCAGTGCCACGGCAAGCTTAGCTGAGCCGGGGACCCTCTCCCTCTCCCGCGACATCGTCCGGGAGAGGGGAGTCACAGACCGCACAATGCCCGCGCAAGCGGGCATATTTGTCAGATGCAACCAAGGAGCCGCACATGCCCGTGAACCTGCCGCTGCCCCAGGCAGAGAATTTGAAATCCGTTGCCGGCGTGGAGCTGGGTTGGGCCGAGGCGGGCATCCGCAAGGCCAATCGCAAGGATGTGCTCGTGGTCCGCGTGGCCGAAGGCAGCACCGTGGCCGGCGTGTTCACGCAGAACCGCTTCTGCGCCGCGCCGGTGCAGGTTTGCCGCGAGCACCTCGCCACGGGCCCGGGCATCCGCGCGCTGGTGGTCAACACCGGCAATGCCAACGCCGGCACCGGCGAACCGGGCCTGAAGGCCGCGCGCGCCACGTGCGACGCCCTGGCCGCCCAGCTTGGCATCGCCGCCAACCAGGTGCTGCCGTTCTCGACTGGCGTGATCCTGGAGCAGCTTCCGGTCGATCGCCTGACCGCCGCGCTGCCGGCTGCCATCGCCAATGCGCGCGCCGACAACTGGCTGGCCGCCGCCGAGTCGATCATGACCACCGACACGCAGCCCAAGGCCGCGTCGCGCACGGTGCAGATCGACGGCAAGACGGTCACGCTGTCCGGCATCAGCAAGGGCGCCGGCATGATCCGCCCGAACATGGCGACCATGCTCGGCTTCATCGCGCTGGACGCCGCCGTGGCGCAGCCGGTGCTCCAGGCACTGGTTTCGCACGCCGCCGACCATTCGTTCAACAGCATCACCATCGATGGCGATACGTCGACCAATGACTCGTTCGTGCTGATCGCCACGGGCAAGGCTGGCGTGTCCATTGACCGCGCCGACGGCCCGGCCTTCGCCGCGCTGCGCGACGCCGTGACGTCGCTGGCGCAGGAACTGGCCCAGATGATCGTGCGCGATGGCGAGGGTGCCACCAAGCTGATGACGATTCACGTGGAAGGCGGCAACAACGTGGCCGAATGCCGCCAGATCGCCTACGCGGTGGCGCATTCGCCGCTGGTCAAGACCGCGTTCTACGCCTCGGACCCCAACCTGGGCCGCATCCTGGCCGCCGTGGGCTATGCCGGTGTGAACGACCTCGACGTCGATCGCGTGAACCTGTGGCTCGATGACGTCTGGGTGGCCCGCGACGGCGGCCGCAACCCCGACTACCGCGAGGAAGACGGCCAGCGCGTGATGAAGCAGGCCGAGATCACCGTGCGCATCGCGCTGGGCCGCGGCAACGCCGAAGCCACCGTGTGGACCTGCGACCTCTCGCACGACTACGTGTCGATCAACGCCGACTATCGTTCGTAATTTTCTGAATTCGCCCCTGCCATGTCTGACCTTGCTGCCCGCCTCGATAGCTTTCTCGCCCGACTGGAACAATGGCTGCCGCCGCAACTGAGCGACGCGGACTGGCAGGAGGCGGTAGCGTTCCGCTGGCGCAAGCGTCAGAGCCTGTTCGGCAATATCGGCTATCTGCAGGCGATCAAGCAGCTTCCGCCGATCTATCTGGACGATCTCAAGAACATCGAGCGCCAGAAGGACGCCATCGTCGCCAATACGCGCCAGTTCGTGCAGAAGCTGCCGGCCAACAACGTGCTGCTGACCGGCGCGCGTGGCACCGGCAAGTCGTCGCTGATCAAGGCCTGCCTGAACGCGTACGTGAAGCAAGGGCTGCGGCTGGTGGAGGTGGACAAGGACGATCTGGGCGACCTCGGCGATATCGTCGAACAGCTGGCCCAGCGGCCCGAGCGCTTCGTGATCTTCTGCGATGACCTGTCGTTCGAGGAAGGCGAGTCGGGCTACAAGTCGCTGAAGTCCGCGCTGGACGGCTCGGTGGCCGCCCAGTCGGACAACGTGCTGATCTACGCCACGTCCAACCGCCGCCACCTGCTGCCCGAGTACATGAAGGACAACGAGACCTACCAGCACACGGCCGATGGCGAAATCCATCCGGGCGAGGTGGTCGAGGAGAAGATCTCGCTGTCCGAGCGCTTCGGGCTGTGGCTGTCGTTCTATCCGCCCAAGCAGGACGAGTACCTGGCCATCGTCGGCCATTGGCTGGGGCACTTCGGCTGCAGCGCCGAAGACATCGCCGCCGCGCGTGGCGATGCGCTGGTCTGGGCGCTGGAGCGCGGTTCGCGCTCGGGCCGGGTGGCGTGGCAGTTCGCGCGCGACTGGGGTGGCAAGCACGGCAAGCCCTTCGTGGCCGACGTGGGACCCCAGGCATGAGCGGCGCCGGCACGGTAGTGTCCCCGGACGGCCAGGCGCGCCCGGTCACCGAGGTGGCCGTCGGCGTGCTGGTGCGGCCCGATGGCCGCTTCCTGCTGGCGCAGCGCCCGGCGGGCAAGCCATACGAGGGCTACTGGGAATTCCCGGGCGGCAAGCTGGAGCCGGGCGAGACCGTCGAGGCTGCGCTGGCGCGCGAGCTGCACGAGGAACTCGGCCTCGACGTCACGCGCAGCGAGCGCTGGCATACGCTCGAACATGACTACCCGCACGCCTATGTGCGGCTCTATTTCTGCAAGGTCACCGACTGGGTTGGCCAGCCGGTCGGTCGCGAAGGCCAGGCGTTCTCGTGGCAGTACGCCCCGGTCGATGTCGGCCCGCTGCTGCCGGCGACGATCCCCGTCGTGGCATGGCTCGCAGAGGAGCGCCCCACGCCCTGAGTGGCCGCATGCCAGTCCCGTCGCCCCCGTCACCAGAAGTTGAACAACAAACACTGGAGGCCCAATGCAACGTGTCGACCGCATCGACGATGCCATCTCCCTGCCCGAGCTGACGCTGCGCGGCATCATCCTGGGCGCGCTGATCACCGTGGTGTTCACCGCGTCCAACATCTACCTCGGCCTGAAAGTCGGCCTGACCTTCTCCTCCGCCATTCCAGCCGCCGTGATTTCGATGGCCGTGCTGCGGCTGTTTCCGGGCGCCAATATCCTCGAAAACAACATGGTGCAGACGCAGGCGTCCGCCGCGGGCACCTTGTCGTCGATCATCTTCATCCTGCCGGGGCTGGTCATGCTCGGCCACTGGCAGGGATTTCCGTTCTGGCAGACGCTGTCGATCTGCGCGGCGGGCGGCATGCTCGGCGTGATTTTCAGCATTCCGCTACGTCACGCGATGGTCGTAAAGAGCGACCTGCCGTACCCCGAGGGCGTCGCGGCTGCAGAGATCCTGCGCGTGGGCAGCGCCAGCGAGGCGCCCGGCGAGACCAAGCAGGCCACCGGACTGGCCGATCTGCTAGCCGGCGGCGTGGCGGCGGGGCTGTTCAGCTTCGCCGCGGGCGGGCTGCGCGTGCTGGCCGAAGGGGCCAATGCGTGGCTGGCGGCGGGCGCGTCGGTGGTGCGGCTGTCGATGGGGTTCTCGCTGGCGCTGGTCGGTGCCGGGTATCTGGTCGGCATCGTCGGCGGGCTGGCCATGCTGCTGGGCCTCGTGCTCACATGGGGCGTGGCCGTGCCGTGGCTGACCGCGATTACGCCGATGCCGGCTGGCGCCACGCTGGCGAGCTTCGGCACCTCGGTCTGGAGTACGCAGGCACGCTTTATCGGTGCCGGCACGATCGGGATTGCCGCGATCTGGACGCTCGCCACGTTGTTCAAGCCGATGGTCGAGGGCGTGCGGGCGTCGATGGGTGCGCTGCGCGGGAACAGTGCCGGACAAGGTGCCGGGCAGGGCGGCGAGATCCCACGGACCCAGCGCGACCTGCCGGCGGTCTGGATCGGCGCCATCACGCTGGTGCTGCTCGCGGTGCTGGCGGTCACGTTTGGCCATTTCCTCGCCCCGTCGCCGCTCGATGACGGCGCGATGTGGCGGCTCGTGGCCTGCGCCGTGCTGTTCGCCTTCGTGTTCGGCTTCCTGGTGGCGGCCGCCTGCGGCTATATGGCGGGGCTGGTCGGCTCGTCTGCCAGCCCGATCTCGGGCATCGGCATCATCGCCGTGATCCTGGTGTCGCTGCTGATCCTCGGCGTGGGCACGCTCGATGGGCTGATGGGCACGCCGGAGGGCGGCAAGTTCGCGATTGCGCTGGCGATCTTCACGACGTCGGCGGTGGTGGCGGTGGCGTCCATCGCCAACGACAACCTCCAGGATCTGAAGACCGGCTGGCTGGTCGGCGCCACGCCGTGGCGCCAGCAGGTAGCGCTGCTGATTGGCTGCGCCGTGGGCGCGGCGGTGATTCCGCCGGTGCTGGAACTGCTCTACAACGCGTACGGCTTTGCCGGCACGCTGCCCCGGGCCGATATGGACCCCGGCCAGGCGCTCGCGGCGCCGCAGGCCACGCTGATGACGGCCATCGCCACGGGCATTTTCACGCACCAGCTCAACTGGACCATGATCCTGATCGGCGTGGCGCTGGGCGTGGTGCTGATTGCCATCGACGAAATGCTGCGCCGCCGGGGCGGTGTGGCGCGCCTGCCCGTGCTGGCGGTGGGCATCGGCATCTACCTGCCGCCGACCATCAGCTCCGCGCTGGTGGTGGGCGCGGTGCTGTCGTGGTGGCTGCTGCGGGCCGAGCGCCGCCGCGCCGAGGCGCGCGGCGATGACGTGACGCTGGCGGTGGCGCACGCCGAGCGGCGCGGCACGCTGCTGGCGTCGGGGCTGATCGTCGGGGAGAGTCTGGTCGGCGTGGCGCTGGCGGCCATCATCGGCCTGTCCGGCAAGGAGGCGCCACTGGCGCTGGTCGGCGCAGGGTTTGCCACCACGGCCGAGTGGCTGGGGCTGGCGGTCTTCGTGCTGGTCTGCGTGGGGTTCTGCCGGCGCGTGCTGGCGACGCGGTAGGGCGCGGAGGAGGGGGCGCCGGGCGCCGCTCAGTCTTCCTCTTCTTCAGGCAGGTCCGCCGAGGGCGTCTCGCCGGGCTTGCCGCCGATCACATACTTCTCGGCCGCCCAGGCGCCAAGGTCGATCTGCTTGCAGCGGTCGGAACAGAAGGGACGGAACTTGTTTTCCTGCACCCACGGCACATCCTTGCCGCAGGTGGGACATTTGACGACGGCTGGCATCGGGAAGACTTCAGAAATTGCAGAGCTTGAGCAGGAACGGGATGTCGGCATCGACCGAACGCGGTCGCATGTCGCCGTCCTGCTGGGTGAAACGGACCCAGAGCATGTACTTGTTGGCGCTCATCTCGGGAATGAAGGCCAGCAGCGAGTCGTCGAGGTAGACCTGCATCAGCTGGTAGCTGCGGCCCGACAGCATCTGCTGGTAGCTGCCGCCCGTGGCGATGACTTTGCCGCTCTGGCCGGACTCGCGCAGCAGCCGCAGCACGATCGACGTGCCCATGCGCAGCGACGTGAGCGGGCGCGCCCACTTGAGGATATCAGCCTGACGGTCCTCGGCGGGGCGGTGCTGCCACGCGAAGTAGGCCGGCAGGTCGAATTCGCAGGTGCCGCCCGGGATGATGGCGCGGCTGCGGATGCTCGTGAGCCACTCGTTGTCGGCCAGCAGCTGGCCGGCCTTGCCCACGGTCTGGTTCAGCGCGGTAATGCCCTGTTCGATCTCGGCGATGACGTTGGCCAGCGCGTCCTGGTCGATCTGCGGATTGGCGCGCAGCGGCGAGAGCGCCTGGCGCTGGCGCTCCAGTTCCTTGATCAGGTCAGTCTTGAGGTCGGCGCGGCCGGCCACATCGATGATCTCGAAGATCGTCGTAATGGCCACGTGATGCTGCTGGGGGTGATCCTGCCCGAGGAAATAATCCAGCCGATCGAACAGGTCTTCCAGGCGCAGGAGCGTCCTGATGCGTTCGTTGAAAGGATATTCGTACAGGATCAAGGGAGGTATCCGTGCTGCGCGCCGAGGGGCCGGAAGCCGAAAGGCAGATTCAATCGAGTGCCCGAGGTCGGCGGTCTGGCGGAACTTCGGAAAATCCGTCAGTTAGCACGCTTTTCCCGGCATGTTCAGCGCATTCTATGCGAGTCGCGCCTCAAGGACAAATGCAATCTGCCCGTGCGGCGTACTCGGGGCGCGCCACGCTAGCCGGCGTGCTGACGATAGTAGGCGTCGAGCCGTTCCACCTGGGGCGCGAGGGCCTCGGGCGGGCCGTCGTTGTCGATCACATCATCGGCCACGGCCAGCCGCGCGGCGCGCGTGGCCTGCCGGGCCATGATCGCCAGCACCTGCGCGCGCGTGAAGCCGTTGCGCGCCATGACGCGGGCGATCTGCGTCTCTTCCTGGCAATCGACCACCAGCACGCGGCCCACGCGGGCGCGCCAGGTGCCGGATTCCACCAGCAGCGGCACCACATAGATCAGATACGGATGCTGGCCGCCCGCACGGACGGCGGCGGCGCGCGACTCGGTCAGCGAGCGGATCAGCGGATGGGTGATGCCTTCGAGCGTGGCCTTGGCCGTGGGGTCCGAGAAGACCAGGGCGCGCATGGCGTCGCGGTCCATGGCGCCGTCCGGGCGCAGGCAGCCGGGGCCGAATGCCGCCACCAGCGGGCCGATGGCGGCGCCGCCGGGCGCGGTAATCTCATGCGCGAGCAGGTCAGTGTCGATCAGCGCGGCGCCGCGCGCGGCAAACATGTCGGCAACGCGGGTCTTGCCGGAGCCGATGCCGCCCGTGAGTCCGATTTCCAGCATGGAGAAGCGTGTCGGTAGCGTGGAGGAATGGCGCCAACGATACCAGCTTTCCGGGCAGCGGCTGTCGGTCAGCGGCTGAAGGTCAGCCCCAGCGGCAGCACATCGGCGCCAAAGAACAGCACGATCAGCCCTGCGCCGGCGATGAACGGCCCGAACGGGAACGGCGTCTCGCGGCCCTGGCGCCGCACAACCAGCAGCACGATGCCGAACACCGCGCCCACCACCGACGACAGCAGCACCAGCGCCGGCAGCGCCTGCCAGCCGAACCAGGCGCCCAGCGCGCCCATCAGCTTGAAATCGCCGTAGCCCATGCCTTCCTTGCCGCGCACGAGCTTGAACAGCCAATAGACACTCCACAGCAGCAGGTAGCCGGCGGCGGCGCCAATCACGGCATCGGCCAGCGGCGCGAAGGCGCCGTTCAGGTTCAGCAGCAGCCCGAGCCAGAGCAGGGGCAGCGTGATCTGGTCTGGCAGCAGCTGGGTGTCGGCGTCGATCATGGTCAGCGCGACCAGGCTCCAGACCATGACGATCGCGGCCAGCGCCTGCACGGTCGGGCCGAAATGCCACATCGCCAGCCCGGTCAGCACGGCCGTGGCCAGCTCCACCAGCGGATAGCGGACACTGATCGGCGCCTTGCAGGCCGAGCATTTCCCCCGCAGGAACAGGTAGCTGACCACCGGCACGTTTTCCCAGGCGGCGATCTGGTGGCCGCAGTGCGGGCAGGCCGAGCGCGGCACCATGAGGTTGTAGCGGTCCGGGTGGGGCAGCGGCTCGTCTCGTAGTTCGGCCAGATAGTTGGCCTCGTCGTATTCCATCATCCGGGGCAGGCGATGGATCACCACGTTGAGGAAACTGCCCACCAGCAGGCCAAGCAGGCCGGCCGCCACGATCAGGAACAGCGGCGGCACGGCTTCAAGCGCGGATACAGCCTGCATCGGTCACACCACCTGGCCCAGCTTGAAGATCGGCAGGTACATCGCCACCACCATGCCGCCAATCAGCACGCCCAGGATCACGATGATCAGCGGCTCGATCAGGCTGGAGATGGCCGCCACGGCGTCATCGACCTCGCGCTCGTAGAATTCCGCCACCTTGAGCAGCATGTTGTCCAGCGCGCCGGACTCCTCGCCGATCTGCGTCATCTGAAGCACCATGTTGTCGAACACGTGCGTGGCCTGCATCGCGTTGGTCAGGCTGGTACCGATCCGCACGGCCTGTTCGATTTCCCGGGTGGCATCGTAATACAGCCAGTTACCGGCGGCGCCGGCCACGGATTCCATCGACTCCACCAGCGGCGTGCCGGCGGCGAACATCGTGGCCAGCGTGCGGGTCCAGCGCGCGATCACGGCCTTGCGGAACAGGCTGCCGAAGATCGGCAGCTTCAGCAGCGCCTTGTCGTGCCAGCGCTGGACCTTTTCCGAGGTCTTGCGCGCCCGGAGGTAGAAGATGATCGAGGCAATCGGTATCCCGATCACCAGATACCAGTACGTGACGAAGAAGTCGGACATGTTGATCACGACCATCGTCGGCGCGGGCAGGGCGGCGCCGAAGCTCGAGAACACGCCCTTGAACGCCGGAATCACGAACAGCATCAGCACCACGGTCACGGCGAAGGCCACGCAGAGCACCGAGATCGGGTAGATCATCGCGGACTTGATCTGGCTCTTCAGCGCGATCGTCTTTTCCATGTAGAGCGAGAGGCGCTCCAGCAGGGCGTCGAGAATACCGCCCTGTTCACCGGCGTCGATCAGGTTGCAGTACAGCGTGTCGAAGTACTTCGGCTGGCGCCGGAACGCAGTGGCCATGCTGCTACCGGCCTCGATGTCGAAGCGGATGTCGGACAGCAGCTGCGTGAAGTTGGGGTTGGCGTGGCCGCGCGCGATGATGTCGATCGATTGCAGCAGCGGAATACCGGCCTTGAGCATCGTCGAGAGCTGACGCGTGAAGTACGCGATGTCCTTCTCGGTGATCTTCTTGCCGCGCGCCGCCTTGCGCTTCTTCATCTTGACGACGGTCAGGCCCTGCTTGCGCAGCGTGGCGACGACCTCCGCCTGGCTTTCGGCCCGTTGCTCGCCCTTGAAGCCCTTGCCCTTCCGGTCCTTGGCTTCCCATTCGAAGATGTACTGCGTGGGCGCCTTCCGCCCTGATTTGGCCCGCGACGGCGCTGCCGTCCGGGCGCCCGCCGCTGGTGCGCGCGTCGCCATGATTTGACCCCCGACTAATGTCTATTGACTATTGTTTTACGTATTGGTGGTCGCCAGCACTTCTTCGAGTGACGTGACGCCCTGTTTGACCTTGAGCAGGCCAGATTCCCGCAAAGATAGCACGCCGTCCCGGCGCGCCTGCTCGGCGATTTGCAGCGCCGTGCCGTGCGACAGAATGATCTGCTGCATCGCTTCCGTGATCGGCATGACCTGATAAATACCGCAGCGGCCCTTGTAGCCGCTGCCGTTGCAGCGCTCGCAGCCCACCGGGTGGTAGGGCTGCCAGCTGCCGTCCGTGTCGGCCTCGGTGAAGCCGGCGTCGAGCAGGGCCGGCTTGGGAATATCGCCGGCGCGCTTGCAGGTGCAGAGCCGGCGCGCCAGCCGCTGCGCCGTGATCATCAGCACCGAGGACGCGATGTTGAACGGCGCCACGCCCATGTTCATCAGGCGCGTGAGCGTGGTCGGGGCGTCGTTGGTGTGCAGCGTGGAGAGCACCAGGTGGCCCGTCTGGGCGGCCTTGATCGAAATATCGGCGGTTTCCAGGTCACGGATTTCGCCGACCATGATGATGTCCGGATCCTGCCGCAGGAACGACTTCAGCGCCGCCGCGAAGGTCAGGCCGGCCTTGTCGTTCACGTTCACCTGGTTGATACCGGGCAGCTGGATTTCCGCCGGATCCTCCGCCGTGGAAATGTTGATGTCGCCCTGGTTCAGCATGTTCAGGAACGTATAGAGCGACACCGTCTTGCCGCTGCCGGTGGGGCCGGTGACCAGCACCATCCCGTACGGCCGCTTGATCACCTCCAGCAGCAGCGCCTTCTGCGCGGGCTCGTAGCCGAGCTGGTCGATGTCGAGCTTGTCGGACGAGGATTCCAGAATCCGCATCACGATCTTCTCGCCGAACAGCGTGGGCAGCGTGGAGACGCGGAAGTCGATCGCTTTCTCGATGACCTCCTTGGCGTCCTTGTCCTTGGGCAGCGAGAGCAGCAGCTTCATGCGGCCGTCCTGCGGCACGCGCTTTTCCGAGATGTCCAGGCGCGACAGCACCTTGATGCGGGTGGCGACCTTGTCGCGGATGTCGAGCGGCGGGCGTGCCACTTCCTGCAGCACGCCGTCCACGCGGAAGCGCACGCGGTAGAAGAACTCGAACGGTTCGAAGTGCAAGTCCGACGCGCCGCGCTGGAACGCCTCGGTCAGCAGCTTCTGGAGGAAGCGCACCACGGGGGCGTCGTCGATCTCGTTGCCCGGCCCGCCCTTGCGGACGCCGGCCGCGGCCGCCACCGGATCGTATTCGATCATCTTGGTGGCGGTGGGCGTCACGGGCGAGATGTTCTTCATCGTCCCGAGCGCCTCGCCGGCGGCGCGCACGTGCTTCATCAGCTTGTCGTGCTCCACCACCACGGTTTCCACCGGCAGGTTGAATTTCTGCTTGATGGCGTCCACGCCGGCCTGGTTGGTCGGGTCGGACAGCGCCACGATGAGCCGGTTCTCACGGCGGCCCAGCGGCAGCAGGCGGTGGGCGTGGAATTCGCGATTGCCGGCCAGCGCGGGCGGCACGCGATTGAGGTTGTACTGGGCCAGGTCCAGCAGCGGTAGCTGGTACTTGTCGGCGGCGAAGATCGCCACGTCGTGGGCAGACATGGTGCCGCTGCCGATGATCTCGTCAATCAGCTGCGACTTCTTCTCCCGGGCCGATTGCTCGAGCTGCGCGAGTAGCGCGGGGGCGATCCGTCGGCTCTGGGCGAGCGCAAGGCCTAATGTCATGGCGAAATACGAGCGATGAGCGCGCGATCGGATGAAGCCGGCCGGCGGCGCGTTTGACTGCGGCGGGATCGGGTGCAGAGGGTCCCGGACCGGGGCAGTTTGCCGCCGGGGTCACTTTTTGTAAAGCGACGGGGCGGGCGCGTTGGCGTTTGCGCGACACGTCCGCAACCCTACTTGCGCGGGGGAGGGGGAAGGGGGGCGGGAAACGAAAAAAGCCGCACATTGCTGTGCGGCTTTTTCGTGGACATCACGCTGGCGCATGACATCGAAATCTGGTCGGGGTGAGAGGATTCGAACCTCCGGCCTCTACGTCCCGAACGTAGCGCTCTACCAGGCTAAGCTACACCCCGATTTCTTGGTACTGCTAGGGTTTTTTCGCGCTGACTTGTCGGTGCGTTGTTACGACTGACGTTGCAGCGAGAAAGCACACAAGTGTATCAGCGTTTCCTTCAGTTGGGAAGGGGGAAATTGCATTGCCGCCTTTTCCGCGGCTTCTGCTTCGCGCTGCGCGGCGGCAAACGTCACCTCCAGCGCGCCGCTGGCATGGATGGCCGAGAAGACTGCATCAAAGTGTTCCGTGCCGCCCTGGACGATGGCCTCGCGCGCGAGTTCGCGCTGTTCCGCGGTGCCGTGCTCGAGCAGGTGGAGCAGCGGCAGCGTGGGCTTGCCCTCGCGCAGGTCGTCGCCGGCGTTCTTGCCCATCTGCTCGGCGCTGGCCGTGTAGTCGAGCATGTCGTCGATCAGCTGGAATGCCGTGCCGATGCGGCGGCCGTACTCGGCCGCGGCTTCTTCCATGGCGGGGTCCGCGCCGGCCAGCACCGCGCCCAGTTCGGCCGAGGCTTCGAACAGCTTGGCGGTCTTGTAGCGGATCACCTGGAGGTAGCGCTCCACGGTCACGTCCGGGTCGTGCATGTTCAGCAACTGCAGGACCTCGCCCTCGGCAATCACGTTGGTCGCATTGGAGAGGATCTCCATGATGCGCATGCTGCCGGCCTCGACCATCATCTGGAAGGCGCGCGAATAGAGGAAGTCGCCCACCAGTACGCTGGCTGCGTTGCCGAACACCGCGTTGGCGGTCTGGCGGCCACGGCGCAACTCGGATTCGTCCACCACGTCGTCGTGGAGCAGCGTGGCGGTGTGGATGAACTCCACCACAGCGGCGAGTTCGTGATGGCGATGGCCCTCGTAGCCGAACGCGCGCGCCGAAAGCAGCAGGATGACCGGACGCAGCCGCTTGCCGCCCGCGCCGATGATGTATTCGCCGATCTGCTCGATCAGGGGCACTTCAGAAGACAGGCGGCGCCGGATGACGGCATCGACGGCGCGCATGTCGGCAGCGACCGGGGCAAGCAAGGCAGTGGCGGAAGACTGGGACAAGATGGAATCACCGGTTCGCAAAACCGGTGGATTATATGCGATCGCGGTGTCGCCATGGCCGCTTGCATGCGGCCAGAACGGCCCGGAAGGGGCGGCGCCTATCTATAATGACGGCATGAACAAGGCCCCTGCCTCCCGCAGGCAGGTCCGCCGCACCGCCTGGTGGGTGGCGTTTGCCGCCCTTGCCGGGTTCCTGCTCGCCGACCTGATCTGATCCGCATTCCGGCGCGAAGTGCGCCAGTCGCCGCTGCGCAACACTCCGGCAGGCTATGTATTTGTTTCCGTTGGCTTTTCTTTGACCTTTCCGTATCGCGCCCTTTGCGCTTTCTGGAAAACTGGTCTACAATCGCCGGTTCCTTCGGTTGGTTTGCGCTGTATACGGCGAGCCGCCGGACGGCAAAGCAGCAAGTCGGCGCACGAAACGGCGCCGGTCCCGTGAGATACCGGGGCAGCATTCAACGTTTCATTCACATCGAGAGGTTCGACAATGTACGCGGTCGTAAAAACCGGCGGCAAGCAATACAAGGTTGCTGCTGGCGAAAAACTTAAAGTAGAACAGATACCGGCAGACATTGGCGCAGAAATCACGCTGGACCAGGTGCTCGCAGTGGGCGCCGGCGACCAAATCAAGTTTGGTACGCCGCTGGTGAGCGGGGCTTCCGTCAAGGCTACCGTGATCTCCCAGGGTCGTCACGACAAGGTGAAGATCTTCAAGATGCGCCGTCGCAAGCACTACCAGAAGCGCCAGGGCCATCGTCAGAATTACACCGAACTGCGCATCGAAGCCATCGTTGCCTGAGCATTGCTCGGACAACAGGTATTCAACGCAATCAGGTAAACAGGAGTTAAGACATGGCACAGAAAAAAGGCGGCGGTTCCACGCGGAACGGCCGTGATTCGGAATCGAAGCGTCTGGGCGTGAAGGTGTACGGTGGCCAGGCCATCAACGCCGGCGGCATCATCGTTCGCCAACGCGGCACTCGCGTGCACGCTGGTGATAACGTGGGTATCGGCAAGGACCACACCCTGTTCGCACTAGTGGACGGTCACGTGCAGTTCGCCGTCAAGGGCGCTGCCAAGAAGCAGCAAGTCAGCGTCGTTCCGGCGGCCTGATAACAGCCTTTGCAGCCCGAAGGCCCCGCAACACTTGCGGGGCCTTTTCATTTCTGGCATGAATAAAGCCGGCCCGATCCATCTGGGAAGACCAATATGAAGTTCATCGACGAAGCCCGAATCGAGGCGATTGCCGGCAATGGCGGCAACGGGAGTGCGTCGTTCCGGCGCGAGAAGTTTGTGCCCTTCGGTGGCCCCGATGGCGGTGACGGCGGGCGGGGCGGCAGCGTGTTCGCGCAGGCCGACCGCAATATCAACACCCTGATCGACTACCGCTACTCCAAGAAGCACGTGGCCCGTAACGGCGAGAACGGCCGTGGCGCGGATTGCTACGGCGCTGCCGGCGAGGACGTCACGCTGCGCATGCCGGTCGGTACGCTGATCATGGACATGGACACCGGCGAGGTCATCGCCGACCTGACCGAGCACGGCCAGACCGTGTGCCTGGCCGAAGGCGGCATGGGCGGCTGGGGCAACCTCCACTTCAAGTCGAGTACCAACCGCGCGCCGCGCCAGCAGGTCGACGGCAAGCCCGGCGAGCGCCGCATGCTGCGGCTCGAACTCAAGGTGCTGGCCGACGTGGGCCTGCTCGGCATGCCGAACGCGGGCAAGTCGACGTTCATCTCGCATATCTCGAACGCGCGTCCCAAAGTGGCCGACTATCCGTTCACGACGCTGCATCCGAACCTCGGCGTGGTCCGTGTGGACCACGAGCAATCGTTCGTGGTGGCGGACATTCCCGGCCTGATCGAAGGCGCCGCCGAAGGTGCCGGGCTGGGTCACCAGTTCCTGCGCCACCTGCAGCGCACGGGCCTCTTGCTGCACATTGTGGACATCGCCCCGTTCGACGAGAACGTCGATCCGGTGGCCGAGGCGCGTGCCATCGTCAACGAATTGAAGAAGTACGACGAAACGCTGTACGAGAAGCCGCGCTGGCTGGTGCTGAACAAGCTCGATGTGGTGCCGGATGAAGAGCGCGCCACGCGCATGAAGGACTTCGTCAAGCGCTACAAGTGGAAGGGGCCCGTGTTCCACATTTCGGCGCTGACTGGCGAGGGCTGCCGTGAGCTGATCTACGCGATCAAGGACCATCTGGCCGCGATCAAGGCCGAAGAGGCCGCCGCGCTGGCCGAGCCCGATATCCGTCTGGACGACCGCCTGCACAACGTGGCGCCCGATGCCGGCGTTGGCGATCAGGGTGATCAGGGCAACCAGGCCTGACGCCTTGCGGCGAGGGCTAGCCAGTACCGCAGAATAACCAGAACACCCCGGCACCCGGAGACAGGATCCTCGCCATGCAATCGGTCATCGCCCAGGCAAAACGCATTGTCGTCAAGGTAGGCTCGAGCCTGGTCACCAATGATGGGAAGGGGCTGGACCACGACGCCATCGCGCGCTGGGCAGCCCAGATCGCCAAGCTGCGCGGCGCCGGCAAGGAAGTGGTGCTGGTCAGCTCCGGCGCCATCGCCGAAGGCATGCAGCGCCTGGGCTGGGTGCGCCGGCCCAAGGAAATCCACGAATTGCAGGCCGCTGCCGCCGTCGGGCAGATGGGGCTGGCCCAGGTCTACGAAAGCCAGTTCGGGCGCTACGGCATCCGCACCGCGCAGGTGCTGCTGACCCACGCCGACCTGGCCGACCGGGAACGCTACCTGAACGCGCGCTCCACGCTGCTGACGCTGCTCTCGCTCGGCGTGGTGCCGATCATCAACGAGAACGATACGGTCGTGACCGACGAAATCAAGTTCGGCGACAACGACACGCTGGGCGCGCTCGTCACCAACCTGATCGAAGGCGACGCACTGGTCATCCTGACCGACCAGCGCGGGCTGTACACGGCCGATCCGCGCAAGGACCCGAACGCCAGGTTCGTGGACGAGGCGCTGGCCGGCACGCCGGAACTGGAAGCCATGGCGGGCGGTGCCGGGACGTCGATCGGGCGGGGCGGCATGCTGACCAAGATCCTGGCGGCCAAGCGCGCGGCGAAGTCCGGCGCCCACACCACCATCGCCTCGGGCCGTGAGGCCGACGTGCTGGGCCGGCTGGCCGAAGGCGAGGCCATCGGCACCCAGTTGCTGGCGCCGACCGGCCGCCTGACCGCGCGCAAGCAGTGGATGGCAGATCACTTGCAGCTGCGCGGCCGGGTGGTCATCGATAACGGTGCGGTGGAGAAGTTGACCAGCGGCGGCAAGTCGCTGCTGCCGATTGGCGTGGTGGAGGTGCAGGGCGAATTTGCGCGTGGCGAGGTGATCGCCTGCGTGAGCCCGGCTGGCCACGAGGTGGCGCGCGGCATCACCAACTATTCGAGCGCCGAGGCGCGGCTGATTGCCCGCAAGCCTTCGTCCGAGATCGAATCGGTGCTGGGCCACCTGAACGAGCCGGAGCTGATTCACCGGGACAACCTCGTACTCGTCTGATTTCTGACGACAAACCGAGGCAAGATGAAGCAAAACGGCGAGGCCCCAGGGCCTCGCCGTTTTGCATTCCAGCCTTGCCGAAGCGCCGGGTTAGCGGCGCGGCGCGTAGGCGCGCAGGTCCTTGATCATCTTCTCCGGGCTGCCGGCCACGGTGCGGCCTTCGCAGAAGAAGTCGGTGGCCAGCGCGGCCGGGTAGGCGTTGCGGGCGCGGGTTTCCATCCGATACCAGGTGTCGCGGTCGTCGGCCCGGTTCGGAATCCAGGCCGTGGCGCCCTGCGGCAGGGTGGCGTAGAGCTTGCGCTCGAACGCGTCGCAGCGCATGCCTTCGTAGTTCACATTGCGTCCGCCGCCGGGGCTGGTGATGACCACGGTGAAGCGCACCACCTTGTCCGGGCCCACGCTGATGGACTTGCTGTCCACTGCGAAGCGGAAATCCCCGCTGCCGTTGACCGAGAACGGAATCAGGTCCGCTTCCTGGGGCAGCGCCGGCAGGCCGGTGTCGGCCTCCTTGAATACCTTTTCCTCGAACGGGTTGACCCAGGTGGACTCTTCCTCGGGCAGGCCCTTGCTGGTGGTCTTGCAGCCGGCCAGCGCCAGGCAGGCGGCGGCGAGCAACAGACCGGCGCGCACGCGCCGGCCGGTGAAACTAGTCATCGGAACTCCGTTGGGTAGGTGCCGGGCTGGCCGGCGAAGCGGGCACGGCTTCCTGGATCGCCGTGGCGGCGGTCTCAGGCACGACGCCGGACACAGCCATTGGCTCTTCCGGGCGTGCGTCGTCCCCATGCCGGCCCTCGCCGCCATGGTGCCCGTTGTGGCCAGGATGGCCGTGATTCCCGTGGAAACCATGGTGACCATGGGTGCCATAGGGACTCAGCGGCGCGCGGCCACGATTCAGGAAGCGCGACAACTCGGTCAGCGCCATCTGGTAGACATCGCGCTTGAATTCGATGACCGCGTCCAGCGGCACCCAGTACTGGCTCCAGCGCCAGGCGTCGAATTCGGGATGGTCCGTGGCACGCAGGTGGATGTCGCAATCGCGGCAGACCATGCGCAACAGGAACCAGATCTGCTTCTGGCCCTTATAGTGGCCGCGGATTTCGCGGCGGATGAACTTGTCCGGCACCTCATAACGCAACCAGTCGCGCGTGCGACCGACGATCCTGACGTGCTCCGGAAGCAGGCCGACTTCTTCCTGCAGCTCGCGGTACATGGCCTGTTCCGGCGTTTCGCCGTACTTGATGCCGCCCTGCGGAAACTGCCAGGAGTGTTCGCCGATTCGCTTGCCCCAGAAAACCTCGTTGCGTGCGTTGATGAGGATGATGCCGACGTTCGGGCGAAAGCCTTCACGATCGAGCATGACTGCACCTCGAATCCTTTAGAATTACGTCGATTATAAAGGAAGCGCGCGGGTCGGCCTGACGCCGGGAATGCTGGTTTTCCCCGAGCGGGAAGGGCAGTTTCCGGCGCGTCCCGCCAAATGAAATGCCGCGCCTGGCCAGGCCGGCGCTGCCGGGCACTGCCCGACTCACGAGAAAGCAACGGATGAAAGCCTCGCAATTCTTCATTTCCACCCTCAAGGAAGCCCCCGCCGACGCGGAAATCGTGTCGCACAAACTCATGATGCGGGCTGGCATGATCAAAAAGGTCGGCGCCGGCATCTACAGCTACATGCCGGTGGGGCTGCGCGTGATCCGCAAGGTGGAGAACATCGTCCGCGAGGAAATGAACCGCGCCGGCGCCCTGGAACTGTCGATGCCCGTGATCCAGCCGGCCGAACTCTGGCAGGAGACCGGCCGCTGGGACAAGATGGGCCCGGAGCTGCTGCGCCTGAAAGACCGCCACGAGCGCGATTTCGTCATGCAGCCGACTTCCGAGGAAGTGGTTACGGACATCGCCCGCAGCGACATCCGCAGCTACAAGCAGCTCCCGGTGAACTTCTATCAGATTCAGACCAAGTTCCGCGACGAGCGCCGGCCCCGCTTCGGCATCATGCGTGGCCGCGAGTTCACCATGAAGGACGCCTATTCCTTCGACCGGGACCTGGACGGCCTGAAGGGCTCGTACCGCAACATGTACGACACCTACACGCGCATCTTCCAGCGTTTCGGCCTGGAATTCCGCGCTGTGGCGGCCGATAACGGCGCCATCGGCGGCTCGGGCTCGCACGAGTTCCACGTGATCGCCGATACCGGCGAGGACGCCATCGTCTACTGCCCCACCTCGGAATACGCCGCCAACATGGAAGCCGCCGAGGCGCTGCCGCTGGACGCCGCCCGTCCCGCGCCGGCCGAGGCCATGGCCAAGACCCACACCCCGGGCAAGGCCAAGTGCGAGCACGTCGCCGAATTCCTGAACATGCCGCTGGTGCGCACGGTGAAGTCGATCGTGCTGGCCAAGGACACCGACGCCGGCGCCGAGATCTGGCTGCTGCTGTTGCGTGGCGACCACGAACTGAACGAGGTCAAGGCGTCGAAGGTGCCGGGCCTGCTAGATTTCCGTTTCGCGACCGAGAACGAGATCGTCGACACCTTCGGCTCGCCCCCCGGCTACCTCGGCCCGATCGGCACGAAGAAGCCGGTGAAGCTGGTGGCGGACCGCACGGTGGCCAACATGGCCGATTTCTGCTGTGGCGCCAATGACCGCGACTACCACTACACCGGCGTGAACTGGGGCCGCGACCTGCCCGAGCCGATCGTGGCGGACCTGCGCAACGTGGTGGCCGGCGACGCCTCGCCGGACGGCAAGGGCACGCTGGAGATCTGCCGGGGCATCGAGGTGGGCCACGTGTTCATGCTCGGCACCCGGTATTCCGAGTCGATGAGCGCCACCTACCTCGACGAGAACGGCAAGACCCAGCCGATGCAGATGGGCTGCTACGGCATTGGCGTGACGCGGATTCTTGGCGCTGCCATCGAACAGAACTACGATGAGCGCGGCATCATCTGGCCGGCCGCCATCGCCCCGTTCGCGGTGGTGGTCTGCCCGGTCGGCTACGACCGCAACGAAGCTGTGCGCGCGGAAGCCGACCGCATCCATGCCGAGCTGCTGGCGGCCGGTGTCGATGTGATCCTGGACGACCGTGGCGAGCGCCCCGGCGTGATGTTTGCCGACTGGGAACTGATCGGCGTGCCGCACCGTGTGGTGGTGGGCGACCGTGGCCTGAAGGAAGGCAAGGTCGAATACCAGGGCCGCCGCGACGCCCAGGCCACCCCGGTGGCCGTGGCTGACGTGGTGGGCTATGTGCGCACCCAGCTGGCCAGCTGAAATCCGCTGTTGAAGTAAGGAAAAGGAAGCCGATGCACGCGTCACGCCTGTTCACCCCCCGCCGCTGGTCCGTGCTGGCCGGCGGCCTGCTGCTGGCCGTCGCGGCGGCCACGGCCCATGCGGGGGCGCAGAAGGAGGAGGCGCTGGCCGACTCCGTGCGCGGCGCGCTGGCGGCGGCCATTGCCGATGGCAGGCCCGTCCGCCCGGCGTTCGCCTCGGGCGGCGAGCGGCTCGGCTACCTGAAATGGCTGGGCGAGATGTCGCGCCGGCTCGAATCCCGGATTCCCGAGCCGCAGATCCGCGTGGAACTGATCGAGACGGTCTACTACGAGGCCAAGCGGGCCGGGCTGGAGCCGTCGCTGGTGCTCGGGCTGGTCCAGGTGGAAAGCGGCTTCCGGAAATATGCGATCAGCTCGGCCGATGCACGTGGGCTGATGCAGGTCATGCCGTTCTGGGTGCGTACCATCGGCGACAGCGACGTGCGCAAGCTGTTCCACCTCCAGAGCAACCTGCGCTACGGCTGCACCATCCTGCGCCACTACCTGGACCGCGAGAACGGCGACCTGTTCCTGGCGCTCGGCCGCTACAACGGCAGCCGGGGCCGGCCGGAGTACCCGAACGCCGTGCTGGGCGCGTGGAAGCGCTGGCAGTATTCGGAATCGACGGTGACGATCGCCGGCGACCCGGGCGCAGCCGCCGTGCCGCCGCCGGCCACCTCGCGCCGCCTGCCGCCGGAGTCCCCTGCGCGCAACCCGTTTTCGCCGCAGCGACTGGCCAATCCGTCATGACATTCGACTCCCGCACCGACGCTGCCGGGGCCGCCGGGCAGGGCTACCACGCCTCCTCGCCGGAACTGGAGCGCTGGCTGGCCCGCCATATCAAGCAGGGATTCAACGCCGATGCGCTGGTGCTGTCGATGCAGCGCGCCGGCTACGACGCGACCTTCGCCCGGGCCATGGTGGCCGATGCGCTGGGCCAGCCGCACCCGGCCACCACCGACGCCACCAAGGCGCCCGCCGCCCGGGTACGGCCGAAGTCCGACATGGTGGGCCCGGACCCCGCCGGCAACGCCATCCGCGACGAGGGCCTGGACATCCCGGTGCTGTTCCGCATCGAGGCGCCGCGCGTGATGCTGCTCCAGGGCCTGTTCAGCGAGGCCGAGTGCGACGCCCTGGTGGCGCTCTCGCGTGACCGCATGCAGCGCTCGTCCGTCGTCAATCCCGCCACGGGTGACGAGAACGTCCACGAGGCCCGTACCAGCACCGGCGCGATGTTCCAGGTCGGCGAGCACCCGCTGCTCGAAGTGCTGGAGGCACGCATCGCCGCCGTGACCGGCGTGCCGATGGAGCACGGCGAGGGCTTCCAGGTGCTCAACTACAAGCCTGGCGCCGAATACCAGCCGCACTACGACTATTTCAATCCGAAGAATCCGGGCGAGGCGCGCCAGATGGCCGTGGGCGGCCAGCGCGTGGCCACGCTGGTGATCTACCTGAACAGCACGCCGGCCGGCGGCGCCACCACCTTCCCGCGAATCGGGCTGGATGTGGCCCCGGTCAAGGGCAATGCTGTGTTTTTCAGCTACAAGCTGCCGGACGGCACGCTGGACGACCGCACGCTGCACGGCGGCATGCCGGTGGTGTCAGGGGAGAAGTGGATTGCCACCAAGTGGCTGCGCGAGCGGCCGTACCGGGTCGGAAGCTGAGTCCGACGGACGGCCGCGCGCCGTAAATCAGGCCAGTCCGGGAGTCAGACCAGCGCGCGGATGGCGCCGAGGTTGCGCCAGTAGCCCTTCACATCCATGCCGCAGCCGAAGACGTAGCGGTCTGGCACCTTGAAGCCGCAGAAGTCCGGGTGCATCGGCTTGGCCTTGAGCAGGGTCTTCTCGCACAGCACGGCGGCGTGGAATTCCTTGGCGCCCATGTCGAGAATGCGCTCGCGGATGGCCGCCATGGTCTCGCCTTCGTCGAGGATGTCGTCCAACACCAGCACCACCCGGTCCTTGACCGACTCGCGCGGCGCCACGCGCCATTGCATCTCGCCGCCCACCGTCTTGTTGTTGTAGCGCGACAGGTGGATGTAGTCGAATTCCAGCGGAAACTGCAGCTTCGGCAGCAGCATGCCGGTGAAGACCACCGCGCCGCCCATCACCGACAGCACGAGCGGGAAGGCATCGCCCATGCGCGCGGTGATGTCATCGGCCATGCGGTCCAGCGAATCCTGCACTTCCGCGGCGCTAACGATTTCCTCGGAGCTGGCCCAGAGTTCGCGGGCCTGGTCTGCGGTCATCATCATGTCTCTGTCCTTATATCTGTGGGTCTGGGCGATGCTTAGCGGTTGAACAGGCCCTTCATGCCGCCCTTCATCCCGCCCATCTGGCGCATCATCTTCATCATGCCGCCGCCCTTGAGCTTCTTCATCATGCCCTGCATCTGCTCGAACTGGTTCAGCAGGCGGTTCACTTCCTGCACCGGCACGCCGGCGCCGGCCGCGATGCGGCGCTTGCGGCTGGCCTTGATCAGCTCCGGCTTGGCGCGCTCGGCGGCGGTCATGCTGTTGATGATGCCCTCCATGCGGCGCACCGACTTCTCGGCCTGATCCATATTGGCGCCCTGCGCCTGCTGGGCGAACTGGGCCGGCAGCTTGTCCACCAGGCTGCCGATGCCGCCCATCTTCTTCATCTGGCCGATCTGCGCCTTGAAGTCCTCGAGATCGAACCCGCCGGTCTTCTTGATCTTCTTGGCGAGCTTCTCGGCGGCGTCCATGTCCACGCCGCGCTGGGCTTCCTCCACCAGTGCGAGGATGTCGCCCATGCCCAGAATGCGCTGGGCCATGCGGTCGGGGTAGAACGGCTCCAGGCCGTCGAGCTTCTCGCCCACCCCCACGAACTTGATCGGACGGCCCGTAATGTGACGTACAGACAACGCGGCACCGCCGCGTGCGTCGCCATCGAGCTTGGTCAGGACCACGCCGGTCAGCGGCAGCGCGTCGTTGAACGCCTTGGCGGTGTTCACGGCATCCTGGCCGAGCATGGCGTCGACCACGAACAGCGTTTCCACCGGTTTCAGCTCGGCGTGCAGCGCGGCGATTTCCGCCATCATCGCCTCGTCGATACCGAGCCGGCCGGCCGTATCGACGATCAGCACGTCGTGGTAGTGCTTGCGGGCCCAGTCCAGCGCCGCGCGGGCGATGTCCACGGGCTTCTGGTCCGGCTCGGACGGGAAGAAGTCGGCGCCAACCTGCTCGGACACCGTGCGCAGCTGGGCGATGGCGGCGGGGCGATACACGTCGCACGACACCGTCAGCACCTTCTTCTTCTTGTTCTCCTTAAGCCACTTGGCGAGCTTGCCGGAGGTGGTGGTCTTGCCCGCGCCCTGCAGGCCGGCCATCAGGATGATCGCTGGCGGCTGGACGTTCAGGTTCAGTTCGCCCGATTTCTGCTCGCCCGGCTTGGGGTCGACGGCTTCGTCGCCGCCGATGACCGCGGTCAGCTCGCGCTGGACCACGCCGACGAGGGCCTGGCCCGGGGTGAGGCTGCTGACGACTTCCTCGCCGAGCGCCTTTTCCTTGACGCGGGCGACGAACTCGCGCACCACGGGTAGCGCCACGTCGGCTTCGAGCATGGCAAGGCGCACTTCGCGCAGCATCTCGGCGGTGTTGGCCTCGGTCAGTCGGGCCTCGCCGCGCATGGTCTTGACGACCCGCGCCAGGCGTTGTGTGAGGTTATCCAGCATGGCAGTGGGGAGAGGTTCGGCTCGTGATTCGGCGTGGATGGGGCGCGCGCGTGGCGTTGTCGTGAGGCATCACGGACAAGGGCACGAGGGACAGGCCCTAGGGTAAACTGCGCAAATGGCCATTGTACTGTATGCCTTGACGGCACTTCTCTATTGCGGCCTGGCCTTTCACGGCTGGGCAACGCGCAACCCCCGGCTGGCGGCCGCTGGCGGGGGTGCTGTCGGTCATCCGGGCCATCCGGGCCCCGGCGGGCGCCCTGGCGCCGCCACGGCCGTGCTGATGGCGCCGCCCGGCGATGGCCGCGCGGACGGCCAGCCCGCATGGTGGCACGCCGTGGTGCTCGGCGCGCTGGTCAGCCACGGCATGCTGCTGCACGAAACCATCTTCCCGGCAGACCGCATGATGTTCGGCTTCGCCTTCGCGCTCTCCGCCATGCTGTGGCTGGGCGTGGGCATCTACTGGATCGAAAGCTTCTTCTTCTCGCTGGCCGGGCTCGGCCTGATCGTCTTTCCGGTGGCGATGCTGGCCGGCCTGATGCCGCTGGCCTTCCCGGGCGCGCAGATCCTCGGCTACGCCGCGCGGCCGCTGTTCAAGCTCCATTTCGTCATCGCCAACGTGGCCTATGGGCTGTTCACGCTGGCGGCGTTCCACGCCTTCCTGATGCTGCTGGCCGAGCGCCGGCTCCATGGCTTCAACCGGCCGACCAGCGCCGAAGCATCGTCCGGGCAATGGCTGGGCCGTTGGCTGGACCTGCTGCCGCCGCTGCTGACGCTGGAAAAGCTGCTGTTCCGGCTGATCGCGGCGGGCTTCGTGCTGCTGACGCTGACCATCCTGTCCGGCTTCCTGTTCTCCGAGCAGCTGTTCGCCCGGGCCTTCCGCGTGGACCACAAGACCGTGTTCGCGATCCTGTCCTGGGCGATGTTCGGCGGCATCCTGGTCGGCCGGCATTTCCGGGGCTGGCGCGGGCGCACCGCCCTGCGCTGGGTCATCGCCTCGTTCGGCATCCTGCTGCTGGCCTACGTGGGCAGCCGCTTCGTGATCGAAGTGGTGCTGCACCGCCTCTCCTGATCTAGTGATCTCCTGATCGTCATCGCCCCCATGGCAAGAATCTTCCTCCTGCTGGCCGTTGTGCTGGCGATCATCTGGTGGCTGCGCCAGCGCGCGGCCGCCCGCGACGCGCACGAGCAGCCGACCGCCCGCCCTGGCCCGGCGCAGCGCAAGACCGAAGGCGCGGCATCGTCCGAGCCGATGGTCCAGTGCGCCCAGTGCGGCGTGCACCTGCCGCGTGGCGAGGCCATCGGCTGGAACGGCCTGCACTACTGCCGGCGCAGTCATCTGCCCGATGGCTCGGAGATGTCCGGCCATGGCGACACCGACGCGCGCCCATGACCTCGCGCCGCTCGGCCTGGTCCCGCCTCAACGGCTGGCGCGTGCTGGTCGAGCTGTGGCGCCAACCCGAGCCGCCTGAATTCCACTGGCGCCTGCTGCGCTATTTCTGCTGGACCCGCGCGGCCGTGGCGCTGCTGCTGGTGGGCTACGTGTGGCTGCCGCTGGAACGCGCCGCGCCGGATCCTGGCGTGGCCGCCGGTGCCGCGGCCACCCTCGCCGCCAATCCGCGCATGGCCGCCGCGCTGCCGGTGGTGCTCCCCTACCTCTGCATCGCCATGGTCACGCTGGTGGGCACGCTGTGGCGCCGCCATTTCCATGTGCGCGTGCGCGTACAGGTGATGGTCGACCTGGCGCTGCTGGCCGGGATCTTCGCGGTGGTGGGCCGGCTGGGCAGCCACGCCGAAGGTCTCGCCATGATCTTCCTGCTGCCGGCGCTCGAGGCCGGGGCGTTGACCAGCCTGATGTTCGCGCTGTTCACGGCGGCGGTGTCGGCGCTGGTGGTAATGGGCCAGCCCTTCGTGCAGACGCTGCTGGTGCGCCAGGCCGATGCCAACCTGCTCGGTTCCGGCCTGTTCGGCCTGGTGTTCATGATCGCCGCGCTGGTGATGTACATGCTCGCCAACCGGCAGATCGCCCAGGAGCAGATTGCGCTGGCGCGCGAGCAGGAACTGCGCCTGCAGCAACTGGTGAACCGGCTCATGGTCAACGACATGCAGGACGGCGTGATGCTGGTGCGCGCCAACGGCGTGGTGGTGGCCGCCAACCCCGCGGCCGTGGTGCTGCTGGGCGTGCAGCCGCACGAGCGGATCCGGGAAGGGCAGGTGCGCGCCGGCGAGCGCGACAAGGTGCTGTTCGACCTGCGCCGCATCCCGCGCCTGCAGCCGCTGATGGAAATGCTGCGCGACTGGATCCAGACCAATGACGATGTGCCGCGCATCCTGCAGCTACTGCCGCTGCCGTCGCGCCCGTCGGCGCTGGGTGGGCCGATGCTGCATACCCGCCTGCGGCTGCGCTTCGTGCTGCCGGGGCTGGCCGGGCTGCGCTCCACGCTGGGCGGGGCGCTGACCGCGCCGAGCGCGCTCGATACCGTCGGCTGGAACGACATGTCGCCCGAAGGCGCGGCCCGGCTGCGTCTGGCCATCGCCCAGAACGAGGCCATGGCCTGGAGCCCCGAGGACGAGACGCTGCTGCGCAGCGAGATGCGCGACACGGTGCTGGTCCACATCGAAAGCTGGGAACGGATTGCCGAGCAGGTGCAGCAGGAGAAACTTGCCGGCATGGGCCGACTGGTGGCCAGCGTGGCGCACCAGATCCGCAACCCGCTCGCGGCCATCAGCCAGGCCAACGAGCTGCTGGCCGATTCCGGGGCGGGCGAGGGCAATATCGACGCCCGGCTGCTGCGCATCATCAGCGACAACGTGCGCCGGCTCGATCAGGTGGTGTCCGATGTGCTGCAACTCTCGCGCCGCCCCCGCACCGGCCACAGCGCGGTGGAGCTGGGCCAGGCGCTGCCCGAGATCGTGGAACGCTGGCGGCTGGAGATGCGCTCGCGCGGCGGCCCGCGCGCCGATATCAACGCCAATGCCATCCGCCTCGCCGTGGACCTGCAACGCCCGGTGATCTTCGATGCCGCGCAACTGCAGCAGGTGCTCGGCAACCTGCTCGATAACGCCTGGCGCTATTGCAGCCGGCTGCCGGGCGCCATCCGTCTGCTGGCCCATGCGCTGGATCAGCACCATGCCGAACTGATCGTCTGGAACGATGGCGCCGAGGTCACGCGCGAGCAGCAGCGCAGCCTGTTCGAGCCGTTCTTCACCAGCAACGCCCAGGGCACCGGGCTGGGCCTGTTCATGGCGCGCGAGCTGTGCGGCGCCAATGACGCCCAGGTGCGCTACGGCACCATCGCGCTGGAACCGTTGCTGGATCGCACAGGGCTGCTCGGGCCCGGCGCTCGCGATACACTGCCGGCCAAGGCGTTCGTGCTGACGATGCGGATCGAGACGCCCGACGTTGTAACGGCCGCCCAGGCCTGATCCGCCGCCCCCCGCAACCCAACCCCCACGCCATGTCCGCCAGACCGCCCGTTCCCGATCCGATTCTCGTCATCGACGATGAGGCCGACCTGCGCGAGCTGCTGGACATCTCGCTGCGCCGCATGGGGCACGACGTGGTGATGGCCGGCTCGCTGGCCGAGGCGCGGCTGCGACTGGCGGAGCGCCGCTACAGCCTGGTGCTGACCGATATGCGGCTCGGCGACGGGCTGGGCATCGACATCGTGCGGCAACTGTCGGCCTCGCCCGAGCGCACGCCGGTGGCCGTGATCACCGCCTACGGCAGCGCCGACAATGCCGTCGATGCCCTCAAGGCCGGGGCGTTCGACTACATCGCCAAGCCGGTGTCGCTCGACCAGCTACGCACCCTGATCCTGAACGCGCTGGGTCGCCAGCAGCGCGGCGCGGCGGAGGGCGGCGCGCGCAGCGCCGAGGCTGCCGAGGCCGCTGAAGCCGCCGACCGCGCCGCCGGCCTGCTGCCGGGGCTGTCCCCGGCCATGCAGGACGTGCGCCGCTCGCTGTCGCGGCTGGCGCGCAGCATGGCGCCGGTGGTGATCAGTGGCGAATCGGGCAGCGGCAAGGAGCGCGCGGCGCGCGCCATCCACGCCGTGAGCGCGCGCGCCGCGCATCCGTTCGTGGCCGTGAACTGCGGGGCGATTCCCGAGACGCTGATGGAGTCGGAATTCTTCGGCTACGTGAAGGGCGCGTTCACGGGCGCCGACGCCGAGCGCGGCGGCTTCTTCCACGCCGCGCACGGCGGCACGCTGCTGCTGGACGAGGTGGCGGACCTGCCGCTGACCATGCAGGTAAAGCTGCTGCGCGCGTTGCAGGAGCGACGCGTGCGCAAGATCGGCGCCAGTCGGGAAGACACCGTGGACGTGCGCGTGATGTGCGCGAGCCACAAGGATCTGGCTGCGATGGTCGCCGCCGGATCGTTCCGCCAGGACTTGTACTACCGCCTGAACGTGCTGGAGCTGCGCATGCCGACGCTGCGCGAGCGGGGCGAGGACATTCCGGTGCTGGCGCAGGTCATCCTCGAACACCTGGCCGTGCGCTACGGCGATGCGCGCCCGCGCCGGCTGTCCGGCCCGGCGCTGGCGCGGCTGGCGGCGTACCGCTTCCCCGGCAACGTGCGGGAACTCGAAAACCTGCTGGAACGCGCTTACGCCTTCGCCGAATCGGACGAGATCGCGGTGGCGGACCTCGGGCCGCTCGAAGCCGGCGTGGATCGCGCCAGCCTGCTGCAAGGCGCGCCCGTGCCGGTGCCGGAGACCGCGCCGACCGGTTATGAGACCTGGGGCAGCCCGGCCTGGTCGGCGGCCAGCCTGACGGCGCCGGAGGCGGGGGGTGCCGTGGCCGAGGCGCCGCCGCCGCCCCAGCCATCCATCGATCCGATGGTCGATGCGTTGCGCGACGTCACGTTCCCCATCGACCTGCCGGCCCGGCTCGAGGCCCTCGAGCGCGAATTGATCCTGCGCGCGCTGCGCCAGACCGGCTTTAATCGCACCACGGCCGCGCCGCTGCTGGGTTTGAATTTCCGCCAGCTGCGCTACCGCATCCAGCAACTCGAGATCCGCGACGAACGCGAAGGGCGCGATGGCCGGGAAGGGCGCGACGACAGCGAATCGATGGCGGAAGGCGAGGGCCGCGATGGCTGACGTGGCCGCAGACTGGCTGCCAGACGCCGACGGCTGGGTGCCGGCCGCGCGCCGCGTGCCATCGCCCAACTTCGACACCCGCCCCGAGGGCATGCCCGTCGACGTGGTGGTGCTGCACAACATCAGCCTGCCGCCGGGCCAGTTCGGCACGGGCGACATCGAGGCGTTCTTCCAGAACCGGCTCGACACCGCCCGCCACCCGTTCTTCGAAACGATCCGCGACGTCCGCGTCTCCGCCCACTTCCTGATCACCCGCGAGGGCGAGTTGGTGCAGTTTGTGGCGTGTACGCAACGTGCCTGGCATGCGGGCCAGTCAGCCTATTGCGGCCGCCAGCGCTGCAACGACTTCTCCATCGGCATCGAAATCGAAGGCGCCGACGACCAGCCCTTCACCCTGGGCCAATACGACACCGCCGCCCGCATCGTCGCCGCCCTGCGCACGACCTACCCGATCACCGGCATCGCCGGCCACAGCGACATCGCCCCCGGCCGCAAAACCGACCCCGGCCCGCACTTCGACTGGGACCGATTCGCCAGACTGGCCGATGTGACGCCAGCGCTGCTGCCTTATCGACGGGGTGGTTTCTGACCCGCCGCCCCCTTGTGCACGATGCCTCATATTCAGGCATTCGCCCGCGTGACAGCGATGTGAAATCCCCACACTTGGGCCGCCTATCGGCGACTCGCCACGATAAAAAAATTTTAGAAAATTTGTGCGGTGGCGCACGGGCCGCCGCCATCCCTTGGCGTAGCGCGGCTTGCGGGAATGTGGCGCCGCCGCACACCCCGTCCCCAGACCGGCATCTGACTTGTCAAGACTGGTCTTTCCGATTCGTTTCACTATACTTAGCCCAGTTTTTCGCAGTGACCACTATATCTAGTGGTACTACCGGGGAACCGGCCGGGGTGTGAAGCCTGCGCCGCAATGGATTGCGACGCCGGCGCCACAGTAGTGACGCGGCCGGCGGTATCGCAAGAGTCCCTAGCAGAATGAACGCCTGTGCAGTTTGGTTCTCGCCCCGGCAAGGCCGGTGTCGAGTGTCTTCTGAAGCGCATTTTGCTAGGGACTTTGTCACTTCATTACAAGGGTTAAAACAGGAGTTACCTCATGCAAACGGCCCAGAACGAACAACAAAACACGGGATCGGCTGGCGTTGTCGGCGCCGCCGGAACGTCGCAGCAGACCCCCGCCGCTGCCGGCGCCAACTATCAGGACTACAAGCTCATCCGCCGCAATGGGGCCGTGGTGGCGTTCGAGCCGAACAAGATTGCCGTCGCCGTGACCAAGGCCTTCCTGGCCGTGAACGGCGGCCAGGGCGCTGCCTCCGCGCGCGTGCGCGAGATCGTGGAACAGGTCACCCAGAACGTGGTGCGCGCGCTGCTGCGCAGCCGGCCGAACGGCGGCACCTTCCATATCGAGGACGTGCAGGACCACGTGGAACTGGCGCTGATGCGCTCGGGCGAGCATGAAGTGGCCCGTGCCTACGTGCTGTATCGCGAGAAGCGCACCCAGGAGCGCGCGCAGGCCAATGCGCAGACCGTGGCGCGTGTGCAACAGGGCGTGGCCTTCAACGTGAACGACAACGGCGTGAGCCGCGTGCTGGATCTGGCCGCGCTGCACGAGCTGATCGACACCGCCTGCAGCGGCCTGGGCAACGGCGTGAGCGCCGAGCCGATCCTCAAGGAAACGCTCAAGAACCTGTACGACGGCGTGCCGCTGAGCCAGGTGTACGACTCCGCCATCCTGGCCGCGCGTACCCTGATCGAGAAGGACCCGGACTACAGCCAGGTCACCGCCCGCATCCTGCTGCACACGATCCGCAAGGAAATCCTCGGCGGCGAAGTGACGCAGGCCGAGATGGGCTCGCGCTACGCCGAGTACTTCCCGAAGTTCATCGCCCGCGGCATTCAGGCCGAACTGCTGGACGAAAAGCTGGCCACGTATGACCTGGCCCGCCTGGGCGCGGCGCTGGACGCCTCGCGCGACTTCCAGTTCAACTACCTCGGCCTGCAGACGCTGTACGACCGCTACTTCCTGCACGTGGAAGAGCAGCGCATCGAAATGCCGCAGGCCTTCTTCATGCGCGTGGCCATGGGCCTGGCGCTGGAAGAGCGCGACCGCGAAGCCCGCGCCATCGAGTTCTACCAACTGCTGTCGTCGTTCGACTTCATGTCGTCCACGCCCACACTGTTCAACTCGGGCACGCGCCGCTCGCAGCTCTCGTCGTGCTACCTGACCACGGTGTCGGACGACCTGGAAGGCATCTACGAAGCCCTCAAGGAAAACGCGCTGCTGTCGAAGTTCGCCGGCGGCCTGGGCAACGACTGGACCAACGTGCGCGCGCTGGGCTCCCACATCAAGGGCACCAACGGCAAGAGCCAGGGCGTGGTGCCGTTCCTGAAGGTGGTGAACGACACGGCCGTGGCCGTGAACCAGGGCGGCAAGCGCAAGGGCGCCGTCTGCGCCTACCTGGAGACGTGGCACCTGGACATCGAGGAATTCCTCGAGCTGCGCAAGAACACCGGCGACGACCGCCGCCGCACCCACGACATGAACACGGCCAACTGGATTCCGGACCTGTTCATGAAGCGCGTGATGGAAAACGCCGAATGGACGCTGTTCTCGCCCGCCACCTGCCCGGACCTGCATGACAAGGTCGGCAAGGCGTTCGAGCAGGCCTACGTCGCCTATGAAGCCAAGGCTGCCAGCGGCGAACTGAAGCTGTTCAAGAAGGTGCCGGCCATCCAGCTCTGGCGCAAGATGCTGGGCATGCTGTTCGAGACCGGCCATCCGTGGATCACGTTCAAGGATCCGTGCAACATCCGTAGCCCGCAGCAGCACGTGGGCGTGGTGCACAGCTCCAACCTGTGCACGGAAATCACGCTGAACACGAACGAGAGCGAAATCGCCGTGTGCAACCTGGGTTCGGTGAACCTGGTGGCCCACCTGAAGCAGGAGGCCGACGGCACCCACGTGCTCGACCACGCCAAGCTCCAGAAGACCATCCGCACCGCGATGCGCATGCTCGACAACGTGATCGACATCAACTACTACGCGGTGGACAAGGCGCGCAATTCGAACCTGCGCCACCGCCCGGTGGGCATGGGCATCATGGGCTTCCAGGACTGCCTGCACGTGCTGCGCACGCCGTACTCCAGCGACGCCGCCGTGAAGTTCGCCGATACGTCGATGGAAGCGGTCTGCTACTACGCCTACGAGGCATCGAACGAGCTGGCGCAGGAACGTGGCCGCTACAGCACCTACGAGGGTTCGCTGTGGGACCGTGGCATCCTGCCGCAGGACTCGCTCAAGCTGCTGGCCGACGAGCGCGGCGGCTACCTGGAAGTGGACATGTCCTCGTCGATGGACTGGGACAGCCTGCGCGCCAGCATCAAGCAGCACGGCATGCGTAACTCGAACTGCATCGCGATCGCCCCGACCGCGACCATTTCGAACATCATCGGCGTGTCGGCCTGCATCGAGCCGACCTTCCAGAACCTGTACGTGAAGTCGAACCTCTCGGGCGAGTTCACGGTGGTCAACGACTACCTGGTGCGCGACCTCAAGGCACGCGGCCTGTGGGACGAAGTGATGGTGGCGGACCTGAAGTACTTCGATGGTTCGCTGGCCCGCATCGACCGCATTCCGCAAGACCTGCGCGACATCTATGCCACGGCCTTCGAGGTGGAGCCGAGCTGGCTGGTGGAGGCCGCGAGCCGCCGCCAGAAGTGGATCGACCAGGCCCAGTCGCTGAACATCTACATGGCTGGCGCGTCGGGCAAGAAGCTGGACGATACCTACAAGCAAGCCTGGCTGCGTGGCCTGAAGACCACGTACTACCTGCGCACGATGGCGGCCACGCACGTGGAGAAGTCCACGGTGTCGCGCGGCTCGCTGAACGCGGTGTCGTCGGGCAGCGACGGTGGCGTGTCGGCGCTGGAAGCCGCCGCCGCCTCGGCCCCGGCCATGCCGGAAGCCGAAGGCGCGGTCTGCACCATGCGCCCGGGCGACGCCGGCTTCGACGAGTGCGAAGCCTGCCAGTAAGCAAGACGTAACAAGCCCCCCAACGGTTTGCACCCCTCGCCCGCTTGCGGGAGAGGGGCCGGGGGAGAGGGCCGGCGCCCCCATGACGCGGGCGCCAGTGCTGGCCACCGCCAGCCATCTACGAATAACGGAGAAATAACATGCTGAGCTGGGACGACGACGTTCAAGCCAAGCCGCAGGCTGCCCCGCAGCCCGCGCTGCAACCTGCCACCCTGGCCGCCGCTGACGAGCAGGGCGCACTGCCGCCGGCCGCCACGCAGCCGGGCATCCTGGGCAACAACCCGAACGCCGCCGCCGTGCAGAGCGAGCGCCGCGTGAACGCCGCCGACAAGCGCGTGATCAACGGCTCCACCGACGTGAACCAGCTCGTGCCGTTCAAGTACAAGTGGGCGTGGGAGAAGTACCTGGCCGGCTGCGCCAACCACTGGATGCCGCAGGAAATCAACATGTCGCGCGACATCGCCCTGTGGAAGGACCCCAATGGTCTGACCGAGGACGAGCGCCGCGTCATCAAGCGCAACCTGGGCTTCTTCGTCACGGCCGACTCGCTGGCCGCGAACAACATCGTGCTGGGCACCTACCGCCAGATCACGGCGCCGGAATGCCGCCAGTACCTGCTGCGCCAGGCCTTCGAGGAGGCCATCCACACGCACGCCTACCAGTACATCGTGGAGTCGCTGGGCCTGAACGAGGCCGAGATCTTCAACGCGTACCACGAGGTGAAGTCGATCCGCGACAAGGACGAGTTCCTGATCCCGTTCATCGACACGCTGACCGATCCGTCGTTCAAGACCGGCACGCCCGAGAACGACCAGAAGCTGCTCAAGAGCCTGATCGTGTTCGCCTGCATCATGGAAGGCCTGTTCTTCTACGTGGGCTTCACGCAGATCCTGGCGATGGGCCGCCAGAACAAGATGACCGGTGCCGCCGAGCAGTACCAGTACATCCTGCGCGACGAGTCGCTGCACTGCAATTTCGGCATCGACCTGATCAACCAGATCAAGCTCGAGAACCCGCACCTGTGGACGGCCGACTTCAAGGCCGAGATCGCGGAGCTGTTCAAGCAGGCCGTGGACCTGGAATACAAGTACGCCGAAGACACCATGCCGCGTGGCGTGCTGGGCCTGAACGCGCCGATGTTCAAGTCCTACCTGCGCTTCATCTGCAACCGCCGCTGCCAGCAGATCGGCCTGGAGCAGCTGTTCCCGAACGAGGAAAACCCGTTCCCGTGGATGAGCGAGATGATCGACCTGAAGAAGGAGCGCAACTTCTTCGAGACGCGCGTGATCGAGTACCAGACCGGCGGGGCGCTGTCCTGGGATTGAAGTGATGGTGCGCTGACATCCCGGCGAGACAAACAGGCAGGCGACGCGATTGAGCGTCGCCTGTTTTGTTTTGTGGCCACCCGCCGCATTTTTCAGAAACGGCTCACATACCCGGGCCGGAATGCTCCCTACCATCGTCGACAGAGAGGTTCGCTTTCCCTGTCCGATGGACGTTCCAACTAGGAGTTTTCCGATGCAAGCCGTGGTTCTGCACCACCTGGGCGATATTCCGCGCTTCGAGTCCTTCCCCGACCCCGACACCACGCACTGCGAGCGGCTGGTGGGGGTGAGCGCCGCCGCCATCCATGCGATCGACCGGCAGGCCGCCGCCGGGATGCACGCCAGCAGCCCGCTCACGCTGCCGGTGGTGTGCGGGGTGGATGGCGTCGGTCATACGGCCGGCGGCGAGCGCGTCTATTTCAGCGCCACGCGGCGGCCGTTCGGCGCGATGGCCGAGTTCGCGCCGGCGGACTGGGTCGTGCCGCTGCCGGACGGCTTGCCGGGCGAGTTCGCGGCGGCGCTGGTGCGGCCGGCGCTGATGGCGTGGCTGCCGCTGGCGCACCGCGCCGAACTGGAGCCCGGCGAGACGGTGATGGTGCTTGGCGCCACCACGGCGGCCGGGCGCATGGCGGTTCAGGCGGCGCGGCTGCTCGGCGCCAGGCGGGTCATCGCCGCCGGGCACCGCCAGGAGGCGCTGGCCACCCTGGAGGTGGATGCGATGATCGACCTGCGCCTGTCACGCAACGCGCTCGAACACACGTTCTCGGCCTATGCGGAGGAGGGGATCGACGTGATCCTGGACTACATCTGGGGGGAGCCGGTGGAGCTGTTGGCGGCCGCGCTGGCCCGCTCGGACCACGTCGTGCCGTCTCCCGACGACCGCGGCGTGCGGCTGGTCTCGGTGGCCGAGCGGCCCGGGGGCGACATCGTGCTGCCCGCCCAGTCGCTGCGCGAGTCGCGGCTCCGGCTGATGGGCTACGGGCCGTCCAGCTACCCGCCGCTGGACTATGTGCAGGCGTACGTGGAGGACATCCTCATGTACGCGCTGGATGGCGACCTGCGCCTCGACGTGGAGACCCTGCCGATGGCCGAGGTGGCCGAGGCATGGGAGCGGGCGGGGCGGCAGGACCGGCGCATCGTGCTCACGCTGGACGAGCGCGAGGCATGAGGGCCAGCGCCGCCGCCCGGGGCGGGCGGGGGCCTTCCGGTCCTTCCGGGCCGTCAGGCGGCCTTGCGGACCTCGGGCTGGCTGGCGGCGCTGCCGTCGGCCTTGCGCTCGCCGCCGAGCGCGTCGGTCAGGTCGCGCAGCAGGCCGGCCAGTTCGCCCGCCATCAGCGCGAAATCGGCGTCGAAGCGCTCGGCTTCGTCATGCAGCGTGCCGTCGGCCTGTTCCTTGATCACGTCCAGCGGCGCCACGCGCTTGACCGCCAGGTTCTCGGTCAGCACGAAGGACACGCGGTCGTTCCAGGTCATGGCCAGCCGCGTGCAGCGCTTGCCAGCGGCGATATGGCGGCGCAGGTCCTCGGGGTCGAGCGGATGGCGCACGTAACGCACCGTGGCCTTGGATTCGGCGCTCGATTGCAGCTCGATTTCCTGGTCGACGGTGAACCCGGCGGGCGCGGTGTCAGTGGACAGCCATTCGGTCATGGCCGCCACCGGCGACTGGTTCACGTGCAGGCCCGCCACCGGCAGCGGATCGATGGCTTTGAACAGCATGCCGCGCACTTCATCGGCCTTGGCCGTGGCGGCGGCGTCGATGGCCAGCCAGCCGTTCACGGGATCGATCCAGACGCGGGTGTCGCGGCGGATGCTGAAGGCGCGCGGCAGCAGTTCCTCGGTGATCTGTTCCTTCAGTTCCTTGAGTTGCTTGCGGCCCGGCTTGAAGCCCTGCTGCTCTTCCAGCTCGGTGGCGCGCGCCTTGGTCACCTGATTGACCACGGTGGCCGGCAGCAGCTTCTTTTCGGTACGGAGCACCAGCAGCATCTGCTTGTTGACGCAGTGCACAAGCTGGCCGTTGTCGCGCGGAGATGCCCAGCCCTGGGTTTGCGGTTCCAGGCTGGTGCCGGGGAAGAAGGCGTGTTTCGCCAGGCTGGCCTCTACGTCTTCGGCGCTGAGGGTCCACGGGGCGGTGAAGCGATGAATCTGGAGATTCTTAAACCACATGAGTATTCGGCCACGAGAACGGAAAGGGTCGAATTCTATCTGGTTGAGCGGGCGGTGCCGAGAAATGGCGGGAAATGGGGCGGGAAATGGGGCGGCAAGAAAAAGGCGCGCACGGCGCGGAGGTCACGCTCTCCGCGTCAGTGCGCGCCATGCCGCCGGGCCAAGCCGGCGGTGTCGGTGCGGATCGCAATGCGAATGCAAAGCGATCTCAAATATCGAGCTTCGAGATCTTGGTGCCTTCGAGGCTCAGGCCGGCCATCAGACCCGCGTTGGTCATGGCGAAGCCGACAATCGGATGCTGGGCCGTATTGGTGTCCAGCTGCCCGTTGGCGCCGATGGTGGCCAGTGCCACGGTGGCGTCGGCGCCGACCTGCCATCCATTGCTGCGCACGAACTTGTCGTACGAATCCTGCGTCAGGAACATCAGCACGAACGCCTTGGATTGCGCGCCGATCTGCCAGCCGATGGACCCCGAGATGGCGCGGTAGTAGCCGCGATTGGCGCCGCCGGAGCGCAGCACCCCATCGCCATACTCGCCGCCCACCACGAAGCCTGCCGACAGCAGTTTCGGGAAAACCAGGATGCCGCGTGCCTTGTTGCCAAGGTCCTGCGACCCCTTGACCGTGGAATACAGCCGATTCAGCGTGTCCGTGGCGCCGGCGTCAATCTCGCGCCGTTTGGCGGTCTTGTCGCCCGAATCGCCCGGGCCCGTGGTAGTACAGCCGGCGAGCGAAAGCGCGCCAAGGGACAGACCGGAAACCGTGACAAGACCGGCACCGCCAGCGGACAGGAAGGTTCGACGTTTCATTATTTCCTCCAGGAGGGTGGTGTGTTGCAACCGCCTCTAAAGCATAGGCGTCAAGCGCACATTGTTAAATGCGATTTTGTCTGACACTGGGCAGGAGAGACTCTGACACGCGGGCTGACATACTTTCTTGCAAATGCGCCAGCGCACTTTAGGAACCGCCCGCCCGTGCGGACGGTCTGTCGACCATGAAAAAGACATTCGCCCCCCTCTCTCCCTTGATTTCCTTCGGCGCGATCGTGCCCGTGGTGCTGCTGGCGGCGTGCGCGTCCCCGGCCTCCGTGGAGACCCCGAGCCAGAAGCAGGAAGTCGCCACGCTGAACTCAGGCTGGCAGGCCGAACGGGCCAAGTACATGGAATGCGTGCAGGACAAGGCCGACGACGGCGCGAAGGGCAAGGGCACCTCGAAGGATGTGGCCGCCGGCGCCCTCGACGCCTGCAAGGCGCAGCTCGGCGTGATGCACGACGCCTTCCAGTCCTATCTCTCGGCCCAGATGAGTTCGGCGCACGGCCAGACCAGCGCCCGGCAGGCGGCTGACCGCGTGACCACCGACACCCGCGAGAAGGCGCGCACCTACCTGACGCGCTACGTGGAGGTGGAGCGCTACAAGTCCGGCCAGCGCTGATCGCCGGGTCGGACGCTCCCATCCCCTATATATATATAGTCAGAGCATCGCCAGCGGCTCGGCCCGGCGTGGCGGCGGAAACAGCTTGTCGAGTTCGGCAAGCTGTTCTGATGTCAGGGGGTGCTCCAGCGCGCCGAGGTTCTCGCGCAGGCGGTCGCGGCTGCCGGTCTTGGGAATGGCGATGATGTCGTCCGAGGCCAGCAGCCAGGCCAGCGCCGCCTGGGCCGGCGTCATGCCGTGCGCCTTGGCAAAGCGCTGGAGCCCTGCATGGCGCAGCAGCCGGGCCTGCTCGATCGGGGAATAGGCCATGACCGGCACGCCGCGTGCACGCTGCCATGGCAACAAATCGAATTCGATGCCGCGCCGGCTCAGGTTGTAGAGCAGCTGGTTCGCCGCCACTTCGTCGCCGCCCGGCACCTCCCACAGCTCTTCCATATCGGACAGGTCCAGGTTGCTGACGCCGAAATGTCGGATCTTGCCGGCCTCGCGCAGCGCCAGGAACGCCGCCATGGTCTCCTCGAGCGGCACGCCGCCGCGCCAGTGCAGCAGGTAGAGGTCGAGCCGGTCGGTACCCAGCCGGCGCAGGCTGCGCTCGCACGCGGCCACCACGCCCTCGTGGCTGGCGTTGTGCGGGTAGACCTTGCTGACGAGGAACACCTCGTCGCGCCGGCCCGCGATGGCCTCGCCGATCAGCGATTCGGACAACCCCTCGCCATACATTTCAGCGGTGTCGATCAGCCGCAGCCCGAGGTCCAGCCCGAGCCGCAGCGTGGCGATTTCCTCGGCCCGCGTGTTGCGGTGATCGCCGATATTCCAGGTACCCATGCCCAGCGCGGGCACGCGCTCGCCGCCGGGCAGCGTGACGGTCTTCATCGATTGGCTCCGGTGTCATGAGGCGGCGTGCCGGCCACGCCGCGCTCCATCACACTAGTTAACAATGCCGGCCGGCACAAGGTGGCCGGCGCGGCGGAGCCACTCAACCGTGCTGGTGCCGGTATTCCTGGCTCAGTCCGCCATAGCCGTAGGCGGCCGCGCGGGCGTCGATGACGTGGATATACGACACCTTGTTCACATCGCCAATCACCTCGGAGAGCGCGGCGAACGTCTCCTTCAGGTACAGCGCCTTCTCGGCCTTGGTGTTGGTTTCGTCGGTCACGCTGATGTCGAGCTGGAAGGCGTTGCGGCCGTCGCTGCGGTCGGACAGCGCCTTGCCGCCGATGATCCATTGCTCGCGCGGCAGGTAGCCCACCGTGACGGCGATGACGTTCTCTTCCTTGCGCAGGATGCGCTGGGTCAGCTCGGCCACGGTGGCTGCGGCGCGGCGGGTCAGTTCGGCGTCGGGCTGGCCGGAGATCTGGAGGTTGATGTGGGGCATGGCTGGCTCCTTGTTCTGGATGGTGCGAACCGGAAATCGGTGTCGTGGAAACTATCGTAGTGGTCGCCGTTACATCGGAAAAGCAGGAATATGCGATACCATCCATCGGTAACACCGAATCGTAAAAATGCGAGATAGTGGGGTGTGACCAGGGACGGGAGCAGGCGCCATGCGGGGATTCGAGACCGATCAGTTGAAGACTTTCGTGACGGTGGCCGACAGCGGCAGCCTGTCTGCGGCGGCGCCGCGCCTGTTCCTGTCGCAGTCGTCGGTCAGCGAGCAGTTGCGCAAGCTGGAGGAGCGCGCGGGCGTGCCGCTGCTCACGCGCGGCAAGAAGGGCGCGGCGGTCACGCCGGCCGGTGCGCGGCTGCTGGAATACGCGCGCCGCATCCTCTCGCTGAACGACATGGCGATGCAGGAACTGCGCGGCCGCACGCTCGACGGCGAACTGCGGCTTGCCGTGACCGATTACTTCCGGCCGGGCGAGATTGCCGGCATGCTGCGCCGTCTGCGAGACCGCTATCCGTATCTGAAACTGCACGTCACGGTGATGAAGAGCGCCGCGATCGAGGCCGCCGCTGACTTGGACACCTTCGACATCGGCCTCAGCATGCGGCTGATCCGCGCAACTCGCGCCGAACGGTCAGAGCGCGGCGATCGTGCCGGCACGCTGTTGCGGCGCGAAGGGCTGGCCTGGGTGGCCGCGCCGGAGATCGCCGAATCGCCGCAGCCCACGCTGCCACTGGTGCTACTGCCCGACACCTGCTCGATGCACCAGTTCGTGGTGCAACTGCTCATGCGCCGCAAGCGCGCGTTCGACATCGCCCACTCGGCGTCCGGCGTGGCAGGGCTGCACCTGGCGCTGGCGGCGGGGCTTGGCGTGTCCTGCCTCAATGCGTCGGCCATCGGGCCGGGCGTGACGCCGCTCGATACCGCCGCCGTCTCGCGCTGGCGCCTGCCGGCACTGCCCGATGCCGAGTTCTACCTGCTGCCCGCCCGGCGCGGCGAGAGCGAATTCATCGGCGAAGCGCGCCTCGCGCTGAGCGAGCAGTTCGGCTGACGGCTGTTATCGTTCGACGTAAATGCGCCGCAAGCGGCGCAAATATGTCTGACTTTGCATATTCTTCGCGTGATGCGTTGACCTCGCGTCCCCCAGTAAATGATAATGCGTCGCATTTTCGTAAAAATATTACAACGCATTACAGGGAAATATGAGTCAAAAGCCACATGCGGTGCGGACTGCCGTCCTCGCACTGTTCGCTGCCCACGCCTTGCCTGCCGGCATCGCCCACGCACAGTCGGAAACCCCCGCGCCCGCGCCGCAGGAGCTGCCTGCGGTCACCGTCAAGGCGGACGTCAGCCGGGAGCTTGGCGCCGGCTACAACCCGCCCAACGCGGTCAGCGCCACGCGTACCGAGGCGCCGCTGCGCGACATTCCGCAGACCGTCAACGTGGTCACCAGCGAGGTCATGCAGGACCAGCATGCCAACTCGATGCAGGACGTTCTCAAGAACGTGCCGGGTGTGAGCTTTTCCACCGGCGACGGCCAGCGTGACCAAGTGTCGATCCGTGGCTTCTCGGCCATCGCCGACCAGTTCGTGGACGGCATCCGTGACGACGCGCTGTACTTCCGCGACCTCTCCAACGTCGACCGCGTGGAAGTCATCAAGGGCCCGGCCGCCGTGCTGTATGGCCGGGGCTCGTCCGGCGGCCTGATCAACCGCGTGACCAAGAAGCCGGGCATCGACGTGGCCGACTTCAGCTTCAGCTACGGCTCGTGGGCCGACAAGCGGGCCGAAGTCGACGTCGGCAAGGTGTTCGGCAACGGCGCCGCGGCGTTCCGCCTGACCGGCGCGCTGGAGGATGCCGACAGCTACCGCTCGCAGCAATTCCTGCGCCGCTCGGCGATCGCGCCGTCGCTGGAATTGCGCCTCGCGCCCCAGACCACGGTGTTGCTGCAGGCCGATTACCTCGAGGACAAGCGCGTTACCGACTTCGGCATCCCGGCGTACCGGGGCCGTCCGGTGAACGTGCGGCCCTCCACCTACTACGGCGCGGCCAACGCGCGCGATGTGGATACCTCGGAGTCGCGCGTGTACTCGGGCACGGCCACGATCAACCATCGCTTCAATGAGAACTGGTCGATCCGCAACGCCACGCGCTACTACCATTACTCGCTCGACCGTAACAACACGCTGTCCGGCACGGTCAACGAGGTGGCCCAGACCGTGTCGTTCAATCGTTCCAATGTGTATCGCGAAGAACACGGCTGGTTCAACCAGACCGACCTGACGCAGAAGGCCACGCTCTTCGGGATGCAGCACGAACTGCTCTACGGGGTGGAAGTCGGCCAGCAGAACAAGGACCTGGTCAACTACTCGCGCAACAACGTGGCCACGGTGAACCTGTTCAACCCGGTGCTGCCCGTGCTGCCGCTGCTGGTGGGCGGCACGCCATCGGCCAACAACCTCGGCATCTTCAAGACGCTCGGCCTGTACACGCAGGACATGATGACGCTGACCGAGCACTGGAAGGCGCTGGTGGGCGTGCGCTACGACCGCTTCGAGCAGGAGACCATCGAGCGCCGGCCGGGCCAGCCCAACCTGGCGCGCACCGACAACAACTGGAGCCCGCGCGCGGGGCTGGTGTGGCAGCCGTCGAAGGTGCAGTCCTACTACCTGTCGTGGAGCAAGTCGTTCCAGCCGTCGGGCGAGAACTTCTCGTTGGCCGCCAACAACGCCGAACTGGCACCGGAGACCACCAACAATACCGAGTTGGGCGCCAAGTACGACTTCCTGGACGGCAAGGCCAGCACCACGGTGTCGGTGTTCCGGCTCGAGCGCAGCAATATCAAGGTGGCGAATGCCACCGGCACGGCCCTGATGCCGATTGGCGAGCAGCGCACCGACGGCGTGGAGCTGAGCGGCGCCGCCGAGCTGGGGCAGGGCTGGAAGGTGCTGGCCGGCTATGCCTACCTGGATGCCACGGTGACGAAGTCGACCGCCGCGCTGGAAGGCAAGCGCGCCACGCTGACGCCGCGCCACTCGGGCAACCTATGGCTGACCAAGTCGCTCGGACATGGCTTTGGCGTGGGTGGCGGCCTGAACCTCGTCGGCGCGCGCATGGCCGATCCGGCCAACACGGTCACGCTGCCCGGCTATGTCACGGCCGACATGATGGCCTGGTACCGCCGGGGCCCGTTCGAGGCCCAGCTCAATGTCTACAACCTCTTCAACCAGGGCTACATCGTCTCCGCGCACGGTTCGAGTCCGAACCTGAACATGCCCGGCGCGCCGCGTAGCGTGGTGGCCACGCTGCGGTACCGGATGTAAGCGGTGCCGGCCTCGCTGGCATAGCAGAAAAACGAAAACGGCCCGTCGATGCGGGCCGTTATCTCGTCACAGCGTCGTCACAGCGTTGTAATCGTTACTCGGCGGTCATGTGCGCGTTCTTCGCCAGGCGACCGAGCCGCTCGCGCTCGGCATGGATGAACGCGACGAAGCTCTCCACCGAGCCGCCCGCCGGCTCGATGCCGTTTGGCAGCAGCCGCTCGCGGATCTCCGGCGTCTGCATGCCGGCGGTCAGCTCCGCATTCAGCCGCTTGATGATCGCCGGATCCGTGCCCTTCGGCGCGAAGATGCCGGCCCAATGGCCGATCCGCACCTCGGGCAGGCCCTGCTCGGCCGTGGTGGGGATGTTGGGCGCGGCAGCCATGCGCCTGTCCCAGGTTGCGCCCAGCGCCTTGAGCTTGCCGGCCTTGATCTGTGGCAATACCACCACGCTGGCCTCCGAAGTCGCCGCCACCTGGCCGCCGATCACCGCCGTGATGCTCTCCGAGCCGCTCTTGTACGGCACCACGGTCAGCTGCGCGCCCTTCTCCTTGAGCATCTCCTCGACGAAGTGGGGCGTGCTGCCGCTGCCGGCGGTGGCGAACGGCGCGCCACCCTGCTTCTTCGAGTACTCGATCAGATCCTTGAGGTTGTTCACCGGCAGCGACGGCGACGCGACGATGACCGACGGGCTGACCGCGATCAGCCCAACCGGCACGAGGTCATCGGGCGCATACGGCATCTTCGTGCGAATCAGGCTGTTGGTGACCGTGCCCACGGCGCCCACCAGGAAGGTGTAGCCGTCCGGCTTGCTCTTGGCGACGTAGTCCGCGCCGACCACGCCGCCGGCGCCCGGCCGGTTCTCGATCACCACGGGCTGGCCGATCCGCTTGCTCACCGCTTCGGCCCCCGCGCGAGCGACGAGGTCGTTGGCGCCGCCTGCCGTGAACGGCACGACGAACTTGATCACGTGGTTGGGCCAGGCGTCGGCGGCATGGGCCGGGGCGGTGCCGCACAGCGCGGCGGTGGCGAGGGCGAGGGCCATCGCCCCGCCATGGATGGGGATACGCATGCTTGTCTCCGGTATCTGTTGTGGTGTGTACCAACGTCGATGGTACCGAATGCGGCTGTCAATTGCCTGACGGCGGATCAGCGCAGCGGGGAGGGCGGCCGGCGCCCGGGGCGGGCGGCGGCGCTATTCATGCTGTGCACAGTGTGACGGCAAGGAGGGAGAGGAGGGCGAGGAGGGCGAGGACGGCGTGCGGGAACCGATGACCGGTCAATGATCGCGTTCCCAGGTCTGGGTGCGGCCGATCAGGCTGATGCCGATGAAGCCGCGCACGTTGAGCTTCTTGCCGTCGTCCGCCAGCGCCATCTTGCACTTGTAAAGCTTGCCGGTCTCGGGGTCGAGGATCTCGCCGCCGGTGTACTCGTTGTCGCCCGTCTTGCGCAGGCCCGTCAGCAGCGTCATGCCGATGACCGGCTGGTCCTTGCGGGCGTCGGTGCACTTGTCGCAGACCTTGGGTTTGCTCTCGGCGGTCTCCACCAGGCTCTTCACGAGGCGCCCGCTGTAGACGCCGTCCTTCTCGGTGATCTCGATCACGCCGCGCGGCTTGCCGGTGGCGTCGTCGATGGTCTTCCACGTGCCGGCCGGCGTGGCCTGCGCGAGCGCCACGGCGCTGGCGGCGAAGGCGGCCGCGAACACGGTGGCGCGCAGCAGCGTGCGTGGGAGGGAAATGCGCATGAGGGTCTCCTGGTTCAGTGTGTCGGGATGGTGCGAAGGTGTCGCGACGCCAATCTACTGGCGCGCGCGCCGCACCGCAATCACCACTGCGCGTTTGCGTACGCACCAGCGGTGCGCCGCCGTCCCCCGCAATCGACCGCCGTACGGGGGTTTGCGGGATTATGCCGTGCAGCATGCGACGCCGCGCGGCGGGGCCGAAGCATTCCTCTAAGGGGAACTCCGGGGTCGTCCGGGCGCCTGCGGACGCTCGGCCGGTACCTCATCGACACCCCATCGGCACGCTGTGTTCTCTGACCACGCAGCGCTGTGTCGCACGCACGCGGTGCGACGCTGCATCGGGTGTGTCGCGGGTGGTGTCGCGCGCTGTCGAAGCGATGCCGGCGCGTGTCGATGACGTGTCGAAGCGTGTCCAAACATCGTCATCGCATCGCGCACGGTGACAAACCGTTGCGTTGACGCATCACTCTTTCGTCGTACTCGCGCAACTGTCGGATCGACGCACGGCGGTGTCGGCGCATGTCCGACGCGATGACATCGAACCCTCGCGCATCGATGCGCGTGAAGCGTGCCGAGCGAGTGCCGGAGCGTCGCCGTGCGAGGCCATCGCGGCGTGCGCGTGCGTGGCCAGCATGCCGTGGCGAGGCACCGTGCGCATTACATGCCATCGCCGTGAAAGCCAACATCCATGCGGCTTTCCGGTGGATCACGCGGCGCGCCGCCGTGCGTGATGACGGCGCGTTCGGCAGCCTTCGACAGTGTGCGATCGAGGGCGGCGAGGTGTCACGCGAGGCTGTGCGACGCAGTGCGCGACGCCATCGAATCGACGCGCATCGACCTCGCGGAGGAACTTCGGAAGGCGTGTGGAAGTCGAGATGAACAAGCGTGTCGATGATGCTGTCATCGCGATGCGTGAGCGAAGTAGATCGACTCGCTCGCGCACGCAAGTTTTTTTGCACTTTTTTCTTAACATCATCGAACAAACGAATTATGATTCGCCTTGACAAGAGTCTCAGTTCATTGCATCGACGTATCGCAGCGACAAGCAACAAGCAGAAGCAACGATGATGGCGATGACTCGATGCAGTGAATGCGGGTAGCCGAGGAGCACCAGAACTTTGACGCAGACCAAGCCGAACCGGCTTCTCAAAACGCGTGCAGTCTCCTGTAGCCCAGTGACGGGATGGGCGAGCTACCCCCGAATGATTGCCGTCTGCCGTGCGCGAGGCCATGCCCGCACCGCAGGCCTGCTGACCGATATCTCCTCTTTCCTGGTCGTGCGCCGACGTAACGGGCGGCGCGGGCCAATCGAATATTCCAGGGCGCGGCATGCCCCGGACACCCGCCTGCAGGCTGGCTTTGCCGCCCGCGGGGGTCCGTTGCGCTGCCGCTTGAACGCCGCGTGTCGCGGCATCCCTGTCACCGAATTCATTAGCGTGCGACCGAAGCTGTGCCGTGCGCCGATGAATCGCTCGCTCGACTGGAGTCACGCGGTATCGCGCTTCGGGTCGGTCGGGTCGCCATCCTAGGTCATTCGATATTTCACGCTAGTGAAGGAGTTATCCATGGCAACTGCTGCAAAGAAAAAGCCGGCGGCTAAGAAAGCCGCCAAGCCGGCCGCCAAGAAGGCCGTCGTGAAGAAGGTCGCCGCCAAGAAGGCTGCTCCGGCCGCCAAGAAGGCTGCTGCCAAGAAGGTTGCAACGAAGAAGGTTGCTGCCAAGAAGGTAGCCGCCAAGAAGGCACCGGCAAAGAAGGCCGCTGTGAAGAAGGTAGCCGCCAAGAAGGTTGCAACGAAGAAGGTTGCAGCCAAGAAGGTAGTCGCCAAGAAGGCAGCCCCGGCCAAGAAGGCCGCGGTCAAGAAGGTAGCCGCCAAGAAGGCCCCGGCCAAGAAGGCCGTTGCCGCCAAGAAGCCGGCCGCCAAGAAGGCTGTAGCCAAGAAGGCCGCTCCGGCCAAGAAGGCTGCACCGGCCAAGAAGGCTGCTGCTGCGAAGAAGCCGGCTGCTGCGAAGAAGCCTGCTGCTGCCAAGAAGCCTGCTGCTGCGAAGAAGCCGGCTGCCAAGAAGGCTGCTGCGAAGAAGCCGGCTGCCAAGAAGGCGCCTGCTGCCAAGCCTGCCGCGGCTCCTGCCGTTGCACCCGCTGCTGCTGCAAAGACCGCGCTGAACCCGGCTGCGGCCTGGCCGTTCCCGACGGGTACCCGTCCGTAATCGCTTCGCCTCGTGCGAACGATCACAACTGGGAAGCGCCAGGGCACGCATCGCGTGCCGCACTGACCGGATACCTCGTATCCGGTCCGCAAGACAGCTGTCTTGCCGACCCGCCGATGGCATTCGCCCGGCGGGTTTTTTATCGCCCAAAGAAAAACGCCGCGGCCCGGAGGCGCGCGGCGTTGGGGTCGGGCACGGTGTGCCCGGTCCGGGTGCGTGGTGCGATCAGTGGGTCACGCGCGTCACGCCGCCCGAGGACAGCAGGCGCACGCGCTCGCCGGGTCGGAACGCCTCGTCGGCTTCCTGGGTGATGGCGCGCATCTCGCCGTTGTCGAGCTTCACCGTGATCTCCAGGCCGCGACGCTGCTGGATCTTGTTCTCCGCCGCGCTGCCGGCCAGGCCGCCGATCACTGCGCCCAGCAGGCCCGCCGCAATCGCGCCGTTGCCGCCGCCGATGGTGCTGCCCGCCGCGATGCCGCCGATGGCGCCACCGGCCAGCGTGCCCGCGCCGGTCTGCCCGCCCTGGATCAGCACCTCGCGTACGCCCTCCACCACGCCGTAGCGCACGGTCTGCTCACGCTGGGCCTGGCCCGAGGTGTAGACGCTGTTGGAGTTCGACCAGCTGGCGCAGCCCGAGACCAGGCTTGCCGCCACCAGGACGGCCACGCCGCCGGTGCGGACGATGTTCGGCACGATGTTTCTCATGATTGACTTCCTTCCCGTAAAGACCCGCGCTCCGCGATGTCGGCGGATGCCGGCCGGGCGCCGCCGCCTTGTGGGCACGGCGCCGGCAGCGTCCGGCTTACGCGTAGCGGTAACCGAATGCGGACTGGAACCGGTTGCCGATGTCCTCGCGCGAGAGCCAGTGGTTCTGCGGCCCCTGGCGGGCGATCTTGAGCGCGCCCATGAGCGAGGCGAGGCGGCCGGTGGTTTCCCAGTCCAACCCGTTTTCGATGCCGTAGAGCAGGCCGCCGCGGAAGGCGTCGCCGCAACCGGTGGGGTCGACGACCTGTTCGGCGGGCACGGCCGGAATGGCGTACTGCTGGCCATCGGCAAAGATGCTGGCGCCGCGCTCGCCGTGCGTCACGATGAACGCGCGAACCTTGGCGGCAACCTCGGCGCTGGTCCAGGCCGTGCGGGACAGCAGGACCTGCGCTTCGTAGTCATTGACCGTCACGTAGCTGGCGAGTTCAATGAACTGGCGCAGGTCTTCGCCGTTGAACAGGGGCATGGCCTGACCCAGATCAAAGATGAACGGAATGCCGGCTTCGGCGAACTGCTGCGCGTGGTGCAGCATGCCCTCGCGGCTGTCCGGCGCCACGATGCCAAGGGCGGGCTGGCGGCCGGCCGTCAGCGCATCCTGCACGCTGTTCAGCTGCGACTGGCTCATCGCGCCCGGGTGGAAGGCGGTGATCTGGTTGTTGTCGAGATCGGTCGTGATCATCGCCTGCGCGGTGAAGGTGCCCGGCAGCGTGCGGATGTGATCCGTGACGATGTCGAGTTTGCGCAGGTAGTCCAGGTACGGGCCGGCGTCCTCGCCCACGGTGCCCATCACCACTGGCTCGCCGCCGAGCATCTTGAGCGTGTAGGCGATGTTGCCGGCGCAGCCGCCAAACTCTCGCCGCATGCCCGGCACCAGGAACGACACGTTCAGCATGTGGATCTGGTCGGGCAGGATGTGTTCGCGGAAGCGCCCGTCGAACGTCATGATGGTGTCGTAGGCAACGGAGCCACAGATCAAGCTGGCCATTCTTCCTCGCAATCGAATACGGATGATACGGTTGAAAAAGACGCCGCCCGTGCGGAGACGGGCGGCGTTCGTACTTGTCAGATACCGGTGATGCCGAAGGCCTCCGGCAGCTTACTTCAACGCGGCCAGGGCGGCGTCGTAGTTCGGTTCTTGCTTGATCTCGGGCACGAGTTCGCTGTACTTCACAGCGTTGTTTTCGTCGAGCACGACCACGGCGCGTGCGGCCACGCCGGCCAGCGGGCCGGTCTTGATGTCCACGCCATAGGCGTTCTTGAACTCGGCGCCACGCATGGTCGAGAGCGGCACCACGTTGGCCAGGCCTTCGGCCGTGCAGAAGCGGCCCATGGCGAACGGCAGGTCGGCCGAGATGGTCAGCACCACGGTGTTGTCCAGCGTGCTGGCAGCTTCATTGAACTTGCGGGCGGATGCCTGGCACACCGGCGTATCCAGGCTCGGCACGATGTTCAGCACCTTGCGCTTGCCGGCGAAGTCGGCCAGCTTCACATCCTTCAGGTCCTTGCCCACGAGGGAAAAGTCGGGGGCCTTGTCGCCTGCCTGGGGAAACTTGCCGCCAACTTCGATGGCGTTGCCGCCGAGGGTCACATTGCTCATGGTCACTCCTGTACTGGGATGGGATGTTCGTCCGCGCTGCCCGGTGCGAACCGGCGGCGCGGCGGGGCGCTGGATATCAGGGGTAGAAGATCAGCACGCGGTAGTTGGCCGCCGTCTGGTCTGTCCGGAATCGTACCCGAACCGGCAGCTCGCTGCCCGCGCGCAGGCCCAGCGTTGCGAAGGCACGCTGCGCGGGCTCGAGGTATTCGGTCGGTTGCAGCACGCGGCGCAGCAGCAACTGGTCTTGCAGGTCGGTCATCACCAGTTCGATCGCGGGCAGCGCGGTAGTGGCGCGGCCCTGGTTACGCATGGTGACGGCGAGCTGGTAAACATCGGTCGCCTCGTCCTGTTTCTGAAGCTGGGAGCTGTCGATGCGCAGCGCTTCGAGGTCGCGCCAGGGCGGCACCTCGCAGCCAAGTGGCGCACAGGCGGCCTCGAGCAGCGGACGCAGCACCGGCACGCGGCCGGCCAGCTGGCTGCGGCCGAGGTAGGCGCCCTGCAGCAGCGCGCCGATGGCCAGCAGCACCACGGCGATGCGCACCCAGACGCGCTTGCTGACAGGCACGACCACCTTGGCGCGTGCCGGGCGCGCGCGTTCGCGGTCACGCGCGTGGCGCAGGAAATCGGGGGCGAAGACCGGGCCCGGCGATACCTCGCGGCGGATCCAGTGGCGCGTGGTGGATTCGCGTGCGATGGCATCGGGCGTGCCCTCGCGCGACGTATCGAGCGCATTGGCGCTGGCCGACGCGACATCGTCCTCCCCTTCACGCGCGAATTCCTCGGCCGGCGCCACGGTGGGATCGGCGGCACGCAGGTATTCGCTCGCGCTGCGTACCGGCTCGGTATGCGGGAAGGGGTTGGTCGGCGGCAGCGACTCGGCCGCCTCCGGCGTGGGGCTGGGGGATGGACTCGAGGACGGCACCGGCGGCCACGCGGCCCTGGCGCTGTACGCGCCGGACGGCGGCGGGCTGGCCGACGCCGGGGCGAATGCCGCAGCGGGGTCGAGTGACGAGTGCGCCGGCACGGCCGGGGCGGGTGCCGCCGGGGCAGGGGGAGGTTCGCCAAAGGCCGAATGATCGAGGGTCGGCCAGGGTGCCGACGGCGCGACAGGCGCGGGCGCTGCGGCTTCCTCTATGGGCTCGGGCTCGGGTTCGGGTTCCGGCTCGGGCGCAACTTCCGCCACGGGCGCCGGTTCCGGTTCTGGCACAACCACCGGTTCCGGCTCGACTTCGTTCTCATGTTCCGGCGCCAGACCCAGTTCCACTTCCGGCTGCGGCGCCGGTGGCGCCTCGGGTGCTGGCTCTTGCCGTACCGGCGGCTGCTCGGCCTCCGGCATCATCATGGTCGGCGAATCGAGCGCCGGCACGTCATAGCCGGGATCGAAGCCCGGATCGAACGGCGTTTCCTGCGCATGGGCACGCGCGTTGGCCTGGGCCTGCTCGGCATGGGCCAGCGCAGCGGCCACGCTCGGGCCGGCAGTCGTTGACACCGTCGTCGGCACCGGCGCAGGCGTCGGCGCGGCAGCCGAGGCGGCCGGTACCGGCACTTCAATCAGGTGTTCGCGCGCGTCGAAGACGGTATCGCACTGTCCGCAACGGACCAGGCCCTGGCGCAGGCGCAACTGGTCCGCCACAAGCCGGAACGCGGTGCGGCAGGCCGGACAACGCGTGACAAGCTTGGCGGCAGCCATGGTGTCGAATCAGGAAGGGTTGGCGGAGGAGCTGGCGGCGTCGGCGCGGGTGCCGTGCAGGCAGACCCAGCCTTCCTCGCTGCGCCAGACCGACATGGCCAGCCAGGGCGCATAGGCGGCGGCCACTTCGTCCGCCTGCCGTTCCAGCACGCCCGAGAGGATCAGCCGGCCGCCCGGGCGCACGCGCGCACTGAGCATGGCCGCCATCAGCTTGAGCGGATTGGAGAGGATATTGGCCACCACGAGGTCGTAGGTGGCGTCTGATACGGAATCCGGCAGCGCGAAAGTGGCCGCCACCTGGTTGCGTTCCGCGTTGTAGCGCGACGCCTCCACGGCATTCGGATCGATGTCGATGCCGAGCGTATCGCCCGCACCGAGTTTCTTGGCGACGATGGCCAGGATGCCCGAGCCGCAGCCGTAATCGAGCACGGTCTCGCCGGCCCGCACGTTCTGCTCGAGCCACTGCATGCACAGCCGCGTGGTCGGATGGCTGCCCGTGCCGAAGGCCAGGCCGGGGTCCAGCTCCAGCACCACGGCGTCCGGCTCCGGGGCGTCGTGCCACGACGGCACCACCCAGAGCCGTTCGCCGATGCGGATCGGCGCGAACTGCGACTGGGTCAGGCGCACCCAGTCCTGGTCTTCCACCGCGCGCAACGCGAAGTCCGGCACCGGATCGACATTCAGCGCGTTGGCGGCCGCAGCCACCACGAGCGCCGGGTCGGTCTCGTCGTCGAACAGGGCCACCACGCGCGAGCGGTTCCAGGCCAGCCGCGTCGGCTCGAGCCCGGGCTCGCCGAACAGCGGCTGCTCATCGGGCGTGTCGGCATCGGCGTCTTCCACCGAGACCGACAGCGCGCCGAGGTCGAACAATGCGTCGGACCAGGCCTCGGCCTGCTCCTGCGCAATTTCGATCACACATTCCTGGAAAGCCACGTGATTCCTTGCTGCGACGATGCCGGCCGAGGCGGGGCCTCAGGCCTTCTCGCCCTTGGCCACGGCCTTCTGGGCCAGGCGGTGTTCAAGATAATGGATGCTGGTGCCGCCTTCGACGAAGTTGGCATCGAGCATCAGTTCGCGGTGCAGCGGCACATTGGTCAGGATGCCGTCCACCACCATCTCCGACAGCGCGATGCGCATGCGGGCGATGGCCTGGTCACGCGTGGCGCCGTACGTGATGATCTTGCCGATCATCGAATCGTAGTTAGGCGGCACGAAGTAGCCATCATACGCGTGCGAGTCCACCCGCACGCCGGGGCCGCCCGGCATGTGCCAGGCGGTGATGCGGCCCGGCGACGGCGTGAACTTGAACGGGTCCTCGGCGTTGATCCGGCACTCGAGGGCGTGGCCCTGGATCTGCACGTCCTTCTGGCGGAAGCGCAGCTTCTCGCCGTAGGCGATGCGGATCTGTTCCTGCACGATGTCGATGCCCGTGATCATCTCGGTGACCGGGTGCTCCACCTGCACGCGCGTGTTCATCTCGATGAAGTAGAACTCGTTGTTCTCGTACAGGAACTCGAACGTGCCGGCGCCCCGGTAGCCGATCTTCTTGCAGGCCTCGGCGCAGCGGTCGCCGATGCGCTCGATCAGGCGGCGCGGGATGTGCGGGGCCGGTGCTTCCTCGATCACCTTCTGGTGGCGGCGCTGCATCGAGCAGTCACGCTCGCCCAGCCAGATGGCTTGCCGGTGCTGGTCTGCCAGGATCTGGATTTCCACGTGGCGCGGATTCTCCAGGAACTTCTCCATGTAGACCTCGGGGTTGCCGAAGGCGCGGCCGGCTTCCTCGCGCGTCATGTTGACGGCGTTGATCAGCGCGGCCTCGGTGTGCACCACGCGCATGCCACGGCCACCACCGCCGCCAGCGGCCTTGATGATGACCGGATAGCCCACGCGGCGCGCGGTGGCCAGGATTTCCTTGGGGTCGTCGGGCAGGGCGCCTTCGGAGCCCGGCACGCACGGCACGCCGGACTTGATCATGGACTGCTTGGCGGACACCTTGTCGCCCATCAGGCGAATGCTGTCCGAGGTCGGGCCGATGAAGACGAAGCCGGACTTCTCCACGCGCTCGGCGAAGTCGGCGTTCTCCGACAGGAAGCCGTAGCCCGGGTGGATGGCCTGGGCGTCGGTGACCTCGGCGGCCGAGATGATGGCCGGCATGTTCAGGTACGACAGCGGGGACGGCGCCGGGCCGATACAGACGGCCTCGTCGGCCAGCTTGACGTACTTGGCTTCCTTGTCGGCTTCCGAGTACACCACCACGGTCTTGATACCCAGCTCGCGGCAGGCGCGCTGGATGCGAAGGGCGATTTCGCCCCGGTTCGCGATCAGAATTTTTTCAAACATGGTCTCTCTCTGCGAGAACGGGTGCCGGCCCGGCAAGTCGGGCCCCGGCGCGGGGCCGGTGTTGCAAAGCAGGGCGCCACGCGGCGGCCTGAAGCGTGCCAAGCATGGGGGAGCAGGGGCGATGCAGGCCCGCCCCGATCCCCGTGCCGGGGCCGATTGGGCGCGGGCGACGGGGGCGCGGCGGGCAGGCTCGCATCAGCCGATCACGAACAGCGGTTGGCCGTATTCGACGGCCTGGCCGTTCTCGACCAGGATTTCCTTGATCACGCCGGCCTTGTCGCACTCGATTTCGTTGAGCAGCTTCATGGCCTCGATGATGCAGACGGTCTGGCCTTCCTTGACGGTGTCGCCCACGTTCACGAACGGGGCGGCGCCCGGCGACGGTGCGCGGTAGAACGTGCCGACCATCGGCGAGGTGACGACGTGGCCCGACGGAACCTGGGCGGCTTCCGGTGCGGCGGCCGGCGCCATCGGGGCGACGGGGGCAGCGCCCGGCAGGGCCTGCATCTGGGGCATGGCCATCGGGGCGGCGATCACCTGGGGCGGCGCCTTGACGATGCGTACCTTGCCGTCACCTTCGGTGACTTCCAGTTCCGAGATGCCGGATTCGGCCACCAGGTCGATCAGCGTCTTCAGCTTGCGCAGGTCCATCTTCTTATCCTCCAGAATCGGGTTGTCCGGTCTCCTCCCGAGGGAAGGAAACGGCGGCGGTGAGTCATTGATTGGTCTGCCGCGCTGGCCGCGAGGCAGGGTCCGGGCATTCCTGATGCTGTGCCGACGCGCGGGCAGCCTTCAATCGCCCGGGGCCGCGGCCGTCTGCCCCAGCACGTATTCCAGCGCCAGCAGGTAACCCTGCCAGCCCAGGCCGCAGATCACGCCCACGGCCTGATCCGAGAAATACGAGTGATGACGGAACGGTTCGCGGCGATGCACGTTCGACAGATGTATCTCCACGAACGGGATCGCCACGGCGGCCAGGGCATCGCGCAGCGCCACGCTGGTGTGCGTATAGGCTGCCGGGTTGATGAGGATGAAGTCCACCCCCTCGCCGCGTGCTGCCTGGATACGATCCACCAGCGCCCCTTCATGGTTGGACTGGAACGTATCAAGATCCAGGCCAGCCGTGGCGGCGCGTTTTGCCAGCGCATCGTTGATGTCGGCGAGCGTCGTGTGCCCGTACGTCTGCGGTTCGCGCGTGCCCAGCATATTGAGGTTCGGTCCATGCAGGACCAGCACCTTCCGGTAGCGCGCGGCGCCGTTTTCGGCGGAAGTTGAAGACACGGTAGCTCGACCAGATCAACGAAATTGCGCGGAGATTACCGTAGCTTAGAGGGATTTGTCTAGCACGCGATACAAGGCCACGTGGCGTGGCCGGCGCATTTCAGAGTCTTCTCACGGAATTTGGTGTCCGCGCGCTCAGACTGGGGTGGTAGTCACCCCATTGAGCGGAGATCCCGGGCAGTTGGGCCGTGTTTCGGCCCAGAAGCCCGATTTCACGCGCCGGGCAGCACCTTGCGCAATTCCTCGGCGTGCACGCGGCCCATCTTGCGGTATTTCACCGAGCCGTCGGGGTTGATGACCACGGTATAGGGCAGGCCCCCCTGCGCGTTGCCGAAACTGCGCGACAGCTCGGTGCCTGCGAACCCGGCCACGGCCAGTGGATAGGCCACCGGCACCTTCTTGAGGAACTGCTGGATATTGCTGGCCGAATCGATGCCGATGCCGACGAATTCGACGTTGCGCTGGGCATATTCGCCATGCAAGGCCGTCAACTCGGGCATTTCTTCCACGCACGGGCCGCACCAGGGCGCCCAGAAGTTCACCACCAGGGTCTTGCCGCGCAGCTTGGTCAGATCCAGTTCCACCCCGGCGGGGTCCGGCATCTTGGTCTGGAAGAAGGTCTCGACGGCCTGGTCGGCCACCGGCTTGGGAGATAACACGAAATGACCGACGATGGCGCCGCCAGCGGCGGCCACGATGGCAACGACGAGCCACAGGCCCAGGCGGGAGCGGCGGATGGGGGTGGAGCCGGGTGCGGAGGCGGTCATCTGGGGGCGCTATCTATATAGAGAGGGTTCGGAGGATCAGGGCGCGGGCGGTTCGGCCGGCTCGGGGGTGCTCAGGGCGCGCACGGCGGCCAGGTCGGCACGCGCGACGCGCCCGCTGGCATCCGCCCGCACGGCGCCGCGTTCGTCGATGGCATCGTACAGCGCAATATGAATGCCGACCGGCGCGCCAAGTTCCGCGCGGACCTCGCCGGCCAGCGCGCGGCATTCGCGCGCCGCCGGCCATTGGCCGCGCCACAGGAAGCTCAGCGTCTCCACGTCGCCCCGGCCGGCGAAGTGCCGGCTTTCGCTGGTGTCGAAGTCCACGCCGGCGTTGAGCAGGTGCAGCGCGACGTCCTTGGGACTGTCGCAGAAGCATTGCAGATAGACATCGGAATGCTCGGTGGCCGTGCCGTTGAGCACCGCGCCGACCAGATAAGGCCGGAAACTGGCCAGGTCTTCCATCGCCAGCACGGCCAGCCGGCGCAGCAGCGCAAGGATGCGCGGCTGGCTCTCGGGATGGAACAGTGCCTGGTACGCGCGGACTTCTTCCTCGATCATGTCGTTATCAGGCAGCCATTCGCCGGCAACGCGCATGTCGCCGAGCAGCTGCTTGGCGGCCTTGCGCTTGGCGGTGGCGTAGTCGGCGCCGTCCTCGGCGATCATGCGGGCCGCGGCCTGGGCGATTTCCTCGCGTACGCGGGTCGGGTCGGGGATGTTGCGTCTGGACATGCCGCGATGATACGCCGCTTGCCTGGTCGTGGTGCCGGGCTTGGTGCCGCGGCCGGGTGTCGCAGTCCGGGCGGAGGGCTCGGGTACAATCGACCGCTATCCCGCCCGGCGCCCCGGGCGCACGCCATTTCCCCCGACGCATCCCATGCATATTCACATCCTCGGCATCTGCGGTACTTTCATGGGCGGCCTTGCGGTCCTCGCCCGGCAGGCGGGTCACCGCGTGACCGGCTGCGACGCCAACGTCTACCCGCCCATGAGCACCCAGCTGGAAGCCCAGGGCATCGACCTGATCGAAGGCTTCGACCCGTTCCAGCTCTCGCTGGAGCCGGACCTGTTCGTGATCGGCAACGTGGTGTCGCGCGGCAATCCGCTGATGGAAGCCATCCTCGATCGCAATCTGCCGTACGTCTCCGGCCCGCAATGGCTGGGCGAGCACGTGCTCAACGGCAAATGGGTGCTGGCGGTGGCCGGTACGCATGGCAAGACGACCACCACGTCGATGCTGTCCTGGATCCTTGAGGACGCTGGCTACAACCCGGGCTTCCTGGTCGGCGGCGTGCCACAAAACTTCGGTATCTCCGCGCGACTGACACCATCGGACTTCTTCGTCATCGAAGCCGACGAATACGACACAGCCTTCTTCGACAAGCGCAGCAAGTTCGTCCACTATCGCCCGCGCACGGCCATCCTGAACAACCTCGAGTTCGATCACGCCGACATCTTCCCGGATCTTGCCGCCATCGAGACGCAATTCCATCACTTGGTGCGCACCGTGCCGGGGCAGGGCCGCATCCTCGTGAACGGCGTGGAGCCGGCGCTGGCGCGCGTGCTGGAGCGCGGCTGCTGGAGCGAGGTCGAGCAGTTCGGCGTGGGCGACTGGAAAGAGAGCGATGCGCCGGCGCCGGCTCCGGCGGGCAAGGATGCCTTCGATGTCTGGTTCGGCGATGCGGTGCAGGGCACGGTCGTCTGGGACCTGCAAGGCACCCACAACCGCATGAACGCGATTGCTGCCATCGCCGCCGCCCGCCATGTGGGCGTGACGCCGGCGCAGGCCATCGAGTCGCTGGGTCGCTTCGCCAACGTCAAGCGCCGCATGGAAGTGCGCGGCGTGGCCAACGGCATCACGGTCTATGACGACTTCGCGCACCATCCCACGGCCATCCAGACCACGCTCGACGGCCTGCGCCGCCGGGTGGGCAACGCCCGCATCCTGGCTGTGCTGGAGCCGCGCTCCAATACGATGAAGCTCGGCGTCATGGCCGCGCAACTGCCGGCCAGCCTGGAAGGCGCCGATCGGGTGTTCGGCTACGGTGCGCCGGCGGGCAAGGACGCGCTGGGCTGGAACCTCGGTGAGGCGCTGGCACCACTTGGCGACAAGGCCGCCGCCTATCAGGACCTCGGCGAGCTGGTCGCGGCCGTCACGGCAGCCGCCCGCCCCGGCGACCATGTGCTCGTGATGAGCAATGGCGGCTTCGGCGGCGTGCATCAGAAGCTGCTCGACGCGCTCGCCGCCTGATCAAGAATCGACAAGGGTCCGACGATGCTGCTGTATCTGCACGGCTTCCGCTCCTCGCCGCAATCGTTCAAGTCGCGGCTTGTGCAAGAGCGGATGCGCGCCTGGGGCGTGGAGAAATATTTCGCCTGCCCCACGCTCAATGTCTCGCCGGCCCAGGCCATCGCCCAGGCCGAGGCCGCCATCCGGGGCGCCCGCGCCGGGGGCGAGACGGACATCGCCATCATCGGTTCGTCGCTGGGCGGCTTCTATGCGCGCTGGCTGGCCGAGCGCCATGGCTGCCGTGCGGTGCTGCTCAATCCGGCGATCCATCCGTGGACCGACCTGGAGAAGTACCTGGGCGAGCAGCCGCTGTATCACGGCGGCGGATCGGTCGTGGTGGAGCGTAGCCACCTTCAGGAATTGCTCGATCTGCGTGTCGAAAAGATCACAAAACCAGCGCGCTATTACCTGCTGGCGGCGACTGGCGACGAGGTGCTCGACTACCGCGAGATGGTCGAAGCCTGCCCGGGTGCCCACATCCGCATCATCGAAGGCAGCGACCACGGCATCAGCGAGTTCGAAGACTACGTGGACGACGTGCTCGCTTTCTGCGGCTACGGCCCCGGCGGCAAGCTGCCCGCCTCCCGCCCGGACCCGGCATGAGCGATTCGCTGTACCGGACGCCGCGCACCGGCGCGTGGCGGGCGCATTTGCCGTTCGATGCCGACATCCCCTTCAACCTGCGCCGCTGGGTGATTGGCGAGGGCTCGCTGACCGCCCGGCTGATGGCCGCCTCCGCGCAGTTCCGCGTCAAGCGGCTCGCCCAGTCGCTCCAACGGCCGTTTGCCGATGAATGGCGGACCATCGGCCTGATCCGGCCCGTGCCGGCCATCACGCGCGAAGTGCTGCTTATCTGCGACGATGTGCCGGCCATCTTCGCCCATACCATCGTCGATCCGCACCACGCGCCGCGCGACTGGCCGTTCCTGCGCGGCTTAGGTGAGCGCCCGCTCGGTGGGGCGCTGTTTATCGATCCGCGCGTGCGGCGCGAGCCGTTCCAGTTTGCGCGGCTGCGTCCGGAGCATCCGCTGCGGCAGGCCCTGGCCCGCGTGGTGCCGGCCATGCAGGATGTGCCGATGCTGCCCGCGCGGCGCTCGGTGTTCCGGCGCGGCGGCGGCACCATGCTGGTGACCGAGGTCTTCCTGCCAGACCTGCTGCGCCGGCCTGCGCCGGCGGCGGTGCGGTATCATCCGGAGTCCGACCGGCCACATCTGCCGGACCCATTGCCATATGGCGGCCCACGGCGCCCATCCATCACGGGCGGTCCGTCGACTCTGCCCGGGAACCCGCTCCCACGCTCACGCGGTGACGGCGCCCGGCATTTCTGAAAGTACCGATCCATGCAGTTGCTGTTTGAAGAAGGCGGCGAAATTCGCGCCGGCACCGTGCTCGCCCAGCAGGGCGAGGCCTACCAGGTGGAATTGCCAGCAGGCAAACGCACCAAGGTGAAGGCGCGCGACGTGCTGCTGCAGTTTGCCCAGCCGTCGGCAATCGAAATGGTGCGGCAGACCGGCGACCTGACCGCCGACATCGACCTCGACTTCCTCTGGGAATGCGCGCCGGCCGAGGAATTCGGCTTTGCCGAGCTGGCCGCCGAATACTACGGCGCCGATGCCGGCCCGGTGCAGCAGGCCGCGCTGGCCATGGCGCTGCATGGCAACCCGGTCTATTTCCGCCGCAAGGGCCGTGGCCGCTACCTGCGCGCCCCGGAAGACCAGCTGCAGGCCGCGCTGGCCGCCGTCGAACGCAAGAAGCAGCAGGCGCTGGTGCAGGCCGGCTATGAAGACCAGCTCAAGGCGCGGACGCTGCCGGACGCGTTCCGGGGCAAGGTGCTGCAACTGCTGTTCAAGCCGGACAAGAACAGCCTCGAATTCAAGGCGATGGACGCCGCCTGCACGGCGCTCGGCATGACGCCGATGCGGCTGATGGTGGCCGTGGGCGGCGTGTCCAGCCCGCGCGCGCTGCACGAGGCCAAGTTCCTCTCCGAATGCTTCCCGAAGGGCACCGGCTTCCCGGACGTGGACGTGCCGGAGCCGGGCGGCGACCTGCCGCTGGCCGACGTGCAGGCGTTCTCGATCGACGATGTGACGACGACCGAGATCGACGACGCGCTGTCCGTCACCGAACTCGACGGCGGCAAGCTGCGCGTGGGTATCCACATTGCTGCGCCGGCGCTGGGCATCAAGCGTGGCGATGCGCTCGACGCCATCGCGCGGCATCGTCTGTCCACGGTGTACTTCCCGGGCGACAAGATCACCATGCTGCCGGACCCCATCGTGGAGCGCTACACGCTCCAGGAAGGGCGCACCTGCCCGGCGCTGTCGCTCTATGTGACGGTGGACCCGAACACACCGGACGGCATCGCCATCACCGCCAGCGAAACCCGCGCCGAGCGGGTGCCGATTGCCGCCAACCTGCGCCACAACCTGCTCGAGGACGTGGTGACCGAGGCCGCGCTGGCCAACGGCACCGGCGACTACCCGTTCCGCTCCGCGCTGACGCACCTGTTCCACCTGGCCAACCACCTGCATGACGAGCGCCAGCGCGCGCGCCTCGCCAGCGGGCTGCGGCCGGAGTCGCACAACCGGGCTGACTACAACTTCTATATCGATCAACTCGAAGGCGGCGCCGAGCGCGTGCGCATCGAGCAGCGCCGCCGGGGCTCCCCGCTGGACAAGATCGTGGCCGAGCTGATGATCCTGGCCAACAGCACGTGGGGCAAGCTCCTGGCCGACCACGGCGTGCCGGGCATCTATCGCACCCAGAAGGCGTGGGGCATGCACCGTACGCGGATGCAGACCTACCCGGCGCCGCATGAGGGGTTGGGCGTGGCGCAGTACGCGTGGAGCACCTCGCCGCTGCGCCGTTACGTCGATCTGGTGAACCAGTGGCAGATCCTGGCGGTGGCGCAGCATGGCGTCACGGCCAAGCTGGTGGCGCCGTTCAAGCCCAAGGATGCCGACCTGCTGGCCGCTGTGGCGGACTTCGAAGGCACCTATGCGGCCTATGCCGAGCACCAGTCGACGATGGAACGCTACTGGTGCCTGCGCTGGCTGGCCCAGGAAGGCCGCGAGAAGCTGATGGCGACCGTGCTCAAGGAAGGCGCGGTGCGCTTTACCGAGATTCCGCTGGTCACGCGCGTGGCGGAACTGGCGCAGGCGGCCCGGGGCACCCAGGTGCTGCTCGAGATTGCCTCGACGGACGAGATTTCGCTGGAAGTGTCGTGCCGCGTGCTTGAGGTCTTCGCCGGGGAAGGCGAAGTCCCCGAGGAAGAGCTGGAGAGCGACGAGGAGGCGGCGGAAGTGTCGGCCGAGGCCGCTGCCGAGGCGGCGGCCGAAGATGCGGCGGAAGCGGCTGCCGAGGGTGGCTCGGAAGGGGCGCCGGAAGGCCAGGAAACCCCGGCCGGGGAGGGCGCCGAGCCCGCCTCGGACGACGAGGCGTCGGCGCCACGCGACACCGGGGCCAGCCCGACGGCCTGACCCCTTCGGAAAAGCAATCCGCTCCCTTACAATCGAAGTCTGATCCGGCCAACCCCGCCTGCGGTGGGGTGGCCGCCCTTCGTATTCACTGTCTGCATTTCCGGACGCTCCCGCCCACCGCCATCGTGAACGCCGTTCTTGTTGCTCCCCGCCATCCCCTGCAGTGGTGGCATTCCAGCGGCACGCTGGCCAAGGCGCTGGCCGTGTCGGTGGCCATTCACGCGCTGATCCTGATGGTGCGGATTGCCGCGCCCGAAGTCTTCGAGATCAAGCGGTCCGATCCGCAGCTCGACGTGGTGCTGGTCAACTCCAAGTCCGCCGAACGCCCCCGCAACCCGACCGTGCTGGCCCAGGCCAACCTGGACGGCGGCGGCGACCACGACGCCCAGCGTGCCACCACGCCGCTGCCGGCGCAGACCGAGTCCAAGGATGGCGACCTGATGCGGCTGACGCAGCGCCGCATCGAGCAACTGGAAGAAGACCAGCGCCGGCTGATGACGCAATCGCGCGAAGCCGCGCCGAGCGTGCGCAGCCAGCCCGTGAAGCCGGGCGAACAGCGGCAGCCGGCCCCCACGCGTGGCCAGGACGACCGCACCGCCGTGACCGAGATGGCACGGCTGGAGGCCGAGATCGGCCGGAACCTGGAGCAGTACGCCAAGCGGCCCAAGCGCATGCAGCTGACCGCGACCAGCGCGCAGGGCGTGGACTACGCCCAGTATTACGACCGCCTGCGCCGCAAGATCGAGACGCGCGGCACGAGCGACTTCCCCCAGCGCAATGGCAAGCCGCTGTACGGCCAGCTGATCCTGGTGATCAACGTCAACCGGCTCGGCAAGCTCGGCTATAACCGCGACGGCTACAACGTCGAGTCCATCGACGTGGCCAAGAGTTCGGGCGACCCCGCGCTGGACCGCCAGGCCGTGGCCATCGTGCGCGCCGCCGCGCCGTTCGGCGCCTTTACCCCGGAAATGCAACAGCGCCAGGACATCCTGGAAGTCATTTCCACGTTCAAGTTCACGCGGAGCGGGCTCGACGTCCGCCTGCAACCCCGTTGATGACCACAGACCTGACTTCCCAGCCGAACCCGCCCGTGCAGCAAGACCGCTACGTGGTGGTGGGCAACCCCGTTTCGCACAGCCGCTCGCCGGCAATCCACGCCGCCTTCGCGCGCCAGACCGGCGAAGCCGTGCAGTACGACCGCCTCGAAGCACCGCTCGGCGCCTTTGCCGACACGGTGCGCCGCTTCCTGGCCGAAGGTGGCCACGGCTTCAACGTGACCACCCCGTTCAAGCTGGAAGCGTACGACCTGGCCGACCGCCTGACCCCGCGCGCCGAAGCCGCGGGCGCGGTCAATACGATGTGGATCGAGGACGGCCTGATCCATGGCGACAACACCGACGGCGTGGGCCTGGTCCGCGACATCCAGGACAACCTGGATGTGCTGCTGGAAGACAAGCGCATCCTGCTGCTCGGCGCCGGTGGCGCGGCCATGGGAGCGATGCTGCCGCTGATCGAGTGCCGTCCGGCGCGGATCGTGGTGGCCAATCGCACCGCTTCCAAGGCGAGCGATATGCTCGAGGAATTCGTCGAAGCGGCCGACCAGTACAACGTGGAACTGTGGGGCGGTGGGCTGGACGCGCTGTCCGCCCTGAGCGAGGAAGAGCGCTGCGACGTGGTGATCAACGCCTCGTCGAGCAGCCTCCAGGGCGAAGTGCCGCCCGTGCCTGACTACCTGCTGGGCGAGGGCGTGCTGGCCTACGACATGATGTACGGCGCCCGTCCGACCGTGTTCCTGGCCTACGCCGCCCAATGGGGCGCGCGCACCAGCGACGGCCTGGGCATGCTCGTGGAGCAGGCCGCCGAGGCGTTCTACAACTGGCGCGGCGTGCGGCCCAACACTGTCCCCGTTCTCGCGGAATTGCGAGCCGGGCTCCAGGCCGAAGCCGCCCGCTGAGGCCACCCGGCTTGGCGCGCCAGCGGACTTCCTCCCGATCGCCGGCGCGTGCCGGCAGCGCGGCCAATCCGCTGCGCTGGCTCGGCTATCTCGCCGGCTGCCTGGTGGCGGGCGTGCTGGCGATGCAGCTCTACTTCTTCCTCCAGATTGCCGCGTGGCAGGTCGTGAACCCATCGTCCACGACCTTCATGCGCGCCGAGCGCTGGCGGCTCTGCGGCGCCAATGTCTGGAGTTGCGGGGTCGAGCGCGAGTGGGTGCGCTACGACGACATCTCGCGGCACCTGAAGCGCGCGGTCATCGCCAGCGAGGACGCGGATTTCGTCAATCATCCCGGCTACGACCTCGACGCGATGCTGACCGCCCGGGAGCGCAACAAGCAGCGCGGGCGCATCGTGCGCGGCGGGTCGACCATCACGCAGCAGCTCGCCAAGAACCTGTTCCTGGCGCCCGAGCAGCACTACCTGCGCAAGGGCCAGGAGCTGGCCATCACGTGGATGCTCGAGTTCTGGCTCGACAAGCAGCGGATCTTTGAGATTTACCTGAATTCGGTGGAGTGGGGCGAGGGCGTCTTCGGTGCCGAGGCCGCCGCCCAGCACTACTTCCACACCTCGGCCGCCAAGCTAGGCGTCGGGCAGGCCGCGCGGCTCGCGGCGGCGCTGCCGGCGCCGAAATGCTTCGACAAGAAGACATATTGCGCCAACGTGCACGTCAACTTCCGCGTCAAGGCGTCGATCATCGCGCGCCGCATGGGCGCGGCCACGCTGCCGGACTAGCGCTTCCGGCAACGGGCGCTGGCGCTGGCACTGACTTCAGCTCAGCCAGCCCTTGCGGCGGAAGTAGATCAGTGGAATCGCCGCCGACACGGCCATCAGCGCGATGGCCCACGGGTAGCCCGCGGCCCAGTCCAGTTCCGGCATCAGCTTGAAGTTCATCCCGTAGATGCTCGCGATCAACGTCGGCGGCATCAGCGCTACCGACACCACCGAGAACAGCTTGATGATCTTGTTCTGGTTGATGTTGATGAAACCGACCGTCGCATCCATCAGGAAGTTGATCTTGTCGAACAGGAACGCGGTGTGGTTTTCGATGGAGTCGATGTCGCGCAGGATCTGGCGGGCCTCGTCCTGCTGCTCGGCGGACAGCAGCTGGCTGCGCATCAGGAACGACACCGCGCGGCGCGTATCCATGACGTTGCGGCGAATGCGGCCGTTCAAGTCTTCCTCGCGGGCGATGGTTTCCAGCACGTCGGCGGCGGCGGCATCGGTCACGTTCTCGGCCAGCACCCGGCGGCTGGCTTCCTCCAGCCGCTCGTAGATCTCCTCAATGGAGTCGGCGGAGTACTCGGCGTCGGTGGCGTACAGGTCCATCAGCACGTCCTTGGCATTGCGCACCGAACCCGGCCGCATGCGCGCGCGCAGGCGCACCAGCCGGAACACCGGCAGATCCTCGTCGTGGATGGAGAACAGCACGTCGCGCGTGAGCACGAAGGCCACGCGCACGTTGCGCGACGCCTCGTCCTCGGCCAGCAGGAAATCGGTGCGGATGTGGATGTTCTCGTCCTCGCCCTCGAAATACCGGGCGGACGCTTCCAGGTCACCGAGGTCCTCGAGTTCCGGCAGGACGACGTTATAGGCTTCCTTGATCCATGCCAGCTCCTCGTCGTCGGGGCTGACGACGTCGATCCAGATGGGCTTGTGCTGCAGCAGCTCATTGCGCTCGTCGACCTGCTCCTGGGCAAGCCGGCCTTTCTGCAGGACGAACAGGTTGATCATCCCTGGGTTCCTTGTTACTGATGGCGCGGTTGTCGATGCATCGAAGACAGGCGCAGGCAAGGCAAGCCAGCCGGGTGACCATGGCGCGGCCACGGGCAAGCGTGATCGCGCTGCGGACGGCCGCAACAAAGCGGCGCGCGGGCAAGGCGATGGCGTTTGCCTGGGTTTGGCTGGCTGGCCGGGAGAGGGAAGATCCGAAGCGCGACACGGCAGTCAGGGCGACGGCCGCAGGGGGAAACGGAAAGACACTCACCCGCAGGTGTCTGCGGGCAAGGACGGCGATAAGCAAGGGCAGGGCCCCGCGGATCGTCGTTACGCAGCCCGCAGTGACATGGCATCCGACGATGTCGCGGTACGACCGCGGCAACTCGAACACCCGATGCTACTGCCCACGTACTTTCTCCGGGATTCTGATGGCCGCGAGTGTAATCCAACGCAGGGGGGCTTGTTAAGCGAAATCTCATCCCGCGCGCCACCCGTTGCGCGCCGCGAACGCCGCCCTACGTTTGGCTTACAGGCGGCGGCGCAGCAGCGGGGCCAGCATCACCGAAGACAGCGCCGCGAACATCAGCACGATGGCCGCGTAGTCCTGCCAGTGCGGCGTCTCGCCGAGCAGCCACATGCCCGAGAAGACCCCCACCACGGGGATGAACATGATCGACAGGCTGGACACCACCGGCGGCAGGCTGCGCGCCAGCGCGAACCAGACCAGGTGGCAGTAGGCGAAGACCACCACGGCGTTATAGGCGATGGCGCCCCATTCCACGGCCGTGGGCATGCGCCAGCCCGACTCCAGCAGCAGCGTGCCGAGGCCCAGGAAGGGCAGGGTGATGGCCAGCATCCAGAACGTGAGCGCGCCGATGGGAATATCCACCTGGGTCCGCTTCATCAACTGGGTGCCGAGGCCCCAGCCGGCCGCCGCCACCAGCATCAGCAAGGTGCCGGCCGGGCTGCCGGTGAGCGCGGCGATCTCTCCCGAGAGCAGCAGCACCGTGCCGGCCAGCGCGCAGGCAATGCCGATCCAGGCGGACAGGGCGATGCGGTCCCGGAACAGCACCAGCCCCCAGACCACGGCCCAGATCGGCATGGTGTAGCCGAGGATGGCCGCGCGGCCCGAGGACAGCATCTTGACCGCGCAGATCGCGAACAGGTGCCAGATCACCATGTTCGGGATGGCTAGCTTGATCACCATCGGCCAGCTGGCGCGCGGTACGTGGAGGGATTCCCCGCGCAGCTTCAGCGCCAGTCCCAGCGCCACCAGCCCGCCGGCCATGCAGAGCAGCCGGAAGCCCATGGCCGGGAAATGGGCGACGCCCACCTTCATGATGGGCCAGTTGATGCCCCAGGCGAGCGTGAGGATGACGAGCAGGACGATGCCGCGGCGATCGAGGGTCATGGGAGGCGAGACGGGATTTGGCGACGTAGCGAGGTCGCTCTTATTAAGCGGGAGCGCAAAACCCGAAAACGATAGCACGCAACGGGTAAAATTGCGCCAACGCCATATATCGTGCGCCGGACCGCGCTGCCGGCGCCCCGCGACAACCGGCCGGCGCGCCGCCGCGTTATCCTTGGATAACGTCCGGCCCCCGGGCCTTACCCAACATCGAGCATCCCATGACTTTCACCGAGCAGCTGTCCGCCGCATGGCAGCGTAACGATTCCCTGCTGTGCGTCGGCCTCGATCCGGACCCGGCCAAGCTGCCGCTGTCCCTGACCAGCACGGGCGGCGCGATTTTCTCGTTCTGCCGGGAGATCGTCGACGCCACGGCCGACCTGGTCTGCGCCTTCAAGCCGCAGATCGCCTATTTCCATTCGCAGCGCGCCGAGGACCAGCTCGAGCAACTGATCGAGTACATCCACGATGCCCACCCGGGGATTCCGGTGATCCTGGATGCCAAGCGCGGCGACATCGGCTCCACGGCCGAGCACTATGCCGTGGAGGCGTTCGAGCGCTACCGCGCCGATGCGGTCACGGTCAGCCCGTACATGGGGTTCGATTCGATGTCGCCGTACCTGGCGCATCCGGGGCGGGGGGTGATCGTGCTGTGCCGGACCTCCAACCCGGGCGGCTCGGACGTACAGTTCCTGCAGGTCGACGGCAAGCCGCTCTACCAGGTGGTGGCCGAGGCCGCGCGCGAGCGCTGGAATACTAACGGGCAGATGGGACTGGTGGTCGGCGCCACGTTCCCGAATGAAATCGCCAAGGTGCGCCAGATCGTGGGTGACATGCCGCTGCTGATTCCGGGCATCGGCGCGCAGGGCGGGGACATCGAGGCCACGGTGAAGGCCGGCCGCACCGCCGACGGCACCGGCATGATGATCAATTCCTCGCGCGCCATCCTGTACGCGAGCCGTGACAAGGATTTCGCCACGGCCGCCCGGAATGTGGCGTTGCAGACGCGCGAGACCATCAACCGCTATCGTCACGGTTAAGCGACGATCAGCGTGATAGCCGCCGGAGCGGGCAGCTTACTGCTCGTTTCGGATCAATTCGAAGAGGCCGCGCATGGCATGCTCCGCGGCCTGGCGGCGGATCTGGGCGCGATCGCCCTTGAACCGCTGCGTCTGCGTCAGCGTGGTAACGCGGTTGCTCCAGCCGAAACAGACCATGCCGACGGGCTTTTCCGGCGTGCCGCCGCCCGGGCCGGCCACGCCGGTAATCGCCAGCGACACCTGCGCGCGGCTGTTCAGCAGCGCGCCCTCGGCCATGGCATGGGCCACTTCCTCGCTGACCGCGCCATGATCGCGGATCAGCTTCGCCGGCACCCCCAGCATCGTGGACTTGGCTTCGTTCGAATACGTGACGAAGCCGCGCTCGAACCAGCCCGACGACCCGGCCACATCGGTGATCGCGGCGGCGACGAGGCCGCCGGTGCACGATTCCGCCGTGGCAAGCATCAGCGAATGTTCCGCAAGGACGGATCCGGCCTGGATGGCAAGCTGGTCAAGCAGGCGACTGACGGACATATCGACGAATCCTTATTTGACGATGCGATGCCCGCTCAGAACGAGCGCCAGAGCGCGAACACGAGCAGGGTGTAGAAGGCCGCGAAGATGTCGTCGAACATCACGCCAAACGCGCCGAGCAGGCCGGGGCCCTTGAGCGTGCGGTCGTAGTAGGCGATGGGTGCGGGTTTGGCGATGTCGAACAGGCGGAACCACAGGAACGCCGCGAACTGGCCCCAGAAGCCGGTGGGGGTGACGAACAGCAGCACCAGCCAGAACGCCACGATCTCGTCCCAGACCATGCTGCCATGGTCATACACGCCCATATCGCGCGCGGTACGCCGGCACGCCCAGATGCCGACGAGGAAACCGCCGGCGATGATCCAGAGCCACGTGGACGGCTCGATCCACATCGAGATCACAACGAACGACAGCCAGCCGTACAGCGTGCCGACCGTGCCCGGGCTGACCGGCGACAGCCCCGAGCCAAAGCCGAGTGCGATGGCGCGTGCGGGATGGCCGAGCATGAAGCGCGCGGTGGGGCGCGTGACGCGCGCGGTTTGTCCCGCTTCCAGCGTGACGGGGGGAACAGGGTCGCGCGGCGCGGCCCCGGGAGGATAGGCGGACATCAGGAGTTGGCTCGTCTGTCTTGCTTTTGTCATATGGCGCGCGGCGGTGGCTCCCGCCGAGCGCATGGCGGCATCATGACATGGCTCGTGCGCGAAGTGTCAGGAAGCGAAGTGGTCGAACGCGGTGCCGCTGAAGGCGTAGGGGTTGCCGTCACCATCCACCAGGCGCAGGCCCGGCTCCGGTGTGATGCTGCCGGCACGCGTCAGCGGCAGGCCGAGTTGCCGGGAGATGCCGGCGATGGCTTCGCGCGCGCCGACGGGCGCCGTGAAGCACAGTTCGTAGTCATCGCCGCCGGCCAGTACGCATTCGCGCTGGCGCGCCAGCGGCTGGGCGCCGAGCACTTCGGAGCGAGGCAGCGCATCCACGTCGATGATCGCGCCCAGCGCCGACCGGGTGAGGATATGGCCGAGGTCGCCGATCAGCCCGTCCGAGATATCGAGCGCGGCATGGGCGATGCCACGCAGCGCCATGCCCAGCGCCACGCGCGGGGTGGGGGTGTCCATGCGCGGCCGGATGATCGTGAAATCCGGCTCGGGCAGCAGCCATTCGCCCCGGCAGTCGCCCAGCGCCAGGCGGGCGTCGCCGAGGGTGCCGGAGATCCAGATATCGTCGCCGGGCCGCGCGGCGTCGCGGCGCAGCGCCTGACGGCCGGGCACATCGCCGAACACGGTAATCGACAGCGTAAGCGGTCCCTTGGTCGTATCGCCGCCGATCAGCTCGCAGCCGTGGGCATCGGCCAGCGCCAGCATGCCGGCGGCCAGTTCGGCCAGCCAGGCGGGATCCGCCTCGGGCAAGGCCAGCGCGAGCGTGAAGGCGCGAGGTTCGGCGCCCATCGCGGCAAGATCGGAGAGGTTGACCGCCAATGCCTTGTGGCCGAGCGCACGCGGGGGCACATCGGGGAAGAAATGGCGGCCGCTGACCAGCATGTCGGTGCTAATGGCCAGTTGATGGCCCGGACGGCCCTCGATCAGCGCGCAATCGTCGCCTACGCCCAACGCGGCCTTGTGGACCGGGCGGGTGAAGAACTGGCGGATCAGGTCGAATTCGGAAAGCGGGGCGCTGGCGGGGTCCGGCATGGGGGATGGGCGTTTGGCGAAAAAAGCCGTGGGAGATTACCGGTGGTCAAGCCCTTCGGCATGCGGCATATTGTACCGAAACGCAAAGCTGCCCCGCGCAAAACGCTTATTGTGAAATAATATTTCACAATATAAAATGCGCAGTTCAAAAAGCAGAGACAGCGGGTACGTGGAGCCGGCCCGCTCGGTTTTCCGCGAATTTCAGTGCGGCTCCACCGATCGGAAGATGCGCAGATGACCAGTCCTCAGCAGTCCCCGTCCCAAGACGATCTGAAACAACAGCAGCGTGAGGCGCTGCGCAAGGCCGCGCTCGAGTATCACGAGTTTCCGACCCCGGGCAAGATCTCCGTCACCCCGACCAAGCCGCTCTCGAACCAGCGCGACCTGGCCCTGGCCTATTCGCCAGGTGTTGCCGCCGCTTGCGAGGAGATCGTTGCCGATCCGGCCAATTCCTTCCGCTACACCGCGCGTGGCAACCTCGTTGCCGTGATCACCAACGGCACGGCCGTGCTGGGCCTGGGCGACATCGGCGCCGCAGCCTCGAAGCCGGTCATGGAAGGCAAGGCCGGCCTGTTCAAGAAATTCGCCGGTATCGATGTGTTTGACATCGAGATCGACGAAAAAGACCCGCAGAAGCTGGTCGATATCATCGCCTCGCTCGAGCCGACCTTCGGCGGCATCAACCTTGAGGACATCAAGGCGCCGGAATGCTTCTACGTGGAGCGCACGCTGCGTGAGCGGATGAAGATTCCCGTCTTCCACGACGACCAGCACGGCACCGCCATCGTGGTGGGCGCGGCGGTCATCAACGGCCTGAAGGTGGTGGGCAAGGACATCTCCGAGGTCAAGCTGGTCGCCTCGGGCGCCGGCGCGGCCGCGCTGGCCTGCCTGGACCTGCTGGTGGACCTGGGCCTGCCCATCGAAAACATCTGGGTGACCGATCTGGTCGGCGTGGTCTACGAAGGCCGTACCGAGCTGATGGACCCGGAAAAGGCGCGTTTCTCGCAGAAGACCGACAAGCGCAAGCTGGCCGAAGTCATCGATGGCGCCGACATCTTCCTGGGCCTGTCCGCTGCCGGCGTGCTGAAGCAGGACATGGTCCAGCGCATGGCCGACAAGCCGCTGGTGCTGGCACTCGCCAATCCGAATCCGGAAATCATGCCGGAGCTGGTCAAGGAAGTGCGTCCGGACGCCGTGATCGCCACGGGCCGTACCGACTACCCGAACCAGGTCAACAACGTCCTCTGCTTCCCGTTCATCTTCCGCGGCGCGCTCGATTGCGGCGCCACGACGATCACGCGTGAAATGGAAGTGGCCGCCGCGCACGCCGTGGCCGAACTGGCGCGCCAGGAACAGAGCGACATCGTGGCGACGGCCTACGGCATCCAGGACCTGTCCTTCGGTCCGGAATACCTGATCCCGAAGCCGTTCGATCCGCGCCTGATCGTCAAGATCGCCCCGGCCGTGGCCGAGGCCGCCGCCAAGTCCGGCGTGGCCGCGCGTCCGATCGAGGACATGGACGCCTACCGCCTCCAGCTCCAGCAGTTCGTGTACCACTCGGGCACGCTGATGAAGCCGATCTACGCGGCAGCGCGCAAGGTCGAGATGGAGAAGAAGCGCATCGTCTTCGCCGAGGGCGAGGAAGAGCGCGTGCTGCGCGCAGTGCAGGTCATCGTCGACGAAAAGCTGGCCAACCCGATCCTGATCGGTCGTCCGGCCGTGCTGACGCACCGCATCGAGCGCTTCGGCCTGCGTCTGCGCATGGGCGTGGACTTCACCGTGGTCAACCCCGAGCACGACGAGCGTTTCCGGGATTATTCGGAAAGCTACTACAAGATGATGGCGCGCGAGGGCATCACCCAGCAGTACGCCAAGCTGGAGATGCGCCGCCGTACGACGCTGATCGGCGCCATGCTGGTCAAGAAGGGCGAGGCCGATGGCATGATCTGCGGCACGGTCAGCACCACGGCCGCGCACCTGCGCTACATCGACCAGGTGCTGGGCGGCACGAACAAGGTCTACGCGGCCATGAACGGGCTGGTCCTGCCGGGCCGCCAGATCTTCCTGGTGGACACCCACGTCAACATCGACCCGACCGCCGAGGAACTGGCCGAGATCACGATGATGGCGGCGGAAGAACTCAAGCGCTTCGGTATCGAGCCGAAGGTGGGCCTGCTGTCGCATTCGAACTTCGGTACGTCCGAGGCGCCTTCGGCACGCAAGATGCGCGATACGCTCGCCATCCTGCGCGAACGCGCACCGGAACTCGAGGTGGATGGCGAGATGCACGGCGACAGCGCGCTCGACCAGAAGCTGCGTGATTCGCTGGTGCCGGACGGCGCGCTGGTGGGCGAGGCCAACCTGCTGGTGTGCCCGAATATCGACGCAGCCAACATCTCGTACAACCTGCTCAAGGTGGCGGCGGGCAATAACGTGGCCATCGGCCCGATCCTGCTCGGCGTGAAGGAGCCGGTGCACATCCTGACGCCGTCGGCCACGGTGCGGCGTATCGTCAACATGACCTCGCTGGTCGTGGTGGATGCGGCGGCCAAGCGCTGAAGTCGGGTATTTGCCACGCGGTATCAGGAAAGCCGGGTTCGCCCGGCTTTTTTCATGCAGCCGTTCGGGGCATCGTATGCAAGGTTAGTATGCGCCCACATCCAAATAACATATTGAAACAATTGAAGATTTCCGGCGCGGCGGCGCGCAGGGATTGATTATTGGTGGACATGCGCGTAACCTTACGCCTTTGAATGCAGGCGCTCGTCCCGGGCGCGCCGGTGCCCGCGAGCAGGTTTCGCGCGCCGGAATGACCGTCCAACCAATATTTCGATAACGTGGGATCCAGGATTTCCCCGAACCAGACGCAGCGGCAGTCACTTTGGCAGTCCCTGAGCCTGGCACGACGCCTGGGCCATGTGTTGGCGGGCGCGGCGCTGTCGGTGGCCATCGCCACCGGTGCGCAGGTTGCGGTGGCTCGGCAGGCGACGCAGGATCTGGGCGCCAGCATCGACGGCATGGCGGGAACCATCGCCACGCAGCAGTTGCCCAACGATGCGCGCCAGACACTGGAGCGCATCGAGTCCGGCGGGCCGTTTCCGTTCGACAAGGATGGTTCGCGGTTCGGTAATTACGAACGCATCCTGCCGCAGCAGCCGCGCGGGTATTACCGCGAATACACCGTCAAGAACAGCAACACCAAAAGCCGGAATCGGGGAGCCAGGCGGATCGTTTGTGGTGGGGATCAGCGCGCCGCCAACGACTGCTATTACACGGAAGACCACTACAACAGTTTCAAACGGATAACCAAATGATGACTGACATTTTCGGATTGGGCGACGCCCTTGCCGCCCGCGAGGAGCGCGGCGCCGGAGATGGCTGGCAACGGGCCCACCATCAGGCCCAGAACCTTTATGACAACGTGCTCATGATGCCCCGACAGGAGCTCACGCACAGACTTCCGCCCGCATGCGCGCCCGCCATGGTGACCTGGGCCGACGACGGCACCAGCGAGGGAGCCATGAACCTGTTCAAGACGGTGCGTCCGAACATCGTCCAGTCGATTCGCGCGTTCCGCGTGCCTGAGCTGGCCCACGCGGCCGCCGCGCTGAACCAGCATTTCCTGTACGCCAATTGCGCCCATTGCGCGAGCAAGGCGGAGATCCTTGAGACGATTGCCACGGAATTCACCTTCCCGAAGCATTTCGGCAAGAATTTCGATGCGCTGTCTGATTGCCTGACGGACATGATCCACAAGGCCGGCCCGCAGCCGGGCTTCGTGATCGTGCTGGAAGGACTGCCGATTGCGCAGAAATTCGACAAGGAGGGGCGTGAGGTGCTGCTCGACGTCTTCCGCGACGCGGCCGAGTTCTGGGCCGAGCGCAAGGTCCAGTTCCGGGTGTTCTACTCGTTCGCCTGAAGCCGCCTGCTGAATAAGAAATGCCCGCTGTTGCAGCGGGCATTTTCTTTTTGCAGGTTCGGACGGGGCAGGTCAGGCCGATGGCGGCAACTGGCCGTTCGGCGTGAGCCGGTCGATCAGCTCGGGCAGGCCCTCGCTGAGGCTGGCCGCCACGTCGTCCTGCGACATGCCCGTGGTTTCCGCCAGCGATTGCAGCGCGCCGCTGCCGCCGAGTGCGCCGCTCAGGTCCGCCGGGCTGACCGGCTCGTTGGCGCCGCCGCCAATCCACGAATCCACCTGCTGGCCGAGACCGGCCTGCGAGAGCATGTCGCGGAGCGCGCCGATGCCGCCCGTGGCCGCACCCATCGCCTGCGCGCTGCCGGTGGCCTCGCCCTGGCCGCCCAGCAGGCCGCCGAGCAGCGAGCCGAGGTCCATACCGCCGGGCGCCGGCGCACTGCCGCCCCCGAGCATGCCCCCGAGCATCCCGCCCAATCCTCCAAGTCCACCCAGTCCGCCAAGCCCGCCCGCCGCGCCCGGATCGCTCGCGTCGGCCGGCGCCACGCTGCCATCGGCGCCCTGTGTCTTGTTGCGCATCGCCATCATGGCCAGCAGGCCGAGCGCGATCATCAGCTTCGGATTCATGCCGCCCCCGCCGGGCTGGCCATCTTCGCGTTGCCCGCCCAGTTGGCCGAGCACGCCGCCCAGCACGCTATCGAGTAGTCCCATCATCGACTCCTTTGGAGTTTGGAAGGTCAGAATCCGCCAAGTACGGCGTTCAGGGCCGCCAGGCAGGTCAGCCCGGCGGTTTCGGTACGAAGGATGCGCGGCCCCAGCGACACGCCCGTGAATCCGGCGCGGATCGCCGCCGCCTCTTCCTCGGGAGATAGCCCGCCTTCGGGGCCGATCACCAGCGTTACGCCCTGTTCGCGCCAGGCATCGCGGTGCGCGGCGGCCAACTCGGGCAGCGACGCCGACGCGCGTGGCGAAAGCAGCAGCCGCGGCGCACCTCCAGCCGGTTGGGCCGATGCCGCCAGCCACGCTTCCAAGGTAGCCAGCGGCGCCACGTCCGGCAAGCGGTTCCGTCCGCATTGCTCGCACGCGGCCTGCACAAGGGCCTGCCAGTGCGCCTGGCGGCGCGCGGCGCGGTCGCCCGACAGCCGCACGACCGAGCGCGCAGCCTGCAGGGGCTGGATCTCGGTGACGCCGAGTTCGACGGCTTTCTCGATCAGCCAGTCCATCTTGTCGCCGCCGGCCAGCCCCTGCGCCAGCGTCACGCGGTAGGGCAGTTCGGCCTCGGCCGGGTCGTGGCCGGCCACCTGCGCGGTGGCGTGCCGCTTGCCGATGTCCGCCAGCGTGGCCGCGTGGCTGCCGCCGCGGCCGTCGAACAGCGTGATGGCGTCGCCCGGGGCGAGGCGCAGCACCTGGATGTGACGCACCACGGCGTCGGGCAAGTCGAGCACGGCATCGGCAGTCAGTGCCGAGTCAATGAAAAAGCGAGGGGGCATCAGTCAGTCAGGAGTTGGCGGGCGCCTTGGCCGGGTCGAGGCGGGTGGCGAAGCCCCAGCGGTAGCCATCCGGGTCTTCGACCATGCAGTAGCGGTCGCCCCAGAACTGGTCGGCGGGCGGCATCACGCTGATGGCGCCGGCGGCGAGGGCCTGGGCGTAGATGGCGTCCACGTCGCCACAGTAGACATAGAAGGTCTGCGGGGCCTCCACGCCGAGCGAGCGCGGCGTGCGGGCGGTGCTGCCCCAGGCGCCTTCAGGCGCGAACATGACCACGAGTTCGCCCTGGTAGTGCATCTCGGCGTGGGTCGGCACGCCGTTTTCGTCGAGCACATGGCCGGCGGTGAAGCCGAACGCGCGGCTGTAGAAGTCGAGCGCGGCGCGACCACTGGCCACCGTGAGGTACGGGGTCAGCCAGGGCGTGTTGGACGGTCTGGGCATGATGGTCTCCGGATGGGCAGGCGTTTCCGGTGCATGTTACTTGGAGCCGCCGGCGCTGTCGAAGATCGCCTGCAGATGGCGCGGGTGCGTGAACAGCGTCGGATGGAGATCGGCGTGGTAGCAGCGCAGCGCGGACGCAAGCTGCCACTGGCGCAGGCGCGCGGCGATCTGGCTCGCGGGGCAGGCGGCGATGTCGAGTGCGTCGCTGGTCAGCGCGATCCCCCACAGCGCGCCGTAGGCCGGGATGAACGTGGCGAGCGGCGCCACATGGGCGAATAGTTCGCGCAGGCGCGCCAGCAGCAGCCGGGCTGTGTCGGGCCGGTGCAGCGGCGGGCCGAGGTGGATCGACATCGCCCCGCCCGGCGCCAGGCAGCGGCGCGCGGCCTGCAGGCCGTGGAGGGAGAAGAGGGCGGTGGCCGGGCTGCCATCGTCGGCTTCGGTCAGATCGAAGACGATCAGGTCGAAGCGCCGGCCGGCGCGGCCGAAGGCTTCCATCAGCCCGAGCGCGTCGCCGATGGCGATGTGCAGGCGCGGATCGTCGGGCTTGCCGGGCGCACTCAGGGCGCCCTGATGGATGCCCGGCAGCCATTCGCGCGCCAGGCGGACCACCTCGGCGTCCAGTTCGGCCACCAGCACCTCGCGGATCGTGGGAATGCGCAGCAGTTCGAAGGCCGAGCCGCCGTCACCGCCGCCCACCACCAGCGCACTGCGCGGGCTGCCGTGCGCCGCGGCCATGGGATGGACCATCAATTCATGCTGGATCCAGGCGTCCGCTTCGGTGCTCATCACGCGGCCATCGAGCCGGAAGATGCGGCCAAATTGGGCGCTGTCGCCAATTTCGATCTGTTGATGGGCGGAACGTGACGCCGCAACCACATGGATATCGCCCAATGTGGCGCCTACGCCGGGTGCCAGCCATTCGGTCCAGCTTTGACGACCCCTTCGAGCCGTGCCCGGGCGTCCGGAAATACCCTCTGCTTCTGCTAAAATTGCGGTTTTCCCGCGCTCAGGTTCTCGCCGCATGTCTGCCCTCGCCCATCCCGCCACCAGCCCTTTCGCCTCGCAGCCCGCCAAATTGATGGCGGACGCCATCCGCGTGCTTGCCATGGACGCCGTCCAGCAAGCCAATTCCGGTCACCCCGGTGCACCGATGGGCATGGCGGATATCGCCGTGGCGCTCTGGGGCCGGCACCTGAAGCATAACCCCACGAACCCGCACTGGCCCGACCGCGACCGCTTCGTGCTGTCCAACGGCCACGGCTCGATGCTGGTCTACGCGCTGCTGCACCTGACCGGCTACGACCTGCCGATCGAGGAACTGCGCAACTTCCGACAACTGCACAGCAAGACCGCCGGCCACCCCGAGTACGGCATCACGCCGGGCGTGGAAACCACCACCGGCCCGCTGGGCCAGGGCATCACCAACGCGGTGGGCATGGCGCTGGCCGAGCGCCTGCTGGGCGAGGAATTCAACCGCCCCGGCTACGACATCGTCAACCATCACACCTATGTGTTCCTGGGCGATGGCTGCCTGATGGAAGGCATCAGCCACGAAGCCTGCTCGCTGGCCGGCACGCTCAAGCTGAACAAGCTGATTGCGATGTGGGATGACAACGGCATCTCGATCGACGGCGACGTGGTGCACTGGTTCGCCGACGACACCCCGAAGCGCTTCGAAGCCTACGGCTGGAACGTGATTCGTGGCGTGGACGGCCATGACGTGGTGGCCGTGGACAACGCCATCGCGCAGGCCAAGGCCAGCGACAAGCCGACCCTGATCTGCTGCCGTACGATCATCGGCAAGGGTGCCCCGAACAAGCAAGGCGGCCACGACGTGCACGGCGCCCCGCTGGGCGGCGCCGAAGTGCTGGCCACGCGCGAGGCGCTGGGCTGGACGCACGCCCCGTTCGAACTCCCGCAGGACGCCTACACCGCCTGGGACGCCAAGACCAACGGCAACGCGCTGGAGCGCGCCTGGAACGCGCTGTTCGAGTCGTACGCCGAAGTGCATCCGTATGAAGCCGGCGAATTCACGCGCCGCATGCGCGGCGAGCTGCCGGGCGCGTTCGACGCCGCCGTGGACGCCTTCATCGCCAAGTGCGAGGAAAAGGCCGAAACGATCGCCACGCGCAAGGCCAGCCAGAACACCATCGAGGCCTTCGGCCCGGTGCTGCCCGAATTCCTGGGCGGCTCGGCCGACCTGACCGGCTCGAACCTGACCAACTGGTCGGGCAGCCAGGCCGTGCGCGTGGACGCCTGGGGCAACCACATCAACTACGGTGTGCGCGAGTTCGGCATGAGCGCCATCATGAACGGCATCACGCTGCATGGCGGCTACATCCCCTACGGCGCCACGTTCCTGACTTTCTCGGACTACAGCCGCAACGCGCTGCGCATGGCCGCGCTGATGCGGATCCGCTCGCTGTTCGTGTTCACGCACGATTCCATCGGCCTGGGCGAAGACGGCCCGACCCACCAGTCGATCGAGCACGTGGCCAGCCTGCGCCTGATTCCGAACATGGATGTCTGGCGTACCGCCGACACCACCGAGACCGCCGTGGCCTGGGCCGAGGCGATCCGCCGCGAGAACGGCCCGAGCTGCCTGATCTTCAGCCGCCAGAACCTGCCGTTCCAGCGCCGCGATGACGTCACGCGCGCCAATATCGCACGCGGCGGCTATGTGCTGCGCGATGGCACCAACCCGCGCACCAAGCGTCCGGACGCGGTGATCCTGGCCACGGGCTCCGAAGTGGGCCTGGCCGTGGGCGCCGCCGAGCAGCTGGCTGCCGATGGCGTGCACGTGCGCGTGGTATCGGTGCCGGCGACGACCGTGTTCGACAAGCAGGACGCCGCCTACAAGGTCAGCGTGCTGCCGGCTGGCGTGCCGCGCGTGGCAGTGGAGGCCGGCGTCAGCGACTTCTGGTGGAAGTACCAGGTCCAGGCGGTGGTCGGCATCGACACCTTCGGCGAATCCGCCCCGGCCGGCGTGCTGTTCAAGCACTTCGGCTTCACGGTGGAAAACGTCGCCGATACCGTGCGCGCCACGCTCGCCCAGTAATTCCCGCCCGCGCGGCAGCCGGTGCGACGCGCCGGTTGCGGCGCCGGCCCCGCTTTCATCGATCGCACTCTAGGAGATAGACATGACCATCAAGATCGGCATCAACGGCTTCGGCCGCATCGGGCGCATGGTGTTCCGTGCCGCCGTGGCCAACTTCAAGGACGTTGAAGTGGTCGCCATCAACGACCTGCTCGAGCCCGATTACCTGGCCTATATGCTCAAGTACGACTCGGTGCATGGCCGCTTTGACGGCGAAGTGGCCGTGGACGGCAACACGCTGGTCGTGAACGGCAAGAAGATCCGCCTGACCGCCGTGAAGGACCCGGCCGAGCTGAAGTGGGGCGAGGTGGGCGCGGACGTGGTCATCGAATCGACCGGCATCTTCCTGACCAAGGAAGGCGCACAGAAGCACATCGACGCGGGCGCGAAGAAGGTGATCATGTCGGCGCCGTCGAAGGACGACACTCCGATGTTCGTGTACGGCGTGAACCACGCCTCGTACAAGGGCGAGGCGATCATCTCGAACGCCAGCTGCACGACGAACTGCCTGGCCCCGGTGGCCAAGGTGCTGAACGACAAGTGGGGCATCAAGCGCGGCCTGATGACCACGGTGCACGCCGCCACGGCAACGCAGAAGACCGTCGACGGCCCGTCGAACAAGGACTGGCGCGGTGGCCGCGGCATCCTGGAAAACATCATCCCTTCGTCGACTGGCGCTGCCAAGGCCGTGGGCGTGGTGATTCCGCAGCTGAACAAGAAGCTGACCGGCATGTCGTTCCGCGTGCCGACCTCGGATGTGTCCGTGGTCGACCTGACCGTCGAACTCGAAAAGTCGGCAACTTACGATGAAATCTGCGCCGAAATGAAGGCACAGAGCCAGGGCGCGCTGAAGGGCGTGCTGGGCTACACCGAAGACAAGGTCGTGGCGACGGATTTCCGTGGCGACGCGCGCACCTCGATCTTCGACGCCGAAGCCGGCATCGCGCTGGATGGCACCTTCATCAAGGTCGTGAGCTGGTACGACAACGAGTGGGGCTATTCGAACAAGTGCCTGGAAATGGCACGCGTGGTGGCCAAGTAATCGTCGCAGGCTGGACGAAGTACGATAAAAAACGCGCCTTCGGGCGCGTTTTTTTATGGCTGCGAGGCGAGTGGCGGTAGCGGCTGGGCGTCGACGCCGTCGCCATCGACAATGAAATGGCCGCCGGCCACATGGTGGATGGTGCGCAGTGCATCGTGGCCGGCAAAGTGCCAGCGGCCCTCGCTGAACACGCGGCCGTCGGCATGCGCGGCCACCACTTCGCCGAGGAACAGGTCATAGCCGGCCTGGATGGCAGGTTCCGGCAGCAGCCGGCATTCGAGCCACGCGGCACAGCCCTCGAGCAACGGCGCACCGACGACATCGCCCTGGAAAGTCTGCAGTCCGTAGGCGGCGAACTTGTCGATCCCTTGCTGCTCGGAGATGGCCAGGCCAGAACTGGAGCCGAGGGCTTGCGTGACATCCACCTGGCTCACCGTCGGCACGTGCAGCGCGAATTCACCGCTGGCCTCGAGCAGTTGGCGCGTCCACGTGGCTTTGTCGAGCACCACGGCCACCTTCGGCGGTGCGAAGTCCAGCGGCATGGCCCAGGCCGCCGCCATGATGTTGCGCTGGCCGCCATGCGCGGCGCTGACCAGCACGGTCGGGCCATGGTTGAGCAGCCGGTAGGCTTTGGCGAGTTCGACGGGAAGGCGGTGGGACGTCATGGCGCGAAATCGGACGATTCTGAGTGAAAGATGCGGGCTTCCGCTCACTATACGCCGTCGGCGCAAAGGCTACCGGGGCGTCTTTTGACATTATCTGTCGCTATCCAGTCAAATCCCGCCCAATCCGAGCCCTCGTAGTGCGAGAAATGATGAATTTGCTTTTCCCGGTAGTTTTTTTCTCTTACACTCGGAAGAATCTGTTGAACTCTGATGTGCAGCCAGTGAAAGTGGTGGGGCCATCTAAGCGTGGGCATAACAACCGGGCCTGATCATGGTGAATGTGGATACCAAGCTGCTGGTGATTTTCACCGAGCTGCTGAGCAAGCGAAACGCCACATATGTGGCGGAAAAGATGCATATGACCGCACCTGCGGTCTCGCATTCGCTTGGCCGCCTGCGCGAGATCTTCGACGATCCTCTTTTTATCCGCGTGCCTCACGGCCTGACGCCGACGCCGCGCGCGCTGGAACTGGGCCCCAAGATCCGCGACATGCTGGATCTCTGGTCGTCCATCAATGAAGGTGAAGTCGACGACTTCGACCCGGCTATCGCGACCGGCACCTTGAATATCGGCTTTGCCGCCGAACTGGGCGACACGGTCTTCAATCGTTTCATTCTCCGTATCAAGCAGATGGCGCCGGAACTGCACATCCGGCTGGTCGAATCCCATTCGTGGGAATCGGACGTCGCTTCGATGCGCGCCAACGAGCTGGACCTCGCATTTTCGCCATTCCCGACCCGGCATCCGGAGATCGTCGAGGAGATGGTGACGTCGTTGAACCTCTGGGTTTGCGCCCGCAAGGACCACCCGCTGCTCAAGACCGATTTGACGCTTGAGCAATACCTCGATTGCAGCCATATCTTCATGGCGCACTCGGGCGGCGCCGGCCGTCCGGCTCCGTCGCTGATTCCGCTCGATTACGCCCTGCAGCAACGAGGCCTCAAGCGGAATGCGACGCTGACGGTACATTCGTGGCGTGCTCAGGCCGAACTGGCTGCCCAGACCGACATGATCTTCACGGTCAACGCGCTGACCAAGGACATGGCCTGCGAGACCTACGGCCTCAAGGCTTTCCCGCTACCAGCTGAACTCAACACGCTGCTGGGCCTGAACATGTTCTGGCACCGCAGCCGCAACACGCACCCCATGCTGGTATGGGCGCGTGGCCTGTTCCGGCAAGTGGTAGCCGAGTTCGTCGGCGTCCAGGCCGTCACCCCGCGCGGCCTGCGCGTGGTGGAAGAACAGGATCAGGATATTCCGCAGCCGTAATCGGACTCTGCAGCAAGCAGTTAAACGACTCGGGCGCCTTGTGCGCCCGAGTCGTTTTTATTTGTGCCATCGCAAAGTGCCAGCAGTTTCGGACATGTCTCATATCCGGCCAGGTGATGCCCTGCTAGCGTCGCCATTCGCAACCAACCCAGGGAGCAATGAATGGCGCAGGACATTTTCTTGAACCTCAGCGGCATCGCGGGCGAGTCCATCGACGCGACGCATACCGGTGATATCGAAGTGCTCGAGTGGGCGTGGTCCGTCAGGCAACCCGCAAACATGCACGCAGGCAGCGGGGGCGGCGCCGGCAAGTGCGCCGTCGAGGATCTGACGTTTGACCACTATACGGATCGGGCCTCGCCCAATCTTGTCCAGTACTGCCTCACCGGCAAGCATATTGCCCGCGCCATCCTCGTCATGAGGAAGGCGGGCGGATCACCACTCGAATATCTGAAGATGACGATGGAGGACGTGCTGGTCACGCAGGTGGCTCCCGTCTACTACAACACCATGCGCGTGCCGAGGGAGCGCGTGGCGCTGTCGTTTTCGCGATTCCGGCAGGAGTACGTCGTGCAGAACGCGAGCGGCGGCAGTGCGGGGACGGTAGGGGTGGGGTATGACGTCAAGGCCAATGCGGTGATTTGAGGAGAGGTCATGTTGCTTATATCGAAGAGCGGCATCGTTGACGCCGAGCGGGTCAAGGTGAAGATCTTTCCAGGATTGGAGAGAACCCCCATGCTCAAGGTCAACGGGATAGTGGTCCACCAAACGAACTCTTCCACATCGGGCAGTACGTTCGCGCATTATCAGAAGGCGGGAGCGCATGGCGCGCATTTTCTGATCGACAAGGATGGGACGATATACCAGACCGCATCCGTGTATAAGCGTACCAACCATGTTGGCTGGCTTAAATCACGCTGCCTGGAAACCAGCCAGTGTGCGCCTGCCGAATTTCGGGATGCGCAGAGAATCAAGGGGATCAAGAAGCTCTCCGCGTATGAGCACAAGAAAGAGTCTCCAGCGCGATATCCGGGCAACAATGACTCAATCGGAATTGAAATCGTTGGCCGGGAAATCGGTAAAGTCGAGGGATATGAGGCCGTCAACGAAGCGCAAAATAGATCGTTGCGTTGGCTAGTCAGGGAGCTCGCCGAAACGTTGGGAGTGTCGATGCGCGAAGTGCACAAGCACCCCGACATATCCTACAAAAAGCCGTCGGAAGCGAGGTCGGCGAAATGGCAGGACTGAGAAACGCCGCACTAGCGCTATGTCTCTTGAGTGGGCTAGCAACTCATTCTTACGCTAGAGATGTTAAGAAGGTCGTTGTGGAGAGCGTCGGCCTGAGCGATATAGAGGGGGTTGCCGAGGAGGCCTGCAAAGCGTTTAAGCCAACCGCTTCTCAGATCCGGGCGTATTTCTCAAGAGCTTATCCAGTTGACGGATTCTGGTCGACTAATAAATTCTATTCTCCGTGCCATGCGAAAGGCTCTGTGGAATTTTCCGACGGAAATGCGGGGCGGTGGATCCTGACGTCCAGTGGCATCGCCGAGTTGACGTGGAACCTAAGCGGGCGGGTCGTGCTATATCACGAGAAAAATGGGTGGAGCGACCCATTTCGAGGCATGTACGATGGGCCGGAGCAATAGCGCGGCCGAGGGGAGGCGAGGGGGCAACGACTCGATCTAGCCTCCCAAATAAAAAAACCGGCGCCGAGGCGCCGGTTTTTGTTGCCTGCTCGCTGGGCCGTGGCCCGCGGCGGCTTATCGTTTGGGTCTGTGGGGACAGTCGTTCTTGGTGCAGTTGCCGTACAGCGACAATGCGTGTTCCTGCAGTGCAAAGCCGCGCTCGCGCGCAATGCTTTGCTGGCGTTGCTCGATGTCGGAGTCGAAGAATTCCTCGACCCGGCCGCAATCGAGGCACACCAGGTGATCATGGTGCTTGCCTTCGTTGAGTTCGAAGATCGCCTTGCCTGATTCGAAGTTGTTGCGCGACAGCAGACCCGCCTGCTCGAATTGGGTCAGGACGCGATATACCGTGGCGAGACCGATATCCATGTGCTCGTTGAGCAGGATGCGGTACACGTCTTCGGCGCTCAGGTGGCGCTGTTCACTGGTCTGGAAGATCTCGAGGATCTTGAGGCGGGGGACGGTCGCCTTCAGGCCGATGTTTTTGAGGTCCGCCGGACTCGGCATAGGCGTGACTCCCTAGAGTACAATGTCTGGATAGTTGAATCATAAGGGTTTTGGCGACAAAAGTCGCCCCGGTGCCACGGCCTGTACCGGACCCGGCACTATCCTTTCCCGTCTGAAAGCGAGATCCATGCGTTCATTCCGTACGACCGCCATGCGCCTGCCGCTGGTGTCTTCCCTGCTGGCGGCCGCCGTGCTGGCCGGCGCCTGCTCGGCCTATGACAGCACGTCGCGCAAGGTGGCCGACGCCATCACGCCGTATCGTATCAATATCGTACAGGGCAATTTCGTCTCGCGCGAGGCGGCGTCGCAACTGCGCGAAGGCATGACGCGCGATCAGGTCCGCTTCCTGCTGGGCACGCCGCTCTTGACCGACGTTTTCCACGGCAATCGCTGGGATTACGTGTTCTCGTTCCGCCGCGGCAGCACGCCAGTCGTGCAGCAGCGCCGCTACACGGTGTTCTTCGATGGCGACAAGCTGGTCAAGTTTGGCGGGGACGAACTGCCGTCCGAATATGAGCTGATCGCCGAAATCGACGGGATGAAGGCAGCCCTGCGCAACCAGACGCCGGGCAAGATCGTGACGAGTTCGAGCAGCGCACCGGCTGACGCCCCGGCCACGCCGGCACCGGCCGCACCGGCAGGCGCTGCCGATAGTGCCGCCCCCGTGCCGCCGACCGCCGCGCCGGCCCCCGAAGCCGCCCCGGCTCCGGCCACCCCGCCAGCCACGCCCACGCCCGACACGTCCGCCAAACCGGCAAGCTGACCGGCACGCGGCCCGTTGCGGGCCGCGCCCGGATGCCATGCCGCCTCGCCGCCCCGGCCGGGCGGCGCCCCTTCCCCGACATCGCACAAACACCATGAATATTGCAATCGCAGGCGCTTCCGGCCGCATGGGCCGCATGCTCATCGAACATGTGCTGAATACCGACGGCGTGACGCTGACCGGCGCGCTCGACGTGCCCGGCGCCGCCGCGCTGGGCCAGGATGCCGGGCTATTCCTGGGCCGCGCCACGGGTGTGACGATTTCGTCCGATGTGGACGCCGTGCTCGGCGCCGCCGACTGCCTGATCGACTTTACGCGCCCCGAAGGCACGCTGGCCCACGTGGCGGCGGCGCGCCGGCTCGGCAAGAAGATGGTGATCGGCACCACGGGCTTCGACGCCGCCGGCAAGCAGGCGCTGGCGGACGCTGCCAAGTCGATCGCCATCGTCTTCGCCGCGAACATGAGCGTGGGGGTGAACGCCACCTTCAAGCTGCTGGAAGTGGCGGCAAAGCTACTTTCGACCGGCTATGACATCGAGATCATCGAAGCCCACCATCGTCATAAAGTGGACGCGCCATCGGGCACGGCGCTGGCCATGGGCGAGGTGGTTGCCGGCGCGCTGGGCCGCAGCCTGGACGATTGCGCCGTCTACGCCCGCGAAGGCCATACCGGCCCGCGCGACGCCAACAGCATCGGCTTTGCCACCGTGCGCGGCGGCGATATCGTCGGCGATCACACCGTGATGTTCGCCGGCATTGGCGAGCGCATCGAGATCAGCCACAAGTCGTCGAGCCGCCAGTCGTACGCCGATGGCGCCGTGCGCGCGGCGCGCTTCCTGGCCGACAAGCCGGCCGGCCTGTTCGACATGCAGGACGTGCTGGGCCTGAAGTAAGCCCGGCACACGCCAAAAATTGCCGAAAATGGCCCGCCGCGTGGCCATTTTCAGACTTTTCGCCGTCCGTGGCGGGTGTCCGCCACGGTTATAATCGGCTCTTTCGCAAATCGGTCCGCCCGGCACCCCAGGTGCGCGCGGAACGCCGTCCCCGATCCGACGTCCTGATCCGTCGTACCAAACATGCAAGACAAATATCTTCCTTCCGCCGTTGAACAAGCCGCCCAGCAGCACTGGCAGGCCACCGAAGCCTACAAGGTGGCCGAGCACGCTGTGGGTCCCGACGGGAAGGAGAAGTCGAAGTTCTACGCCTGCTCGATGCTGCCGTACCCGTCGGGCAAGCTGCACATGGGTCACGTGCGGAACTACACGATCAACGACGTAATGGCGCGCTACCTGCGCATGAACGGCCACAACGTGCTGATGCCGATGGGCTGGGACGCGTTCGGCATGCCGGCCGAGAACGCCGCGCTGAACAACCACGTGGCGCCAGCCGCCTGGACCTACGACAACATCGCTTACATGAAGAAGCAGATGCAGTCGATGGGCCTGGCGATCGACTGGTCGCGCGAGGTGGCAACCTGCAGCCCGGACTACTACCGCTGGAACCAGTGGCTGTTCCTGAAGATGCTGGAAAAGGGCATCGCCTACCGCAAGACCGGCACGGTCAACTGGGACCCCGTGGACCAGACCGTGCTGGCGAACGAGCAGGTCATCGACGGGCGCGGCTGGCGCTCGGGCGCGGTGGTGGAAAAGCGCGAAATTCCGATGTATTACCTGCGGATTACCGATTATGCGGACGAGTTGCTCGGTGATCTGGATGCGCTGGGCTGGCCCGAGCGCGTCAAGGTCATGCAGCAGAACTGGATCGGCAAGAGCACCGGCGTGCGCTTCGCGTTCCCGCACAAGATTTCGGGCTCGGACGGCAAGCTCGTCAATGACGGCAAGCTGTACGTGTTCACGACCCGTGCCGACACGATCATGGGCGTGACGTTCTGCGCCGTGGCCGCCGAGCACCCGCTGGCTACCCTGGCCGCGGCGAACAACCCGACGCTGGCCGCCTTCATCGACGAATGCAAGCATGGTTCGGTCATGGAAGCCGACATGGCGACCATGGAGAAGAAGGGCATGCCGACCGGGCTCCAGGTCGAGCACCCGCTGACCGGCGAGCCGGTGGACGTCTGGGTCGGCAACTATGTGCTGATGAGCTACGGCGACGGCGCCGTGATGGGCGTGCCGGCGCACGACGAGCGCGACTTCGCGTTCGCGAACAAGTACCAGCTGGCGATCCGGCAGGTGGTGGACGTCAAGGCCCAGCCGTTCTCCACCGAAGCGTGGCAGGAATGGTACGGCGACAAGGAAGCCGGCAAGCTGGTCCACAGCGGCAAGTACGATGGCCTGGGCTATCAGGCCGCCGTGGACGCCATCGCGGCCGACCTCGCCGCCAAGGGCCTGGGCGAGAAGAAGGTGACCTGGCGCCTGCGCGACTGGGGCATCTCGCGCCAGCGCTACTGGGGCACGCCGATCCCGTTGATCCATTGCGATGCCTGCGGCGTGGTGCCGGTGCCCGAGCAGGACCTGCCCGTGGTGCTGCCGGAAGACCTCGTGCCGGACGGCACCGGCAATCCGCTGAACAAGGACCCGCGCTTCCTGAACTGCACGTGCCCGTCCTGCGGCAAGCCCGCGCGCCGCGAGACGGACACGATGGATACGTTCATCGACTCGTGCTGGTACTACATGCGCTACACGTGCCCGGACGCCCCGACGATGGTCGACGCCCGCAACGACTACTGGATGCCGATGGACCAGTACATCGGCGGCATCGAGCACGCGATCCTGCATTTGCTGTACGCCCGCTTCTGGACCAAGGTCATGCGCGATATGGGCCTGGTCAAGTTCAGCGAGCCGTTCACGAACCTGCTGACGCAGGGGATGGTGCTCAACGAGACCTATTACCGCGAGGACGCCTCGGGCAAGAAGCACTGGTACAACCCGGCCGAGGTGGACGTGCGGACCGACGAGCGCGGCCGCCCGCTGGGTGCCACGCTGAAGGCGGACGGCCAGCCGGTGGTGATCGGCGGCGTGGAGAAGATGTCGAAGTCGAAGAACAACGGCATCGATCCGCAGGCGCTGATCGACCAGTACGGCGCCGACACGGCGCGCCTGTTCGTCATGTTCGCCGCGCCGCCCGAGCAGCAGCTCGAGTGGAGCGGTTCGGGCGTGGAAGGCGCGTCGCGCTTCCTGCGCCGCGTGTGGAACTTCGCCCATGCCAACGCGCAGGCGATTCGTGACGGCGCCGGCACGGCGTTCACGGCCGATGACGCCGCGCTGCGCCGCGACCTGCACGGCGTGTTGAAGCAAGCGAATTACGATTATCAGCGCATCCAGTACAACACCGTGGTCTCGGCCACGATGAAGATGCTGAACGCGCTGGAAGACGCTAAGGGCGCCTCGCCGGCCGCGCGCCGCGAGGGCTTCGGCATCCTGCTGCGCGTGCTGTACCCGGTGGTGCCGCACGTTACGCACGCGCTGTGGCAGGAGCTGGGCTACGCCGAGCAGGGCGGCGACCTGCTGGACGCCGCCTGGCCGCAGGTGGACGAAGCCGCGCTGGTGCGTAGCGAGATCGAACTGGTGCTCCAGGTGAACGGCAAGGTCCGTGGCAGCCTGACGGTGCCGGCCGATGCCGATCGCGCCGCCATCGAGGCCACGGCCGCCGCGAGCGAGATTGTGGCGAAGTTCGCCGCCGGCGCCGCGCCCAAGAAGATCGTGGTTGTGCCGGGCCGACTCGTCAACGTGGTGCTCTGAGGCGCCCGGAAACAAGGGAATTGCGAAGCATGGACGGAATCAACACAGGACGTCGCAGGGTGCTGGCCGCGATGGCGGCAGCCGGCTTGCTGGCCGGCTGCGGCTTTCACATGCGCGGCAACGCCGACTTCGCGTTCAAGCGACTCTATATTGGGCTTCCGGCCAATTCGCTGATGGGATCGGACCTGCGCCGCAACATCCGCAATGGCTCGGACACGCAGATCGTCGATGATCTGAAGGAAGCCGACGCGATTCTCGATGTGCTGGGTGACACCCGCGGCAAGTCGATCCTGTCGATCACGACCGAGGGCGTGGTGCGCGAATACCGGTTGACGCAGCGGTTCAGCTTCCGCCTGCGCGACCCGGCCGGCAAGGAACTGATTCCGCCGTCGCAACTGGTCCTGACCCGCGACCTGACCTACAACGAAGCCAACACGCTGGCCAAGGACTACGAGGAGCAGCAGCTCTATCGCGACATGCAGCGCGATATCGTCCAGCAGCTGATGCGCCGCCTGGCCTCGGTCAAGGCCATCTGAGAGCGGCTAGACTCCGCCCCGCACCGCGATGCAACTGAAGCTCGACGGACTCGACGCGCACCTGAAGCAGGCCCAGGCCAAGGGCATGGCGCCGCTGTACGTCGTGCATGGCGACGAACACCTGCTGGTGCTCGAAGCGGTAGACCGGCTGCGCCGCACCGCGCGCGAGGCCGGTTTTTCCGAGCGGGACGTGCTCGTGGCCGAGCGCGGCTTTCACTGGAGCCAACTGGTCGAGGCCCAGCAGTCGATGTCGCTGTTCGGCGACCGGAAAATCGTGGAATTGCGGATCCCGACCGGCAAGCCCGGCAAGGATGGCGGCGAGGCGCTGCGCGCCGTGGCGGCCCAGCCGTCGCCGGACGTGGTGATGCTCGTCACGCTGCCCCGGCTTGATTTCGCGACGTCCAAGTCGGCGTGGTTCCAGGCGCTGGAGTCCGCCGGGGTCTCGATCAAGGTCGATGCCGTGGACCGCACGCGGCTGCCGGCCTGGGTTGGCGAGCGGCTGGGATTGCAGCAGCAGCGCGTGGAACCGGGCGAGGCCGGGCGCCGGGCGCTCCAGTTCATCGCCGACAAGGTGGAAGGCAACCTGCTCGCCGCCCACCAGGAAATCCAGAAGCTCGGCCTGCTGTACCCGCCCGGCGTGCTTACCTTCGACCAGGTGCACGACGCGGTGCTCAATGTGGCCCGTTACGACGTCTTCAAGCTGTCCGAGGCGATGCTCGGCGGCGACGTGCCGCGCCTCACGCGCATGCTCGAAGGGCTGCGCGGCGAGGGCGAGGCCACGGTGCTGGTGCTCTGGGCGCTGACCGAGGAAATTCGCGTATTATCCAAAGTCCGGCAAGGGCTGGCGGCCGGCAAGCCGGCGGGCGTGCTGATGCGCGAATTGCGCGTCTGGGGCCCACGCGAGCGGCTGGTGCCGCAGGCCGCGCAGCGGTTGGCGCTGCCGCAGCTGGAAGCCGCGCTGGCCATGGCCGCCCGGCTGGACCGGCAGGTCAAGGGCCTGTCCGACCTGCCAGGCGCAGGCGGCCTGGGCGGCAGCCTCCCGGCCGAGCCATGGGATGGCCTGCTGCAACTGGCGCTGATGATCGCGCGCCCGGCCTGAGTTTCCGATCGACCGGTCGCCTGACCTACCCGCACGACACCGGCCCCCGGGCCCCCGAGACACTACTACGCAGTCGAGCCAGGAACGCCTGGACACCATCATGACCGAGTTCGATCTCAACGCTTACATGGACCGCGTTGGCCAGCAGGCCCGCGCGGCGTCGCGCGCGATGGCGCGGGCCACCACGGCCGACAAGAACCGCGCGCTGCTGACCATCGCCGCCGCCATCCGCCGGGATGCCGACAAGCTCAAGGCCGTGAATGCGCGCGATGTGGAGCGTGCCCGGGCCAACGGCCAGGACGCCGCGTTCGTGGACCGCCTGACGCTGTCCGACAAGGCCATCGACACGATGGCGGCCGGGCTGGAGCAGATCGCCGCGCTGGCGGACCCGATCGGCGAGATCACCAATATGAAGTTCCGCCCGACCGGCATCCAGGTCGGCCAGATGCGCGTACCGCTGGGCGTGATCGGCATCATCTATGAGTCGCGCCCGAACGTGACCATCGACGCCGCGGCACTGTGCCTGAAGTCCGGCAACGCCACGATCCTGCGCGGCGGCTCCGAAGCCATCGAGTCGAACACGGCACTGGCCGCGCTGGTGGCGGAAGGGCTTTCGTCGGCCGGGCTGCCGGCCGAGGCCGTGCAGGTCATCGAGACCACCGACCGCGCCGCCGTGGGCCGGCTGATCACGATGACGGAATATGTCGACGTGATCGTGCCGCGCGGCGGCAAGAGCCTGATCGCGCGCCTGATGGAAGAGGCCCGCGTGCCGATGATCAAGCACCTGGACGGCATCTGCCACGTCTACATCGACACCGATGCGGACCTGGACAAGGCCATCCGCGTGGCCGACAACGCCAAGACGCAGCGCTACGCGCCGTGCAACACGATGGAAACGCTGCTGGTGTCGCGCGACATCGCCGCCGCCGTGCTGCCGCCGTTGGCCAGCATCTATCAGGAGAAAGGCGTGGAGCTGCGCGTCTGCGCCGCCACGCGCGCCACGCTGGAAGCGGCCGGCTTCGGCAAGCTGGTCGATGCCACCGAGGAGGACTGGCGCCTCGAATACCTGGCGCCGGTGCTGGCCATCCGCACCGTGGACGGGCTCGACGCGGCCATCGACCATATCAATACCTATGGCTCGGCCCACACCGATTCGATCATCACCGAGAACTACACCGCCGGCATGCGATTCCTGCGCGAGGTGGATTCGGCCAGCGTGATGATCAACGCCTCCACGCGCTTCGCCGATGGTTTCGAATACGGCCTGGGCGCGGAGATCGGCATTTCCAACGACAAGCTCCACGCACGCGGCCCGGTCGGGCTGGAGGGGCTGACTTCGTTGAAATACGTCGTATTCGGGCACGGGGAAATCCGGACCTGAGGATTGCCGGCCACGCTTCTTAAATACGCCAAAACAACGTCCACCACCAATGCTCTGGGTCAAGTCGTTCCATATCGTCTTTGTCGTGTCGTGGTTCGCGGGGCTGTTCTACCTGCCGCGCATCTTCGTCAACCTGGCGATGGAGACCGATCCGGCCGGCGTGCAGCGGCTGCTGCTGATGGCGCGCAAGCTGTTCCGGTTCATGACCATGCTGGCCGTGCCGGCCGTGGTGTTCGGGCTGTGGCTGTACCTCGGCTATGGCATCGGACGCGGCACGGGGCAGGGCTGGATGCACGCCAAGCTGGCGCTGGTGCTGGTGCTGATCGGCTACCACCACGGCTGCGGCGTGCTGTTGCGCAAGTTCGAGCGGAGCGCCAATGCGCGCTCGCACACGTTCTATCGATGGTTCAACGAAGTGCCGGTGCTGGTGCTGCTGGCTATCGTGATCCTCGTGGTCGTGAAGCCGTTTTAAGCGATCTACGATTCAGCGTTCTCCCCCAAAGCCTTACATGAGGTCATGATGAGCAAGCAGGTCGAGTACTTCCTGGCGCCGCAGTCCCCGTTTACCTACCTCGGACATGCCCGCTTCGTCGACATCGCCAACCGCCATAACGCCCAGGTGCTGCTGAAGCCGGTGGATCTTGGCAAGGTGTTCGCGGTGTCCGGCGGCGTGCCGCTGGCGCAGCGTCCGCCGCAGCGCCAGGCATACCGGCTGGTGGAACTCGAGCGTTGGAGCCAGTTCCTGAACATGCCGATGCATCTGCATCCGACGTTCTTCCCGGTGTCCGGCGATGCCGCCGCCCGGCTGATCATCGCCGCGCAACTGGCGCACGGCACGGCGCGCGCGCTGGAGTTGACCGGCGCCATCTGCCGGGGCGTGTGGGCGGACCAGCGCAATATCGCCGATGCGGCCACGCTGGCGCTGATCGCGGACGAGGCCGGCCTGGACGGCGCCAATCTGCTCAAGGCCAGCGAGGGTCAGGCCGTGCAGGCCGCCTACGCGCAGAATACGCAGGACGCGCTCTCCGCCAACGTGTACGGCGCCCCGTGGTTCGTGCTGGATGGCCAGCCGTACTGGGGCCAGGACCGCCTCGATTTCCTGGACCGCGCCCTGGCCGCCGACTAGCGGTCCGCCGCGCGGTCCGCTACGCTAGTCTCACTCCCGTCCGCCACGGCGGACGTTTTTGTTTGCAGGATGCTCTTCCCATGACCCAAGCCTTCTTTGCTCCCTGCCCGCGTGGCCTGGAATCCGCCCTTGCCGAGGAACTGCGGGAAATCGCCCAGTATCCGGCCGTGGTGGCCGCCGCGCCGTTCCAGGTGCATCGCGAGGTGCCGGGCGGCGTGCCGTTCTCGGGCGAGATGGCGGCGGCCTATGCCGTCAACCTGCACTCGCGCATCGCCAGCCGCGTGCTGCTGCGCGTGGCGCAGCGCGGCTACCGGCATGAGGACGATGTCTACGCGCTGGCCCGCCAGCAACGCTGGGATCAGTGGTTTTCGCCGGATGAGTCGCTGCGGGTGGACATCACCGCGCACAAGTCACCGCTGCACAGCCTGAACTTCACCGCGCTGCGCGTGAAGGACGGTGTTTGCGATGCCATGCGCGAGGCGCTCGGCGACCGTCCCAGCGTCGATACGGTCAGCCCGGATGTGCGGATTTATGCGCATTTGACCGAGTTCGACTGCACGCTCTACCTCGACACCACCGGCGAGCCGCTGTTCAAGCGCGGCTGGCGCATGGAGAAGGGCGAGGCGCCGCTCAAGGAAAACCTCGCCGCCGGCATCCTGCGGCTGGCGGGATGGGTGCAGGGCCAGACCGACCGCCCGTTCTTTGATCCGATGTGCGGCAGCGGCACGTTCCTGGTGGAGGCGGCGCAGGTGGCGCTGGGCCTCCCGCCGGGCGGGGCGCGGACCTTCGCGTTCGAATGGCTCAAGGGCATGGACAACAAGGCCTGGCAGGCCCTGCGCGCCGATGCGCAACGCGCCAAGGAGGCGGCGGCCAAGGGCGTGGCGGCGCTGGAGATCGCCGGATCGGACATTTCCACGGACATGCTGACCATGGCGGACGCCAACTGGCAGCGCGCCGGGCTGCCGGGCGAGGTGCCCCTGAAGCAGGTGGATGCGCGCTTTGTGCAGCCACCGTTCGCCACGCCGGGCGTGATGCTGATGAATCCGCCCTATGGCGAGCGGATTGCCGTGCGCGGCGAGCAGCGCCGGGGCGCACTGCCCGAGGCCCCGCGCGACGAGGCCGAGGAGGCCGCCGCGAACCAGTTCGCCAGCGCCTTCGCTACCACCTTGAAGCAACACTTCGCGGGCTGGCAGGCGTGGGTGTTCACGGGCGACCTGAGTATGCCGAAGCGCCTGCGGCTCAAGGAATCGCGCCGCACGCCGCTCTACAACGGCAATATCGAATGCCGGCTGTTCCGCTTCGACATGGTGCGCGGCGGCAACCGCAAGGAAGGCGGGGAAGCGCCGAAGGAATAAGGGGGATGCGGGACGGTCAGGCTTATGCCTGCTTGTTCCGGCCCGTCAGCGCCTCGGGGTTGCGGGCGAAATCGCTCAGGAACCCCTGCAGGCTCACCACCGGCTCCTGGAGCAGGTGGCGCGGCAGGTCGAACAGCGCGTAGAAATATTCCTCGCGCCCTTCGCACCGCTCGGCCGGCAGGCAGTATTGCTCCCAGTCGGCGCACGCCGGCGTGTACATGCCGTTGCCGGGCCAGAAGAACGGCACGATGCGGCCCTCCCGCAGCCCTTCGATCAGCGTGGCCGGCGCCTCGTAGGCTTCGGCCGACTCCACCTGGCTCATCAGCCCGGCGCGCGTCTCGATCACCATCAGCGTGGCATGTCCCTGCGCCGTCAGCAGCAGGATGCCCACCGGATTCGGATACAGGTAGTACTCGACGAAGCCATAGCGCGCGGCGGTCTGGCGCACGCGGTCGGCCATCACCGGATCGGACAGGAACGCGTACGAGTGCCGCGTGAGCAGGTCGCGCAGCGTGCGCGAGATTGCCGCGAAATACTGTTGCTGGAGTGCGTCGATTTCCTGGTCGAGCCGCGCCACCATGTTCGGATCGTGCTTCTTCACATAGCGGTCGATCAGCCCATGGTTGAAGCCTTGCACCGCAATGCTTTCGTCGGCGGTGCCGGTCAGCAGGATGGTCTTGCACGGCAGGTCCTGCAGCGCCTGGCAGAACTCGAGGCCATCCATCTGCGGCATCGAGTAGTCCACCACGATCACCCCGGGCTGCATGAAGCGATGGATGTCGTGGACCTGGCGATAGATGCGGTCCACGTCGAGTTGCACGGTGCGCCGCTCGCTCAGGAAGGTCAGGTCGTCGTGGGTCACGCGCACGGGCAGGAAGGCCGGATGCCGGGTGGCATAGGCTTCGCGGATCCATGTCAGTGCCTCGCGCGGGTCGGTGAAGCTCACCACGGCGCGCGACGCGTCCATCTGGAATGCCAGGCTGTCGATAAACGATTTGCTGTCGTCCACCAGCACCGTCAGGACGGGGTGATGGAAGACCGACAGGTTCCTGTCATGCGGGCTGAATGTCATGGTGCGATCTACGCTGCGGCCGGCAGCGAATGAAGAGCGAGGGTTTGGGGGCCGTGGCAAGCCAGTATAGCGCGCGGATGGGTCCACGCAATGTTGCCGCACCAAAGGAGGCCAAAAGCAAACGGCCGGCGTTGGTTGCCGGCCGCATGTCTTCGATTTCGTTGATTTCAGGTCTTCACGCCGCTTTAATCACCGAGGGTTTCCGGCCTGATTGTCAGTCGGATTCCGATTCCGATTCGGATTTGCGTTCCGCGGTGTCCGGCCTTATTCCACGGCCTTGAACATGTCCTCGACCACCTTCTTGGCATCGCCGAACACCATCATGGTCTTGTCCATATAGAACAGCTCGTTGTCCAGGCCCGCGTACCCGGCCGCCATCGAGCGCTTGTTCACGATGATGGTCTTGGCCTTGTACGCCTCCAGGATCGGCATGCCGGCGATGGGCGACTTCGGATCGGTCTTGGCGGCCGGGTTGACCACGTCGTTGGCGCCCAGCACCAGCACAACGTCGGCCTGCCCGAACTCGCTGTTGATGTCCTCCATCTCGAAGACCTGGTCGTACGGCACCTCGGCTTCCGCCAGCAGCACGTTCATATGGCCCGGCATGCGGCCCGCCACGGGGTGGATCGCGTACTTTACGATCACGCCCTTGTCGTGCAGCTTCTCGGTCAATTCTTTAAGTGCATGCTGAGCACGGGCCACCGCCAGGCCGTAGCCGGGCACGATGATCACGGTTTCGGCATTGCCCATCAGGAACGCGGCGTCGTCGGCCGAGCCGGACTTCACGTTGCGCTGGGCCTGCGCGCCGGCCGGGCCGGCTGCCGCCGCGTCGCCGCCGAAGCCGCCCAGAATCACGTTGAAGAACGAGCGGTTCATCGCCTTGCACATGATGTACGAGAGGATGGCACCGGACGAGCCGACCAGCGAGCCGGCGATGATCAGCATCGGATTGTTCAGCGAGAAGCCGATGCCCGCCGCCGCCCAGCCCGAGTACGAGTTCAGCATCGAGACCACCACAGGCATGTCCGCGCCGCCGATCGGGATGATGATCAGCACGCCCAGCACGAAGGCCAGCGCCAGCATGATTAGGAACGGCAGCCACGCCTGCGATAGGAAGAAGATGATGCCGAAGCCGAACATCGCCACGGCCAGCAGCAGGTTCAGCCAGTGCTGGCCCGGGAACACCACCGGGGCGCCCTGGAACAGCCGGAACTTGTAGCGCCCCGCCAGCTTGCCGAAGGCGATCACCGAGCCCGAGAACGTGATGGCGCCGACGAAGCAGCCGATGAACAGTTCGATCCGGTTGCCGGTGGGAATCAGGTGCGAGCCAGCCGGCGCGATGCCGAACGCAGCCGGCTCCGCCACGGCGGCCACGGCGATGAACACCGCCGCGAGACCGATCAGCGAGTGCATCGCCGCCACCAGTTCCGGCATCTTGGTCATCTCGACCTTGCGCGCCACATAGGCGCCGATGCCGCCACCGACGACCAGCGCGCCGAAGATCAGCGCCAGGCCCGTGCCCACCGACGACTGGGCCGTGCCCGCCGCCAGGAACTCCTCCTTGAGCTTGACGATCAGCGCCAGCGTGGTCACCACGGCGATGGCCATGCCGATCATGCCGAAGGTGTTGCCCTTGCGGGCCGAAGCGGGGTGGGACAGGCCCTTGAGCGCCTGGATGAAGCAGACCGAGGCCACGAGGTACAGCAGCGTGACGAGGTTCATGCTGACGAGTCCGGTCATCGTGCCCCCTCCTTGCCAGCCAGCTTCTTCGGTTCCTTCTTCTTGAACATCTCCAGCATGCGCTGGGTCACGAGGAAGCCGCCGAACACATTGACGGCCGCCAGCGCCACCGCCAGCGTGCCCATGATGCGGCCCACGCTGCCTTCCGTGAGGCCGGCCGCCAGCATGGCGCCGACGATGATGATGGCCGAAATCGCATTGGTCACGGCCATCAGCGGGGTGTGCAGGGCCGGCGTTACCGTCCAGACCACGTGGTATCCCACGTAGATTGCCAGCACAAAGATGATCAGGTTGATCACCGTGTGGTTCACCATCTCCATCGACTTCTCCTCGTTGCTTTCGAATTCTTCGTGCTTCGTATCGATGTGGGACTGCAGGGCCGGCACCGCCACCGCGCCGGGCGGCTCGCCCCGGGCGCGGCTATCGCAAAAAAATCCAGAAAGATCAGTCGATCTTCTTGATTTCCTTGATGCGGTTCTTCTCGTCCACCAGGATGACCTTGGGCTTATAGGTCTTCACTTCCTCGTCGCTCATCGGTGCGTAGGTGCAGATGATCAGGTGGTCGCCCAGGTGCGCGCGGCGCGCGGCGGCGCCGTTCAGCGAGATCTCGCCGCTACCGCGTGCACCCTTGATGATGTACGTGGAGAAGCGCTCGCCGTTCTGTACGTTGTACAGCTCGATCTTTTCGAACTCCTTCATGTCGGCAGCGTCGAGAAGATTCTCGTCGATGCCGCACGATCCCTCGTAATGGAGGTCCGCCTGCGTCACGGTGACACGGTGGAGCTTGGCGCGGAGCATGTTGCGTTGCATGGGTGATACGTCCTTGGTTGAGGCTGGGTGGGCCGTCCGCCGGTGTGTCCTGGCGTGGCGGCTCCGGTTGGGAATCTAGGCGGCCTGCCTGACGAGCTGGCCGTCCTTGCACATCAGGCAGGCGGCGACGATGTCGTCCTCAAGGTTGAGCGTGTAGCGCGCATCCTTGTCGACGATCAGCTTGAGGAAGTCGAGCACGTTGCGCGCGTAGAGCGCCGAGGCGTCCGCGGCGACCATGCCGGCCAGGTTGGTGTAGCCGATCAGGACCACGCCGTGGCGTTCCACGACCTCGTCGGCCACGGTCAGCGGGCAGTTGCCGCCCTGGGCGGCGGCCAGGTCGACCACTACCGAGCCGGGCTTCATCTGCTTGACAGTGTCTTCCTGCAGCAGCACGGGCGCCTTGCGGCCCGGGATCAGCGCGGTGGTGATGACGATGTCGGCCTGCGTGGCGCGCTGGTGCACCAGTTCCGCCTGGCGGCGCATCCAGTCGGCCGGCATGGGACGGGCGTAGCCGCCCACGCCCTGGGCGATCTCGCGTTCCTCGTCGGTCTCGAACGGTACGTCGAGAAATTTGGCGCCAAGCGACTCGATCTGCTCTTTTACGGCGGGGCGGACGTCCGAGGCCTCGATCACGGCGCCCAGCCGCTTGGCCGTGGCAATCGCCTGGAGACCGGCCACGCCGGCGCCAAGGATCAGCACGCGCGCGGCCTTCACCGTGCCGGCGGCCGTCATCAGCATCGGCATGAAGCGCTGGTAGTGGTGCGCGGCCACCAGCACGGCCTTGTAGCCGGCGATGTTGGCCTGCGACGACAGCACGTCCATGCTCTGCGCGCGCGTGGTGCGCGGCGCGGCCTCGAGCGCGAACGCGGTGATGGCCGCACTGGCCATGCGCGCGTTGTTCTCGATATCGAAGGGATTGAGCATGCCCACCAGCACGGCGCCCGGCTTGATCTGGGCGCGCTCGGCATCGTCCGGTGCCCGCACCTTCAGCACCAGCTCGGCGCCGAAGGCATCGGCAGCCGTGCCGATCCGTGCGCCGGCGGCTTCGAACGCCGCGTCGGGAATGCTGGCGCGTACGCCTGCGCCAGCCTGCACCGTGACCTGATGCCCTTGGGCAACGTACTTCTTGATGGTCTCCGGGGTGGCGGCGACGCGTGCCTCGCCTGCCCGCGTTTCCTGCGGGATGCCGATATGCATCGTCAATTTCTCCTTTAGCTGGCGTCGTATCTGATTGGGCGGGCTGACGTCCTGGCCCGTTGGTCCACCGCGGCGCGGCGCACCAATTTTTGCGCAGCTTACCCGAAACTTACGTTCGGTGGTGACTGCCCGGTCGACGATTTGTGCGGTCGCCACGACTCATTTTTGCGACGCATGAAACGACTCGTTTAATGCAGGCAGGATTCCCTCTTGATTCGAACATGTTGCCGGGGCGCCCAATCTTGATGCCGATTTGATGCGCCGCTCCGTATCGTGACGGGTACGCCGCTTTCCCTCTTTTTCGGGGAAGGGCGCCTCCAAACACCCGTTACGCATCCAGCATCCATGATCGCTACCCGCCTTACCGCCCTCGTCCTCCTTGCCGCCCCGTGCGCCACCGCGCTCGCCCAGGAGGCGGAAGCCTCGCCCCACACCTTCACCGCCAATGTCACGCTGGCCAGCGAATACCGCTACCGGGGCCTGATGCAGTCCGACCGCCGCCCGGCCATCCAGGGCGGGTTCGACTACACCCACGCGAGCGGGCTCTACCTCGGCAACTGGAACTCAAGCATCAGCTGGCTTTCGGACAGCAACGCGGAAGTCTCCGCCCCGGTGGAGATGGATTTCTACGGCGGCTTCCGCAACACGTTCAAGCTGGCCGACGCCGAATTCAACTATGACCTCGGCGTGCTCGAGTACTACTACCCTGGCGATTATCCGAGTGGCTTCACGCGTCCCTACACCACCGAGGTCTATGCCGGCATCGGCTACGGCCCAGTGTTCCTCAAGTACTCGCACGCGCTGACCAACCTGTTCGGATTTGGCGACACCAAGAACAGCTACTACATCGACCTCACGGCCAACGTGCCGCTCAATGTGTGGGACCTGACGGTCAACGCGCACGTGGGCTACCAGGGCGTGAAGAACCTCAGCGACGCCTCGTATACCGACTGGAAAATCGGCGTGACCAAGGACTTCGGCAAGGGCCTGAGCGTGGCCGTAGCCTACCTCGACACCAACGCCAAGCGTGGCACTTATACGAATTCGCATGGCCGCTACATGGGCAAGGCGACCGCGCTCGCGTCCATCACAAAGACGTTCTGACCGGGTTCGACGACGCGGCGTTGATGCGTTGTTGATACCCGGCGCCGCGATTGCTGCATCAATTTGAGACGCCGCTCCCTAGCATGGAGCCATGTTCCACAGACGATCCGCCCCGCGCGGATTCAAGCGTAATGCGACAGTCGCGACAGTCCTCGAGCCTCGCCGTTGCCTTTGCCACCGTCCCGCGCCGCCGCGCCGGGCGTGACGCCCTGCCAGCCTCCGCCGCCAGCGATGGCCACTGGATCCGCCTGCGCCTGGCGGTGGCCTCGGCGCAGGTCTTCATGCTGCGCCAGACGCTGCACGTGGCCATCGGCAAGCTCGCCCGTGTGTATGTGGTGGAGGTGGACCATCGGCACGGGGAAACCACGCTCCATGTGGAAGTGGAGCGCGCCGGCCGCGACGCCGCCATGCACGCCATCATGACCGCGCTGCCGGCCGCCGAGTTCGGCATCACGACGATGCTGGGGAGCGATCATGCCGCGCACTGATTCGGTCATCGGCGATGGCCTGTGGCTGCCGCTGGTCACGCCGCTGCGCCACGGCGCGCCCGACCTGCGCGCCGCCCAGCAACTGGCCGCGCACTATGCTGGCGCCGGTGTGGATGGCCTGATCGTGCTCGGCACGACGGGCGAGGGCGGCCTGCTGACCGAGGCAGAGCGGCTGATGGTCACCGCAGCCGTGCTTGAGGTGGCGCAGGGCCGCATGCCGGTCATGGCGGGCGTGGGCGGCGTGGACACGCGCTCGGTCTGCGAGCAGGTGCGCACGCTGGATCGATTCGACCTCGCCGGCTACCTCGTCCCGCCGCCGTACTACCTGCGCGTGTCGGACGAGGGCATCGCCTGGCACGTGCGCCGCGTGGCCAGCCAGACGGCGCGCCCGCTGATGCTCTACAACGTGCCGAAGCGCACCGGCTCCACGATTTCCCCCGCGCTGGCACTGCGGCTGGCCGACCATCCGCAGGTCGTGGCGATCAAGGAATGCGACCGCACCGGGCTGCGCGCGTTGGCCGGGCAGGATGCCCTGCGCGTGTTCTGCGGCGAGGATGCCGCCATGCTCGACCACCTGCTGGCCGACGGCGCAGGCGTGGTGCCGGCTGCCGCCCATATCCGCCCGGACTTGTTCGTCCGGCTGCTGCAACTGGCCCGCACCGGCTGCGACGAAGCGGCGCGCGCGCTGTTCCGCCAGCTCTCGCCGCTGATCGACCTGATGTTCGCCGAGCCGAACCCCGCGCCGGTCAAGGCCGCGCTGGCGCTGGCAGGCCTGGCCCGCGCCGAGGTGCGCCAGCCGCTCACGCCGGCCACGCGCGCGCTGACGGCCCGCCTGGAAGCGGCCATGGCCCTGCTGCCGCCCGCGGTGTTTCCGCCCTTTCCGCCTTCATCCCTGCACATTCCGACAGCAACCGGTAAAATGCCGGATTGCTTAAAAAATGTGCATCATGTCACGTGAATGGAACGCCAGCGTCACAGTTGCCGCTGTCATCGAACGCGGCGGCCGCTTCCTGTTGGTTGAAGAGGAAACGCGCGACGGCCTGCGGCTGAACCAGCCGGCCGGCCACCTGGAAGCGGGCGAGAGCCTGATCCGCGCCGTCGTGCGCGAGACCCTCGAGGAAACCGCCCACACCTTCGAGCCGCGCGCGCTGATCGGCTGCTATATGAGCCGGGGGCTCTCCTCGCGCGACCAGGGCGACACCACCTATATCCGCTTCGCCTTCACGGGCGACCTCGGCACGCTCGATGAAGGCCGCCAGCTCGATACCGGCATCATCCGCACGCTGTGGATGACCGCCGAGGAACTGCGCGCCTGCCCCGAGCGCCATCGCACCCCGTTGCTGATGGCCTGCGTGAACGATTACCTCGCCGGCAAGCGCTTCGCGCTGGATGTGCTTTATACGCATCCCACAAGCGTGGCGGTCAGCACCGGAGACGCATCGTGAGCGGCAAGCGGGTGGTGGTGGGTATGTCGGGCGGGGTCGATTCGTCGGTCACCGCGTGGCTGCTCAAGCAGCAGGGGTACGAAGTCATCGGCCTGTTCATGAAGAACTGGGAGGACGATGACGACAGCGAATACTGCTCCACGCGCGAGGACTGGCTCGACGTGGTGTCCGTGGCCGACCTGATCGGCGTGGACGTGGAGGCGGTGAACTTCGCCGCCGAGTACAAGGACCGCGTGTTCGCCGATTTCCTGCGCGAATACTCGGCCGGGCGCACGCCCAATCCGGACGTGCTCTGCAATGCCGAGATCAAGTTCAAGGCGTTCCTGGACCACGCGATGTCGCTCGGCGCCGAGACCATCGCCACGGGCCACTATGCGCGCGTGCGGCAGGCGGACAACGGGCGCTTCGAGCTGCTCAAGGCGTTCGACCACACCAAGGACCAGAGCTACTTCCTGCACCGGCTGAACCAGGCGCAGCTGTCGCGCACGCTGTTCCCGCTGGGCGAGATGCCGAAGACGCGCGTGCGCGAGATTGCCGCCGAAATCGGCCTGCCGAACGCGAAGAAGAAGGATTCGACCGGGATCTGTTTTATCGGTGAACGGCCGTTCCGCGACTTCCTCAATCGCTACCTGCCGACCAAGCCGGGGCCGATGAAGACGCCCGAGGGCAAGGTGGTGGGGGAGCACATCGGGCTGGCGTTCTATACGCTGGGCCAGCGCAAGGGCATTGGCCTGGGCGGCAGCCGCGAAGGCAGCGGCGACGCCTGGTACGTGGCGCGCAAGGACATGGCCGCCAACACGCTCTACGTGGTGCAGGGGCACGACCATCCGTGGCTGCTGACGCCGGTGCTGGAAGCGGCGGACCTGTCCTGGGTGGCGGGTGAGCCACCTGCGGCCGGCGCCGAGATGGCGGCCAAGACGCGCTATCGCCAGAGCGATGCGGCCTGCCGCGTGGAAGCGGCCAACGGCGAGGCGCTGAAGCTGGCCTTCGCCGAAGCGCAGTGGGCGGTGACGCCGGGGCAGTCGGCCGTTCTCTACGACGGCGACGTCTGCCTGGGCGGCGGCATCATCCAGTAATTGTCTGATGAGGCACATCGGCGCACGGAGGCGCCGGCGTGCCCAATCTACCGCTCAACCCGCCGAAGGCGGGGCGGTGTCGATGAACGACTGGCGCTTCTCGATCTTTTCCTGGAACGCGGCGAGGTTCGGGTACTGCTCGCGCCAGGCGATGTCCGGGAAACGGAAATCCAGATAGGCCAGCGCGCAGCCCACGGCCACATCGGCCAGGGTGAAATGGATGCCGGTGCACCACGGGCGGTCGCCCAGGCCGGAAGACATCGCGCCCAGTGCGGCGTCGATCTTGGTCCGCTGGCGCTTGACCCATGATTCGCTGCGCTGGCCCTCTTCGCGCTGGGTGGTTTCCAGGCGGACCAGCAGCGCGGCGTCGAGCAGGCCATCGGCCAGGGCTTCCCAGCAGCGCACTTCGAGGCGCTCGCGGCTGCCTTGCGGAATCAGGCGGCCGACTGGCGACAGCGTATCGGCGTATTCGGCGATCACGCGCGAATCGAAGACCGCGCCGCCATCCTCCATGACCAGGCAGGGCACCTTGCCGAGCGGGTTGAACTGGCCGATGATGGTCGCGGGCGACCAGACGTTCTCCTCGATCATCTGGTAGTCGACCTTCTTTTCCGCCAGCACGACGCGCACCTTGCGCGCGTACGGGCTGGTGTGGGACGCATACAGCTTCATGTTCTCCCCTTGAGCTTGTTATGAAGTGCATCGGCGCTCTGTGGCTGCCATGGCGCCCTGGCGGGCGGCATGTCGATGGACTTCATAACAGGCTACTGGAACGGCGAGCGCGAGTATACCCGCGCCGGCCCGCGGATGCCGTGTCAATGCGGCGCTTCGCACGCTCTGTGTCGCCTGACCCATGGCGCGCCGCACAGGCGCGGTGGGCGATGGTAAAATCCCGCGTTGCGCGATGCCGGCCAGCCCTTTGTGGCGTGCCGGCGGCAGGTCCGATGGCGCGCCCGGCGGCTCGCCCCGTGCGGCGCATCGGTCGCTTGAAGCCGCCCGCCTCGCCAGTCTTCGCATGGTTACCGCGCCCCCGCGGAAACCCGTCTTCCCTCTTTCTCCCGGTTGCCAGCATGTCCACCCCATCCCTTTCGCCGCTCACCGCACTGTCTCCCATCGATGGCCGTTATGCCGCCAAGGCCGACGCGCTGCGCGAGTGGCTCTCCGAGGCGGCCTTCATGCGTAATCGCGTGAAGGTCGAGGTCAACTGGCTGATCGCCCTGGCCCAGGCCGGCCTGCCGGACGTGCCGAAGTTCTCGGCCGATTCCGAGGCGAAGCTGCAGGCACTGGTGGAGAACTTCACCGAAGCCGACGCCGCCCGCATCAAGGACATCGAGGCCGTGACCAACCACGACGTCAAGGCCGTGGAGTACTGGCTCAAGGAACAGGTCAAGGGCAACGCCGAGCTGGAGGCCGCGAGCGAGTTCATCCACTTCGCCTGCACCTCGGAAGACATCAACAACACCTCGCACGGCATGATGCTCAAGGGCGCCCGTGACGGCGTGCTGGTGCCCACGCTCCAGCGCGTGCAGGCCCGCCTGGTGGAACTGGCCAAGGCCAACGCTACCCAGCCGATGCTGTCGCGCACGCACGGCCAGCCGGCCAGCCCGACCACGCTGGGCAAGGAAATGGCCAACGTGGCCGCCCGCCTGGCGCGCGCCATCGAGCGCATCCAGCGCGTGGAACTGCTCGGCAAGATGAATGGCGCGGTGGGTAACTACAACGCCCACCTGTCGGCCTACCCGACGTTCGACTGGGAAGCGTTCTCGAAGCAGGTGATCGAGTCGCGCCTGGGCCTGAGCTTTAACCCGTACACCATCCAGATCGAGCCGCACGACTACATGGCCGAGCTGTTCGACGCCATCGCGCGCGCCAACACGATCCTGCTGGACCTGAACCGGGACGTGTGGGGCTATATCTCGCTGGGCTACTTCAAGCAGCGGACCAAGGCCGGCGAGATCGGCTCGTCGACGATGCCGCACAAGGTCAATCCGATCGACTTCGAGAACTCGGAAGGCAACCTCGGCCTGGCCAACGCCGTGCTGCGCCACCTTTCGGAAAAGCTGCCGGTTTCGCGCTGGCAGCGTGACCTGACGGACTCCACCGTGCTGCGCAACATGGGCGTGGCGTTCGGCTACAGCCTGCTGGCCTACGAGGCCTGCCTGCGCGGCCTGGGCAAGCTGGAAACCAATCCGGAACGCCTGAACGAAGACCTCGACAACTGCTGGGAAGTGCTGGCCGAGCCGGTGCAGACCGTGATGCGCCGCTTTGGCGTGCCGAACCCGTACGAACAGCTCAAGGAGCTGACGCGCGGCAAGGGCATCTCGCGCGAGGCGCTGCAGACCTTCGTGTCGGGCCTGGCGATTCCGGACGATGCCAAGCAACTGCTGCTGGACATGACGCCGGCCAGCTACATCGGCAAGGCCGTGGAACTGGCGAACAAGATCTAAGGGCGCAGGGGACCCGGAAGGGTCTGAAGCGATGAGGAAGAAGGGCTGGCGTTGCGCTGGCCCTTTTTTTCGCCCCTGCGGCAATGCGTCACATCAAATCATTTGAACGACTTCATGAAGTTCCGCATCTCATAGCGCACGGACGAATGCCAATAATGCGAGAATTCCTGCCAGCAGGGTAGGGCGACACAAGCCCCCGCTGGCCGATGGCCGGTCCGGACGATCGCTATAAGAAAAATCGAAGGGATTCACAGACATGACTTCATACGGGGTGCACAGCGTCGCGCGCAGTCGCGGCGGCAATGGTGCCAATGGCTACACGGCGACCGCTATCGGCCTGCACTGGCTGATCGCGTTCGGCATTTTCGCGGCGTTCGGGCTAGGCCTGTACATGACCGGCATTCCGGGCCTGACGCCGACCAAGCTCAAGCTCTTCTCGTGGCATAAATGGCTCGGCGTGACGATCTTCGCCGTGGCCGTGCTGCGCGTGCTGTGGCGCGCTGCCCACGCCGCACCGCCCGTGGCGGCCGGCACGCCGGCCTGGCAGGCCCGCGCCGCCGCCGCCGCGCACCATCTGCTGTATGTGCTGATTATCGTGGTGCCGCTGACCGGCTACTTCTATAGCCTATCGGCCGGCGTGCCGGTGGTCTACCTGGGTCTCTGGAAGATGCCGGTACTGATCGAGGCCAATACCACGCTCAAGCCGATCCTGCAGGCCGCCCACGCCTGGCTCAACTACCTGATGGCAGGTATCGTGCTGCTGCACGCGGCCGCCGCCATCAAGCACCAGGTGATCGACCGCGACGGCACGCTCGCCCGGATGATTCCGTTCCTGCGCTGAATGACATCGTATTTTCCTGAGAGGAGTGCACCGATGAAACGCATGACCCGTCCTGGCGCCATCGTCGTGGCCGCCGCGCTGGCCACGGCCGGCCTTGCCGCCAACCTGGCCTGGGCGCAGATCGACACAGCCAAGAGCACCGTCACCGCCACGGCGCGGCAGATCGGCGTGCCGATGGAAGGCAAGTTCAAGAAATTCGACGCAACGGTCGATTTCGACCCGGCCAAGCTGGCCACGTCGTCCGCCAAGGTGGAAATCGACGTGTCGAGCTTCGAGATCGGCGATGCCGAGACCACCAAGGAGGTCAAGGGCAAGGACTGGTTCGACGCTGCCAAGTATCCCAAGGCCGTGTTCCAGTCCACCGCCATCAAGGCCGGCGCGGCGGGCAAGTACGATGTGACTGGCAAGCTGACCATCAAGGGCAAGACCCTGGACGTGGTGGTGCCTGCCACGTACAAGCAGGACGCGGCAGGGCAGGTGTTCGACGGTGTGCTGCCGATCAAGCGCACCGTGTTCAATATCGGCGACGGCGAATGGAAGGACACTTCCGTGGTGGCCGACGACGTGCAGATCAAGTTCCACATCGTAACCCCGGCGAAGAAGGGCTGAGGCAGGCCGCGTGCCCGCCCATCGATTTCCTCGCTGTATTTCGACTTTCCTCTCCAACCTTTTGACGGGAGACCTAGACATGAAGATGCGCACCCTGTTCGCGGCTGTTGCCGCTGCCTCCGCCACGCTGGCCGCCGGCGCCGCCATGGCCAATGCCGTGACCTACAACGTGGACCCGACCCACACCTACCCGAGCTTCGAGGCCGACCACCTGGGTGGCCTGTCCAACTGGCGCGGCAAGTTCGACAAGTCGACCGGCGTGGTCACGCTGGACCGCGCGGCCAAGGCCGGCACGGTCGAGATCAAGATCGACCCGTCGTCGATCGACTTCGGCAACGCCAAGCTGAACGAGCATGCCAAGGGCCCGGAAATGTTCGACGTGCAGGCCTTCCCGGAAGCCACGTACAAGGGCAAGTTCTCGAAGTTCAAGGGCGACGTGCCGACCGAAGTGGATGGCGTGCTGACGCTGCGCGGCGTGTCCAAGCCGGTGAAGCTGGAAATCCGCCAGTTCAAGTGCATCGAACACCCGATGCTCAAGCGCGAGGCATGCGGCGCCGATGCGGTGGGCCAGTTCAACCGCGCGGACTTCGGCATCGACTACGGCGCGAAGTACGGTTTCAAACAGGACGTCAAGCTGGCGATCCAGGTGGAAGCCGTCAAGGCGGACTAAGTCAGGCGTTTGTTACAAGACGCGAAGGGCCGGCAACACGCCGGCCCTTTTTTTCGTTCCTGCCGATACCCCTCTTCATGGCGCGGAAGCAATGTTGTATGGTTTCCGACAGCCACAGTACAATGGCTCGCCGCAGTCCCACCTTCGGGGGCGCCGCGCCTGCCATTCCTGGCGTGCGTCTGCCCCATAACCGGTCACGCGCATTGTTATGAGTATTGGCTGCATTCCCTGATTCCGGTATCCCCGCCGCAAGCTTCTTGCCTGAGCTGTACCCGGCCGGCCCCTTCGGGTGCCCCGGCCCGCAGCGTTCCCTGGATTTCCCTGGCGCGATACCGTGTACTCCAAAACGCAAATCGATCCGGTAGTTAGCTTCCGCAACTCGCAGGGCGAGCAGGTGCGGGGCACGATCATCAATCTCCAGCGCAAGTCGCTGGTGATGGAAATCTACAATCCTTACTCGATCGTTCAGGTCAGCGAGGTGCTCAGTGAGCTGAGCGTGCGGATGGGGGCGAAGAACGCCTACCTCGGCAAGGCCGTGGTCATGAGCCTGGTGAATACCGGCCTGACCGCCGTGGTCTCCCTGACGCTGATCGACGAATGGCGCGAGCTGACCGACGTCAACGACGCACCGAAATCGGTCGCGCGCGAAGCCGAGCTCTTCGTGCAGGACTGGGACACCCGTTTCAATATCCGCCGCGACTACCAGATCGTGGTCAACGAGATGCGCGCGTATCTCTCGGAGGTGTCGCGCTGGGTCGAGCAGGTGGACCTGACCGAGTCGCTGCCGAAGACCGAGGGGCGCCTGCGCGAGGACGTGTTCTACGAGCTGGCCGTGCCGCTGATGGGCAAGGTCAAGGTCTACCTGGACTGGCTCGAGGGCGAGGCCCAGCAGGTGGACCCCGAGATCGCCCCGGTGCACCGTACCTACGCCCAGGCGGCCCTGCACCCGCTGCTGCTGCGAGCCCCGTTCGTCTATCGGACATTTACGAAGCCGCTCGGCTATGCCGGCGACTACGAGATGGTCAACCAGATCCTGAGCGACCCGCAACAGGGGCCGACCACGTACTTCCAGATCGTCAACACAGCGTTTCTGAAGGCGGCGGTGGCCACCGCGCACCGCAACCGGATCGACCTGCTGGTCGATTACCTGACCCGCCAGGCCGAGCGCGCGCGCGCCGAAGGCCGGCCGTTCCGCGTGCTGAACGTGGGCTGCGGGCCGGCGTTCGAGATCCAGCGCTTCGTGCGCGAGTATCCGAATCCGGAACTGCTGTCGTTCCAGCTCGTGGATTTCAGCGAGGAAACGCTCGCTTACACGCGCAGTTCCATCGAGCGCTCGGCGGCTTCGGCCGGGCACAAGGTGTCCGTCGACATGGTCCACCAGTCGGTGCATGACCTGCTCAAGCGCCGCATCTCGCCCGACGACCCCACCACGCGTACGTTCGACGCCGTGTACTGCGCCGGGCTGTTCGACTACCTGTCGGACAAGGTCTGCGCGCGGCTGCTGACCTATTTCGCCTCGCGCACGCGCCCGGGCGGCAACCTGCTGGTTACGAATGTCCACTCCGACAACCCCGAGAAGTTCGGGATGGAGCACCTGCTGGAGTGGTACCTGATCTACCGCGACGAGGCCAGTATGGCCTCGCTGCTGCCGGAGAACTCGAATGCCCACCGACTCTATGTCGATGAAACCGGCGTCAATGTCTTCGCCGAAGCCGCTATCCAGTGACGCCGAGGCGGCGCCGTCCGCCCCGGCCGCGCGTGGCAACGAGCTGTACGCCGGCTACCAGTCCGAACTGGCCGACTTCCGCCTGGCGTTCAGCCGGGGCGGCGCCTACACGGCCATCGTACTGGTGCTGCTGGGCGTAGGGCTCGACTACGGCCAGTATCCGGACAAGCAGCTGCCATTCGCCGTGGCGCGGATCGTGGTGTCGCTGCTGATCGCCGGGGTGATCGTCGCGCTGTACAGCAACGCCGGCCGCCGCTTCGCGCCGTGGCTGACGATGTCGTGGCTGCTGCTGCCGCAGGTCATGATCGCGTGGATGATCTCGCAGACCGAAGGCGTGGAGTCGCCGTACTACGTGGGCCTGAACCTGGCGATCTTCGCCTCGGGTATCGCGCTGCCGTTCGGGCTCTGGCAGAACCTCGTCTTCGGCGTGCTCTCGTACCTGCTCTACGCCGCGGCGTGTTTGCTGCACTCGGGCGGCGTCGAGCCGATGGGCACTTTCATCGTCAATTCGCTGTTCCTGCTCTTTGCCGCGGCGGCCAGTGGCGTGTACACGTTCTTTAATGAACGGGCGCGCTTCATGCTGTTCCGCCTGAAGGCCGAAGTGGCTGACAAGAACACCGAACTCGAGGTCATCAACCGCAAGCTGGTCGATATCAAGGGCCAGATGCTCCAGCAGGAGAAGATGGCGGCCATCGGTACGCTGGCGGCGGGGTTGCTGCACGAAGTCAACAATCCGGTGAACTTCTGCCTGATGGCGATCGAGGTGGCCATGGAGGAACCGGTCACCAAGAACGAGCCGGGCCTCGAGGAATGCCTGGTCGATGCCAAGCAGGGCATGCAGCGCATCCAGCATATCGTCTCCGACCTGAAGACATTCGCCTACCGCAAGCCGGGGGCCGAGGTGGAGGGCACCCCGTTCCTGTTCGAGAAGGCGCTCGACTCATCGGTCCGGCTGACCGCGCACGAGTTGCGCGGCGTAAAGGTCACGCGCGAATTGCCCGACGATACGCTGGTGATGGGCGACGAAGCGGCCATTATCGGCGTGCTGATCAACCTTTTCTCGAATGCCGCGCTGGCCATGCGAAAGGCCGGTACGCAGCAGCCTGCCATCCACACCACGGTGAAGTGGACCGATGGGCGGATGCACGTGGCCGTACGCGACAACGGGCCGGGCATCGCGCCGGAGCATCTCGCGCGCGTGTTCGAGCCGTTCTTCACCACCCGCGAGGTGGGCCAGGGGCTTGGCCTCGGGCTGTCGATCAGCTACGCGGTTGTCGAGCGCCACGGCGGCGTGCTGTTTGCCGAGAGCGAACTGGGCCAGTGGGCCGCGTTCAGCTTCGACCTGCCGCGCGCGGAGTGAGGGGGCAATGAGCGATACCAGCCAGCCGCGCCCGACCGTGCTCTACGTCGATGACGAAGAGATGGCGTGCAAATACTTCGCGCGGGCCGTCGGCAACGAATATGAGGTGCTGTCGGCCACCAGCGCCGATGCCGCCATGGCGGTGCTGCACGCACATCACGCGCAGATTTCCATTCTAGTAACCGATTTCCGCATGCCGGGGCGTGATGGCGGTGATTTGCTGCGCCAGGTGGCGCAGGAATACCCGCATATCGTCCGCCTGCTCGTGACGGCCTATGCCGACAAGGACATGCTGCTGAAGACCGTGAACAGCGGCGAGGTCTTCCGCATCCTGGAAAAGCCGCTGGCCGTGGCCGAGATCCGCGACGTGCTGCGGCTGGCCGGCGAGCGCCACCGGGAACGCGCGGTCCGTCAGCAGCGCCTGATGGCCATCGACGAGACGCTGGCGTTCCTGGCCCATGAGCTGAACACCCCGCTGGCGGCCATCGCCAACTTCGCGCGCGGCATCGGCTCGCGCGTGGCGGGCGAGTACAGCCCGCAGCGCAACGCCGAGATCGGCCATGCGGCCGGTGCGATGCATGACAACGCCCAGTATTGCCTGGCAGTGCTGTCGTCGTTCCTGCAGTCCGTGCGCAGCAGCGCGGGCACGGTGGCGCCCAAGCCGGGTGTTGGGCAGGAGGTCAGCGCGGGCGCGCTGGTGGCATCGCTACTGGATACCTATCCTTTTGCCGATAACCAACGTGACTGGGTGCAAGTTGAGCTGCATGGCGATTTTCCGGTGCCGACGCTGCCGAATTGCGTGGCGCTGGTGCTGTCGTCCGTCATGAGCAACGCGCTGCGGGCGCTGGGCGACGTGCCCACGCCGGCATTGCGCTTCGTGGTGGTGGCTGGCGAGCGCCCCGAGATCCGTATTGCTGACAATGGTCCCGGCATTCCCCCGGAAGTGATGGACCGGCTGCTTGTGGACCCGGTCACGACGCACGCGGCGGCCGGCGGCAGCGGCCTCGGCATGATTTTCTGCAACCGCGTGATGCAGTCGTTCGGCGGCGGCATCCGCATTGCCTCGGCAACCGGGGCCGGCACCACCGTTACCCTCGATTTCCCAAATTTCAAGAATCGTATGCACAGGAGTGATCGATGAGCGAACTGAATACTACGCAGGCACCCCCGGCGATTCTGTTCGTCGATGACGAGGCCACGGCCGTCAAATACTTCCAGCGCGCCATTGGCCAGCTGGCTCCGGTGGTAACCGGCGGCTCGGTGGAGGAGGGCAAGGCCCTGCTCGACGCCCATGCCGATAGCCTCGCCGTGCTGGTTTCGGACCAGCGCATGCCGGGCGAGTATGGCAATGAACTGCTGCGCTACGCGCGCGAGCGCTACCCGCACATTGTGCGCATCCTGACCACGGCCTATTCGGAACTGGACCAGACCGTGGAAGCGGTGAACCAGGGCCAGATCCATCGCTATATCAAGAAGCCGTGGGATATCACCGCGCTGCGCATGGAGCTGAAGCAGGCGCTGGAGCTGGCCGGGCTGCGCAAGGAGCGTGACCAATTGCTGCGCGAGAAGCTGTCGGTGCTGCAAAAGCAGACCGTGGCCACGCGCGTCGGCATGGTGCAGGCGTTGTGCGCGAGCCTGATCGGCCCGGGCCGCTTCCAGCCGGTGGAAACCTATCTCGCCGGCACCTCGCTGGCTGGCGCGCGCAACGCGGAACCTGACTGGCAACGCCTGGACTACGCCGATCTGGTCGGCGCGGAGAGCCAGCGCAGCGGCACGTTCGGCCACGCAGTGGGCAAGCGGCTCATCGAATTGCGAGGTCGTCTGGCCGGGAAGGGTGCCGCCGACGCGGTGGCGGTCCTCGCCGAAACGCTGGGCGACGGCGCCGTGCGGCGCGACGGCGATACTGTGACCTGGCTGGCCCCGTCGGCGCTCGGCGAGTTCGTTGGCAACCCGGTGGGCGAGGTGGTTTCGGCCGGGCACGCCGACTGGCTGGCCGTTCTGCTATGGATCGAGGAAGCCGGTGGCGCGCTGAAGTTGCAGCGCGAGGCCGATGCCATCTCGGCACGCGCCGGCGTGCGGACCGAGACGTTCGCTTCGGACCGCCTCGCGGTGTGGATCGAGCAGCTGTCGGACTAAGCCTGCGGCATAGCAACGAAAAAGGCGCCCTCGGGCGCCTTTTTCGTTTCCAGCGTGCCAGCAGCCGTCAGGCCTGCGCGCCGAAGTTCGGGTCGTTGCGGTCGTTGGTATCGCCGGGCTTCTTCTCGCCCTTGATCAGGTCCTCGCGCTTCACGCCCAGCCACATCGCCAGCGCCGCAGCCACGAACACCGACGAATAGATACCGAACAGGATACCCACCGTCAGGGCCAGCGCGAAGTAATGGAGCGTCGGGCCGCCGAAGAAGAACATCGACAGCACCATCATTTCGGTCGAACCGTGCGTGATGATGGTCCGCGACATCGTGCTGGTGATCGCGTTGTCGATGACCTCGTGCGTGGTCATCTTGCGGTACTTGCGGAAGTTTTCGCGAATCCGGTCGAAGATCACGACCGACTCGTTGACCGAGTAACCCAGCACCGCCAGCACCGCCGCGAGCACCGACAGCGAGAATTCCCACTGGAAGAACGCGAAGAAGCCCAGGATGATCACGATGTCGTGCAGGTTGGCGATGATGCCCGCCACCGCGAACTTCCACTCGAAGCGGAACGACAGGTAGATCACGATGCCGGCCACCACGCACAGCAGCGCCAGCAGGCCATCCGTGGCCAGTTCCTTGCCCACCTGCGGGCCGACGAACTCCACGCGCTGGAGCTTCACGTCCGGCGTGGCGGCCTGCAGCGCGCCCATGACCTGCTCGCTCTGCTGGGCCGAGGTCACCGGCTTGCCGTCCGGACCCTTCTGCAGCGGCAGACGGATCATGATGTCGCGCGAGGTGCCAAAGTTCTGCACCTGCACGTCGGTGTAGCCGAGCTTGCCGACCTGTCCCCGAATCTTCTCAAGGTCGGCCGCCTGCGAGTAGGTCACCTCCATCACCGTACCGCCGGTGAACTCGATCGACAGGTGCAGGCCCTTCTGCCAGAGGAAGAAGACAGCCGCGGCAAACGTCAGGAAGGAAATCACGTTGAAGACCAACGCGTGCTTCATGAACGGAATGTCGCGCTTGATGCGGAAAAATTCCATGATGTTGTCCTGATGTGTCCGTGCTTACTTGGCGACCGGCGTTTCGGTGTCCGGCTTCCAGATCTGGCCGATGGCCACGCTCTGGAGCTTCTTCTTGCGGCCGTACCAGAGGTTGACCAGGCCGCGGTTGAAGAACACCGCCGAGAACATCGAGGTCAGGATGCCCAGGCAGTGCACCACCGCGAAGCCGCGCACCGGGCCCGAACCGAAGGCCAGCAGCGCGAGGCCGGCGATCAGGGTGGTCACGTTGGAGTCCAGGATGGTGGCCCACGCGCGGTCGAAACCGACCGCGATGGCCATCTGCGGCGAGGCCCCCGAGCGCAGCTCCTCGCGGATACGCTCGTTGATCAGCACGTTGGCGTCGATGGCCATGCCCAGCACCAGCGCGATAGCGGCGATGCCCGGCAGCGTCAGCGTAGCCTGCAGCATCGACAGCACGGCAATCAGCAGCAGCAGGTTCACGCCCAGCGCGGCCACCGAGAACATGCCGAACAGCATGTAGTACAGCACCATGAACACGGCGATGGCGCCGAAGCCATAGGCCACGGAGTCGAAGCCCTTCTGGATGTTGTCCGCGCCCAGCGACGGGCCGATCGTGCGTTCCTCGATGATGTCCATCGGAGCCGCCAGCGAGCCGGCGCGCAGCAGCAGCGCCAGGTCATTGGCCGCCTCGGTCGAGTACGAGCCCGTGATCTGGAAGCTCGAACCCAGTTCCGACTGGATCGTCGCCACGGTCAGGACTTCACCTTTGCCCTTCTCGAACAGCACGATGCCCATCGGCTTGCCGATGTTCTCGCGCGACACGTCACGCAGCACGCGGCCGCCCTGGGCGTCGAGCTTGATGTTGACGGACGGGCGCTGGTTCTGGTCGAAGCCGGCCGAGGCGGATTCGATGCGGTCGCCGGTGAAAATCACCTGCTTCTTGAGGACCACCGGCGCGCCGTTGCCCTGGGTGAACAGCTCGCTGCCGAACGGCACCGGGTCGCCCGGACGCGGGTTGCGCGGCGCGTCGTTGTCGGCCAGGCGGGCCTCCAGCGTGGCCGTGCGGCCGATGATGTCCTTGGCCTTGGCGGTGTCCTGCACGCCGGGCAGCTGCACCACGATGCGGTCCGCGCCCTGTTGCTGGATCACCGGCTCGGCCACGCCGAGTTCGTTCACGCGGTTGTGCAGCGTGGTGATGTTCTGCTTGACGGCGGCGTCCTGCACGGCCTTGCGGGCTGCGTCGGTGAACGTGCCGACCACGTTGTTGCCGTCCATCGTGAACGACAGTTCCCGCAGGCTGTCGGCCAGCACGGCGCGCGCGCGGTCGCCATCGGCGGCGCTGCCGAAGCGCACGATCAGGCGGGCGCCATCGCGGTCGATGCCGCCATGGCGGATGTTCTTGTCACGGAGCAGGGTGCGGGCATCGCCGGACAGGCTGTCCAGCTTCTTGTCCACCGCGCCCTTCATGTCCACCTGGAGCAGGAAGTGCACGCCACCGCGCAAATCCAGGCCCAGGTACATTGGCAGCGCGTGCATCGCGGTCAGCCAGCGCGGCGAACCGGACAGCAGGTTCAGCGCCACCACGTAGGTCGGGTCGGCCGGATCCGGGTTCAGCGCCCGGGTCAGCGCATCCTTGGCCTTGAGCTGCTCGTCCGTGGTGCGGAAACGCGCCTTGACCGAGCCGGACTGGCCGGACACGTCGAAGAACACGCCGTCAGGCTGGAGCTGACTCTGCGCCAGCACCTCTTCCACGCGCTTCTGCATGGACAGGTCGACCTTGACGGTGGCCTTGGCGGACGAGACCTGCACGGCCGGGGCCTCGCCGAAGAAGTTCGGCAGGGTGTAGATGATGCCGATGGCCAGGGCCACCAGGATCACGATGTACTTCCAAAGCGGATAACGATTCATCTCTGGCCAGTCATTGCGGTTGGCGTGGCCGACGGGCGCGCGGGGGGCGCGCCGATCCGGCCGGACCGGTTGGCAAACAGCCGCCTGGCAGCCCTGGCCGGGTCTGGTATGGACCCGCGGGCTGGTTCAGGCGGCTGCTGGGGCATGCGCACGGCAAGATGAACAGCCGTGCTGACGAACATGCCGGGAAAATCAGGCGGGTTCAGGCGCCGCATGCGTGGCGCCCGGCGGGCCCGGTCAGAGCGACTTCAGCGAGCCCTTCGGCAGCACCGTGGTCACGGCATTCTTCTGCACGGTGACTTCGGTGCCTTCGGAGATTTCCACTACCACGTATTGCTCGTTGACCTTGACCACGCGGCCCAGGATGCCGCCGGCGGTGACGACTTCGTCATTCTTGGCCAGCGCTTCCATCATCGCCTTGGCTTCCTTCTGGCGCTTCATTTGCGGGCGGATCATGATGAACCACAGCACCGCAAACATCAGGATGATGGGCAGGAAGCTCATCAGGCCACCCGCCGCGCCACCGGCGCTGGCAGTCTGGGCAAAAGCGTTGGAAATCAGCACGTTACTTCTCCGTCACAAAGGTCAATCAGGGAATCGGGCATTCTATCACCCGTGTTTGTCCCGCCAGAGCATTCTAGGTTCGAATTGCGGGTTTGTTCGGGGTGATTTGCACGTCCTTTTCCAGACGTTGCAGACACCCGCCAACATTCGACCATGCCACCGCCCGAAGTTCATTCGGTTGTCTGGTTTTCAGAACATTCTCAAGCGGCGCCTACTTGGTCCCGCGCGCGCGGTGCTCGGCGAACTGGCGCCGGAACGGCTCGAAGCGGTGCTCCTCGATAGCCGTGCGCATCTCGCGCATCAGTTCCAGGTAGTAATAGAGGTTGTGGATCGTGTTCAGGCGCGCGCCGAGGATTTCGCCCACGCGGTGCAGGTGGTGCAGGTAGGCGCGCGAGAAATTGCGGCAGGTGTAGCAGCCGCAGGTCTCGTCCAGCGGGCGCGGGTCGTTGCGGTGGGCCGCGTTGCGGATTTTCACGTCGCCAAAGCGGGTGAACAGCCAGCCGTTGCGGGCGTTGCGGGTCGGCATCACGCAGTCGAACATGTCCACGCCCGAGGCCACGCCGGCCACCAGGTCTTCCGGCGTGCCCACGCCCATCAGGTAGTGCGGCTTGTTGGCCGGCAGGCGGGGGCCCACGTGTTCCAGCACGCGCATCATGTCTTCCTTGGGCTCGCCCACGGACAGCCCGCCGATGGCGTAGCCGTGGAAGTCCAACTCGGACAGCCCGGCCAGCGACTCGTCGCGCAGATCCTCGAACATGCCGCCCTGGACGATGCCGAACAGCGCGTTCGGGTTGTCCAGCCGCTCGAACTCGTCGCGCGAGCGCTTGGCCCAGCGCAGGCTCATGCGCATCGAGCGCGCGGCCTCGTCGTGCGTGGCGGGGCGGCCATCGATCTCATAAGGCGTGCACTCATCGAACTGCATGACGATGTCCGAGTTCAGCGTGCGCTGGATCTGCATCGAGATCTCGGGCGACAGGAACAGCTTGTCGCCATTCACCGGCGACGCGAACGTGACCCCATCTTCGGTGATCTTGCGTAGTTCTCCGAGTGAAAACACCTGAAAACCGCCTGAATCGGTCAGGATGGGCTTGTCCCAGCCGACAAAGCGATGCAGGCCCTCATGCGCCTCCACCACGTCCAGCCCGGGGCGCAGCCACAGGTGGAAGGTGTTGCCGAGGATGATCTGCGCGCCGATCTCGTTCAGTTCGAGCGGCGACATGGCCTTGACCGAGCCATAGGTGCCCACGGGCATGAAGATGGGCGTCTCCACGACGCCGTGGTTCAGGGTGACGCGGCCGCGGCGGGCGTTGCCATCGGTGGTCAGCAGTTCGAAATCGAGCATTTGGCGGGTCTCAGGTCAGTCCAGGCGGGTCAACAGCATGGCGTCGCCGTAGCTGAAGAAGCGGTAGCGTTGATCCACGGCGTGGCGATAGGTGGCGCGGATGGCCTCCACGCCGGCCAGCGCCGAGACCAGCATCAGCAGCGTGGACTTGGGCAGGTGGAAGTTGGTGATCAGGGCATCGACCAGCCGGAAGCGGTACCCCGGCGTGATGAAGATGTCGGTGTCGCCGCTGTGCGGGGCCAGCGTGCCGTCCGCCGCCGCGGCGGATTCGAGCGCGCGCAGCGAGGTGGTGCCCACGGCGATCACCCGGCCGCCGCGCGCGCGGGTCTCGCGCACCGCCTCGGCCAGTTCGGGCGTGATGGCGTACCACTCCGCGTGCATCTTGTGTTCGGCGAGGTTCTCCGTCCGCACCGGCTGGAACGTGCCGGCGCCCACGTGCAGCGTCAGGAACGCGCGGCGCACGCCCTTGGCATCGAGCCGCGCGAACAGCGCGTCGTCGAAATGGAGCCCGGCCGTCGGCGCCGCCACGGCGCCCGGGTTGCGGGCATAGACGGTCTGGTAACGGGTTTCGTCGTAGGCGTCGGGATCGTGCGTGATGTAGGGCGGCAGCGGCAGGCGGCCGTATTGCTCGATCAGGTCCAGCGCGGGCGCGGGAAAGCGCAGCGTGAAGAACTGGTCGACGCGCGGCCCCGCCGTCACGGCGAAGGCATCGTCGGCCAAGTGCAGTTGGCTGCCCTCAACGGGCGTTTTCGACGCGCGCACCTGCGCCAGCACCGTATGGCTGTCGACCACGCGCTCCACCAGCACCTCTACCCGGCCGCCGCTCGGCTTCTGGCCGAAGAAGCGCGCCTTGATCACGCGGGTGTCGTTGAAGACCAGCAGGTCGTTGGGACCGAGGTAGTCCAGGATGTCGCTGAACGCGCGGTCGACCAAGCGCACGGCGTCGGCACGGTCTTCCGGCGCGGTCCGCTCCACCACGAGCAGGCGGCTGGCGCTGCGGTCGGGCAGGGCGGATTGCGCGATCAGCTCGGGCGGCAGGGGAAAATCGAAGTCGGATAGCGTCAACATTGCTTCAGAATAGCGGGCACGGCAAGCGGGTGGCGGCACCGGGTTGGGGCGTCGTCACAGGCATGGGTACAATCGGCGAATCCGACATTGTAAGGCTTGGGACGTCCGCGCATCGGCCAGTCCCCCGTTTACCGCCCATATTCACGCGCTGATGCCAGGCACCGCCACCGACTCCCTCGACCGTCGCGACGATAGCGAAAACAGCGAACCCAGCGACCGCAACGACACGTCCGTCGAGCGCGCCCCGAAGGGCAAGCCGGCCGCGCCGGCCAAGCCGTCGTCGGCCGTGGCCCGCCTGGCCAAGCTGGGGCTGCGCCGCCCGGTGGACCTCGTGCTGCACCTGCCCATGCGCTACGAGGACGAAACCGCGCTGGAAACCATCGGCGAGGCCATCCGCCGCGCCGGCATGGGCCTGGCCGCGCAGGTGGAGGGCGAGGTCATCTCGAACGAGGTTACCTTCCGGCCGCGCCGCCAGCTGGTGGTCAAGATCGCCGACGACACCGGCGAGCTGACGCTCCGCTTTCTCAATTTCTATGGCAGCCAGACCAAGCAGATGGCCGAAGGCGTGCGCCTGCGCGTGCGCGGCGAGATCCGCGGCGGCTTCTTCGGCGCCGAGATGGTCCACCCGCAGGTGCGCCCCGTGGTGCCCGGCGAGGCCCTGCCAGACCGCCTGACCCCGGTCTATCCCGCCACGGCCGGCATCTCGCAAGCCTATCTGCGCAAGGCGATTGGCGGGGCGATGTCCCGCACGCCGATGCCCGAGACGCTGCCGCAGGCCGTGCTGCAGGGCCCGGTTGCCCAGCTAAAGCTGGCGCCGCTGGCCGATTGCCTGCGCCTGCTGCACAACCCGCCGCCGCAGGAGAGCGAGGCCGCGCTGGCGGACCGCTCGCACCCGGCCTGGCAGCGGATCAAATTCGACGAATTGCTGGCCCAGCAGATCTCGCTGCGGCGCTCGCAGGCCGCGCGGCGCGAGAAGAACGCGCCGTCGATGCCGCGCCACGCGGACGGGCTGCTCACGCGCTTCCTGGCCGCGCTGCCGTTCCGGCTGACCGGGGCGCAGGAGCGCGTGGTGGAGGAGATTGCCGCCGACATGACGCGCCCGCACCCGATGCACCGCCTGCTCCAGGGCGACGTGGGCAGCGGCAAGACCATCGTGGCCGCGCTGGCCGCCTGCCAGGCCATCGACGCCGGTTATCAGGCCGCCCTGATGGCACCCACTGAAATCCTCGCCGAGCAACACTTCCGCAAGCTTTCCGCGTGGCTGGAGCCGCTGGGCGTGCCCGTGGTCTGGCTGGCCGGCAGCCTCAAGGCGAAGGAGAAGCGCGAGGCCGCTGCGCGCGTGGAATCGGGCGAGGCGCAGCTGGTCATCGGCACCCACGCGCTGATCCAGGACACCGTGCGCTTTGCGCGGCTCGGGCTGTCCGTGGTCGATGAACAGCACCGCTTCGGCGTGGCGCAGCGGCTGGCGCTGCGCGGCAAGGCGGGGGAGGCGGACACGAAAGCCGCGCCGGACAAGGTTCCGCATCAACTGATGATGTCGGCCACGCCGATCCCGCGCACGCTGGCCATGACCTACTACGCCGACCTCGATGTGTCCGTGATCGACGAACTGCCGCCGGGCCGCACGCCAATCGTGACCCGGCTCGTCAACGACGCGCGGCGCGACGAGGTGATCGAACGCGTGCACCACGCCGCCGCCGAGGGCCGCCAGGTCTACTGGGTGTGCCCGCTGATCGAGGAATCGGAGGCGCTCCAGCTACAGACTGCAGTCGAGACGTATGAAACGCTAATCGCCGCGCTGCCGGACCTGCGCGTGGGGCTGGTCCACGGCCGCCTGCCGCCCGCCGAGAAGGCTGCGGTCATGGGCGATTTCAGTGCCAACCGGCTCCAGGTGCTGGTGGCGACCACGGTGATCGAGGTGGGGGTGGATGTGCCGAACGCCTCGCTGATGGTGATCGAGCATGCCGAGCGCTTCGGCCTGGCCCAGCTGCACCAGCTGCGCGGGCGCGTGGGGCGGGGCAGCGCGGAATCGGTCTGCCTGCTGATGTATCAGGCGCCGCTCTCGCCCACGGCGCGCGAGCGGCTGGCCACGATGCGTGAGACCACCGATGGCTTCGAGATCGCCCGGCGCGACCTCCAGATCCGCGGCCCCGGCGAATTCCTGGGCGCGCGCCAGTCGGGCGAGGCCATGCTGCGCTTTGCCGACCTCAACACCGATGCCTGGCTGGTGGACTATGCCCAGGAAGCTGCCGAACTGATGCTGGCGCGCTTCCCCGAGGCCGTGGAAGCGCATCTTCTGCGCTGGCTGGGGGGGCGGGAGCACTTTTTGAAGGCGTGACGGCGCATAAGACAAGCCTTATATGTGCCTAAGACGATACATTACAGTGCCGATCTGACAGAAGGCGCAATCGAAGTTAAAATCTATCGCCTAACCGAACCTGATAAGTCATGACGCTCACCGAACTCAAGTACATCGTCGCCGTGGCGCGCGAGCGCCATTTCGGCCGGGCGGCCGAGGCGTGCTTCGTTTCGCAGCCGACGCTGTCGGTGGCCATCAAGAAGCTGGAAGACGAGCTGACCGTGCAGATCTTCGAGCGCGGCACCTCCGAGGTGTCGGTGACGGCCATTGGCGAGCAGATCGTGGCCCAGGCCCAGCGCGTGCTGGAGCAGACCATGGCCATCCGCGAGATCGCCAAGCAGGGCAAGGACCCGCTGGCCGGGCCGCTGCGCGTGGGCGTGATCTATACGATCGGGCCGTACCTGTTGCCGATGCTGGTCAAGCAGATGATCGGCACGGTGCCGCAGATGCCGCTGATGCTGCAGGAAAACTATACGAACAAGCTGATCGAACTGCTCAAGCAGGGCGAGATCGACTGCGCGATCATGGCCGAGCCGTTCCCGGATTCGGGCCTGACCGTGCGCCCGCTGTACGACGAGCCCTTCGTGGTGGCCGTGCCGCGCGGCCATCAACTGGCCGAGCAGCGCAGTGTCGATCCGGACGAACTCAAGCAGCAGACCATGCTGCTGCTGGGCAGCGGGCACTGCTTCCGCGACCACGTGCTGGGCGTGTGCCCGGAGCTGTCGCGCTTCTCGCAGGCCGCCGACGGCATCCAGAAGACCTTCGAAGGGTCGTCGCTTGAGACGATTCGCCATATGGTGGCCAGCGGCGTGGGCATTACCGTGCTGCCGCGCACCTCGGTGCCCGACCTGAAGCCGCGCAACGACATGCTCGCCTACGTGCCCTTCGCCGATCCGGTGCCGGACCGCCGCGTGGTGCTGGCGTGGCGCAAGAGCTTCACGCGCCTGCCCGCCATGGAGGCGCTGGCCAATGCGGTGGCGGCGTGCGACCTGGCCGGCGTGAGCCGGATTGGCGACGCGGCGTCCGTGGAAGCGGTGGCCGCCTGAGCGGATTCTCACGACATCCACGTCGACATCGATCACGGCAGGGGCGCTTCCCTGCCGTTTTTGTTTGCGCCGCATTGAGACATAGCCAATCGCTATGCAATAGGTTGATATTATCGAATGTGAAGTTCGATAGATTTTCCTATACTTCACTCATCGACACCCCGCCTGCGGGGCATCCACCGACTGAAGCGGAGAAACACCATGACGATGCTCGACCTGTTCGTGACCGAATTCCAGCAACTGCGCACGGCCGCCGACGAGGGTCCGCGCACCGAGGAAGCCAGCCGCCTGCGCCGCAAGGTGGTGCGCAAGGAGATCGGCATGGCCATCGTGGCGCTGGGCGCGATGGCGATGTTCTTCCACGCGGCGCAGGGTTTTGCCTTCCTCGGCACATAAAGCTAATGCGATAATGGCCGCCGACTGCCCCCCGACAATCTGAATGGCGTGGGCTGGATTCCTCGTGGCTACAAACGGAGCTGAACGACCATGGCAAAGAAGAATGAGATGAGCGTGAACATCGGCATGTCCGACAAGGACCGCAAGAAGATTGCGGAAGGCCTGTCCAAGCTGCTGGCGGATACCTACACCCTCTACCTCAAGACCCACAACTTCCACTGGAACGTGACGGGGCCGATGTTCAACACGCTGCATACGATGTTCGAGACGCAGTACACCGAGCTGGCGCTGGCCGTGGACGCCATCGCCGAGCGGATCCGCGCGCTGGGCTACCCGGCACCGGGCACGTACAAGGAGTACGCGAAGCTGTCGTCGATCGCCGAGGAAGAAGGCGTGCCCGACGCGACCGAGATGATCCGCAAGCTGGTGGAAGGCCAGGAAGCCGTGGTGCGCACCGCGCGCTCGCTGTTCCCGGCCATCGATGCAGCGGGCGACGAGCCCTCGGCCGACCTGCTGACCCAGCGCATGCAGACGCACGAAAAGACCGCGTGGATGCTGCGCGCGATGCTGGCCTGAGTCTGTCTGACCAGCGCACAACGCGTCACGGCTATCCACGCCGCGACGCGTTTTTTGTTTTGTCTCGCCAGAAGTGAACGCAGTCCCCATGTCCGAACATTCCGCCGCCCCGCCGCAACCCCGCCGTCCCGGACGCCTCGCGCTCTACGCGCGGCTGGTGCGGATCGACAAGCCCATCGGTACCCTGCTGCTGCTGTGGCCCACGCTGTGGGCGCTGTGGATGGCTGCCGAAGGGCCGCCCGCCTGGGGTATTTTCTGGATTTTCTTCGTCGGCACGTTCCTGATGCGCTCGTCGGGCTGCGCCATGAACGACTGGGCCGACCGCGACTTCGACAAGCATGTGAAGCGCACCAAGGAGCGGCCGCTGACCGCTGGCTACATCGCCGGCTGGGAGGCGCTGGTGGTGGCCGCCGTGCTGGCGCTGGCGGCGTTCGCGCTGATCCTGCCGCTGAACGGGCTGACCAAGGCGCTGGCCGTGGTGGCGGCCGTGGTAGCCGGCACCTATCCGTTCTTCAAGCGATTCTTCGCGATTCCGCAGGCCTACCTCGGCATTGCCTTCGGGTTTGGGATTCCGATGGCGTTCGCGGCGGTGCAGGGGGAGGTGCCCCCCGTGGCGTGGCTGATGCTGCTGGCCAACGTCTTCTGGTCCGTGGCCTACGACACCGCCTATGCGATGGTCGACCGTGACGACGACCTGCTGATCGGCATCAAGACCTCGGCGATCACCTTCGGTCGCTTCGACGTGGCAGCGATCATGCTCTGCTACGCCGGCTTCCTGGGCCTGATGGCCTGGGCTGGCGCGCTGCTGGGGCTGGGCTGGCCGTATTACGCCGGGCTGGTGGGGGCGGCCGGTCTGGCCGGCTACCACTACACGCTGATCCGTGACCGCGACCGCATGAAGTGCTTCGCGGCGTTCCGGCACAACAACTGGCTGGGCGGGGTGGTGTTCGCAGGAACGGCGCTCGCCTACTGGCTGAAGTAAGCGGCCGTTCAGCGTTGGTCCGGACTCCCGCCCGGACTATTCCTCAGTCCTTGCCGAACTCGGCGCCCATCTCGCGGCCCCGGGCCGCCGCCGCGTGCATGGCGCGGACGAAGGCGTCCTGCATCTTGTCCGCGTCCATCGACGTCAGCGCCGCGTAGGTCGTGCCGCCCTTCGATGTCACGCGCTCGCGCAGCAGGGACACCGGCTCCGACGACTCGGCAGCTAGCGCGGCCGCGCCCCGGAACGTCTCCACGCCCAGCTGGCGGCCCTGTTCGGCGGTCAGGCCCATCTCCTTCGCCGCGCGCTCCATGGCTTCGATGAAGTAGAAGACGTAGGCCGGGCCGCTGCCCGAGAGGGCCGTCACGGCGTCGATCTGGTTGTCGTCATCGACCCAGACGCACTGGCCCACGGCTTGCGCCACAGCCGTGGCGATGGCGCGGTCCGCCTTGCTCAGGCCCGGCGCGGCGGCCAGGCCGGTCATGCCCATGCCGGCCAGCGCCGGCGTGTTCGGCATCGCCCGCACCAGGCGCGACGTGCCCAGCCAGCGGCCCATGTCCTGGAGCCGGATGCCGGCCGCCACGCTGATGATCAGATTGCCCTGGCTGGCGCCCAGATGCGGCACGAGCGGCGCCACGGCGTCGCGGAACTGCTGCGGCTTGACCGCCAGCACGATGACGTGGCTGGCGCCGAAGCGGGCGTCCGGCGCGGCCTGGGTCCGGACGCCGAGCGTCTGTTCCAGCCGCTGGCGGGCATCGTCCGACGGATCGATGACGCAAATGGCGCGCGCGGGCACGCCGCGGGCCACCAGGCCGCCGATCAGGGCGGAGGCCATGTTGCCGCCGCCGAGGAAGCCGAAGGTGAGCGTATCGAGCATGTCTTTCCTTGTCTTTTCCGAATGTTGCCGGGTCGATGCGTGTCGCCCGGCGTTCTTGTGGGTGGGGGGGGGCGCTGCGCCGTCAGGCGCGCGCGCCGAAAATCGCGGTGCCGATGCGCACCAGTGTGGCGCCCTCGGTGATGGCCGCGCCCATGTCCGCGGACATGCCCATCGAGAGCGTGTCTACGTGTAGACCGGATTGCCGGAGTTGATCAAGCAACCCGCGCAGCGCCGCGAACGGCCGGCGCTGGGCCTCCGGGTCGTCGGCCGGCGCCGGAATCGCCATCAGCCCGCGCAGCCGCAGGTTCGGCAGGGCGGCGATGGCCTGCGCCAGCGGCAGTACCTCGGCCGGCGCCACGCCGCTCTTGCTGGCCTCTTCGCTGATATTGACCTGGATGCAGACCTGGAGCGGCGCCATGCCCACCGGCCGCTGGGCCGACAGCCGCTCGGCGATCTTCAGCCGGTCGATGGCGTGGACCCAGTCGAACTGCTCGGCCACCGGCCGGGTCTTGTTACTTTGCAGCGGGCCGATGAAATGCCAGGCGATCCGGTCGCGCAGGTCGGCCAGGGCGGCGATCTTGTCGAGGCCTTCCTGGACGTAGTTTTCCCCGAAAGCGGCCTGCCCGGCCTGGAAAGCCGCCCGCACGGTGGCCGGCGCGACGGTCTTGGAGACGGCCAGCAGGGTGACCGCGGACGGGTCCCTGCCGGCTTGTTGTGCAGCCGCCGCGATGTCATTTAGCACGGCTTGCAAGTTGGCGGCGATTACAGACATAATCCGGCGGACATACCAAAGAAGTACACAACAACAAGTCGTATATTAGGGTGGGGTCATTATAGATGGACATCGCGCAGCTATTGGCTTTTGCGGTCAAGAACAAGGCATCCGATCTCCACCTCTCGGCAGACATGCCGCCGATGGTGCGTATTCACGGGGATATGCGGCGGATCAACGTGGCGGCCATGGGCCACAAGGACGTCCACGCCATGGTGTACGACATCATGAGCGACGTTCAGCGCAAGAGCTACGAAGAACGCCTCGAGGTCGACTTCTCGTTCGAGATTGCCGGCCTGTCACGGTTCCGGGTCAATGCCTACACCACGCAGCGCGGCTCCGCCGCCGTGTTCCGGACCATTCCGTCGAAAGTCCTGACGCTCGATGACCTCCATGCACCGGCCGTGTTCGCGGACCTCTGCATCAAGCCACGCGGTCTCGTGCTCGTGACCGGGCCGACCGGCTCGGGCAAGTCGACCACGCTGGCGGCCATGGTCGATCACCGCAACGACAACGACATGGGTCACATCCTCACGGTGGAAGACCCGATCGAATTCGTCCACACCTCCAAGAAAAGCCTGATCAACCAGCGCGAACTGGGCCCGCACACGCATTCGTTCTCGAACGCGCTGCGCTCGGCGCTGCGTGAGGATCCGGATGTGATCCTGGTGGGCGAATTGCGTGACCTGGAAACCATCCGGCTGGCGCTGACCGCCGCCGAAACCGGCCACCTGGTCTTCGCCACGCTGCACACGAGTTCCGCCGCCAAGACCATCGACCGGGTCGTGGACGTGTTCCCGCCCGAGGAAAAGGACATGGTGCGGACCATGCTGTCGGAATCGCTCGAGGCCGTGATCTCCCAGACGCTGCTCAAGACGCGCGACGGCAACGGCCGGACCGCGGCGCACGAGATCATGATCGCCACGCCCGCCATCCGCCACCTGATCCGCGAGAACAAGATCGCGCAGATGTACTCGATGATGCAGACGTCGAGCGGTATGGGCATGCAGACGCTCGACCAGTGCCTGAGCGACCTGATCAAGCGCGGCATGATCAACTACAACGACGCGCGGGCGATTGCCAAGAATCCCGACGCCTTCATGGGCTAAGGGGAGGCCGACGCCATGCTCGACCGCGAATCCGCCGCGAAGTACATCAACGACCTGCTGGAGCTGATGGTCAACAACCGCGGCTCGGACCTGTTCATCACGTCCGAATTCCCGCCGGCCATCAAGGTGGACGGCAAGATCACGCCCGTCTCGCAGCAGCCGCTCAACCCGGCGCAGGCGCTGGGCCTGGTCCGTTCGATCATGAACGAGCGCCAGGTGAAGGAATTCGACGAAAGCCGCGAGTGCAACTTCGCGATTACCGCGCCGAACGCCGGGCGCTTCCGCGTCTCGGCCTTCATCCAGCAGGGCAAGGCCGGCATGGTGGTGCGGACGATCAACACGCGCATTCCGTCGGTGGAAGACCTGGACCTGCCCACGTCGCTCCATGAGATCGTCATGGCCAAGCGCGGGCTGGTAATCGTGACCGGCGCCACGGGCTCGGGCAAGTCCACCTCGCTGGCGGCCATGCTCGACCACCGCAACGCGCACTCGTACGGCCACATCATCACGATCGAGGACCCGATCGAGTACGTGCACGCGCACCAGAACTGCGTCGTCACGCAGCGCGAGGTCGGCATCGACACCGAGTCGTGGCACGTGGCGCTGAAGAACACCCTGCGCCAGGCGCCGGATGTGATCCTGATCGGCGAAATCCGCGACCGCGACACCATGGAATACGCGATGCAGTACGCCGAGACGGGCCACCTGTGCCTGGCCACGCTGCACGCCAACAACGCCAACCAGGCCATCGACCGGATCATCAACTTCTTCCCCGAGGAGAAGCGCCAGCAGCTGCTGATCGACCTGTCGCTGAACCTCAAGGCGATGATCTCGCAGCGGCTGCTGCCGCGCGCCGGCCGCAAGGGCCGCGTGCCGGCCGTGGAGATCATGATCGGAACGCCGCTGGTGGCCGACCTGATCTTCAAGGGCGAGATCCACGAGCTCAAGGAAGTTATCAAGAAGTCCCGTGAGCAGGGCATGATCTCCTTCGACCAGGCGTTGTTCGAACTGTACGAGGAAGAGAAGATCGCCTACGAGGACGCGCTCAAGAACGCCGACTCGCTGAATGACCTGCGCCTGATGATCAAGCTCCACAGCGCCCGCCACCGCGACGCCGACCTGGGTGCCGGCACCGAGCACCTGAACGTCATTTGATCGGACGACCGGCGGGCGCGGTATGCTCGCGGTTGTCTGCAATGCATTCTCCGGAGCCGCCATGAGCAACGTCTACCAGTTCGAAGCGAAGTCCCTGTCCGGCCAGCCGGTGCCGCTGGCCGATTTCCACGGCAAGGTGCTGCTGATCGTCAACACGGCCAGCGAGTGCGGCTTCACGCCCCAGTACGCCGGGCTGGAGGCGCTGCACGAGGCCTACGAGCCGCGCGGCCTGGCGGTGCTCGGCTTCCCCTGCAACCAGTTCGGCAAGCAGGAGCCGGGCGACGCGGCGCAGATCGGCCAGTTCTGCGAGACGCGCTTCCAGGTCAAGTTTCCGATGTTCGAGAAGATCGAGGTCAACGGCGCCGGTGCCCATCCGCTCTACAAGTGGCTGACCTCCGAAAAGCCCGGCGTGCTCGGCACCCAGGGCATCAAGTGGAACTTCACCAAGTTCCTGCTGCGCCGCGATGGCACGGTCTTCAAGCGCTACGCACCGACGACCAAGCCCGAGGACATCCGCGCGGATATCGAGACGCTGCTGAGCGATCCGGCAGCCTGATGGGTCAGCCGGGCCTGACTGCCTCAGCCCGGCATATCGGACTGCACCGCGCGCAGGAAGCCGTTGAGCGAGCGGTCCGGCGTCTCGTGGAATTGCTCGTCGAGGATCTCGATGGTGCGGCAGCGGTCCAGCCGGAAGCTGCGATAGTCGGACCGCGCCGTGCACCACGCCGCCAGCAGCCAGACATTGCCCCAGAAGAACAGCCCCAGCGGCTGCACCACGCGCTCGGTGACGCGCTGCTGGGCATCGATATAGTCGAGCCGCAGCAGCCGTTGCGCGCCAATGGCGCCATGCACGGTGTCGAAGGCCTCGCGCACGGCCGGATGGTTGAGGTACTCGGGCGCGAAAATCCGGCTCTGCTGCGCCGCCACGCGGCGCGGGGGCGGCAGGGCGGCCATCAGCTTCTCCAGCGCCGGATCCGCCGCCGCGGCCAGCGCGCCGCCGCCCCAGGCCTTGAGCAGGCGCAGGCCGGCGACCATCGCTTCCACTTCCATCGCGGTGAACATCAGCGGCGGCACATCGTAATCCGGCCGCAGCCGGTAGCCGATGCCAGCCTCGCCCTCCACAGGCACCCCCGACAGCGACAGCGCCTGGATGTCACGGTAGACCGTGCGCTCGGACACGCCCAGCCGCTGCGCCAGCAATGCCGCCGTGGTCAGCCGGCGGCCACGCAGGACCTGCACGATCTGGAAGAGGCGGTCGGCACGGCGGCTCATGGGCTGGGGAAGAATGAAGGAGGCGGGGGGCCGGATGGGCGCATCATGCCCGCCGGCTCCTGACAGCGTACTGTCAGGAGGGTGTCAGGGGTGGCAGGGGAACCCGCCCCGGTCAGTGGGGCATCCATGCCGCCAGCACCGGCACCACGATGGCGGTCAGCACGCCGTTCAGGCCCATGCCCAGCGCGGCGAAGGCGCCGGCCTCCTGGTTGACCTGGAACGCGCGCGCCGTGCCGATGCCGTGGGCCGCCACGCCGGTGGCGAAGCCGCGAATCACGTAGTCGCGCACGCGCAGCATGTTGAGCAGGCCGGTGGTGCTGACCGCGCCGATGATGCCGGTGGCCATCACCAGCACGGCCGTCAGCGAGGGCAGGCCGCCGATCTTCTCGGACACCCCCATGGCGATCGGGATCGTGACCGACTTGGGCGCCAGCGAGCGCACCACCTCGGGCGACGCCCCCAGCGCGTAGGCGATGCCCACCGCCGACACCACGGCCACCAGCGATCCCGCCACCAGCCCGCAAAGCAGCGGGAAGACGTGCGCGCGCAGCTTCGGCAACTGGGTGTAGAGCGGCACCGCCAGTGCCACCGTGGCCGGCCCGAGCAGGAAGTGGACGAACTGCGCCCCGTCGAAGTAGGTCTTGTACGGCGTGCCGGTCACGGTCAGCACGGTGACGAGGATGGCCACCGAGATCATCACCGGGTTGGCCAGCGGCGAGTACCGCGCGCGCTCGTAGATCCGGAACGCGAAGACGTAGGCGATCAGCGTGGCGGTGAGCCCGATCAGCGGGCTGGCCGACAGGTAGACCCAGATCTCGTTCAGACGCGGCGACATCATGGCTGCGCCCCGCTATCGGCAGCTTCGGCGGCTTCGGCCTGGGGCGGCGCCGGCTTGCGCATCAGCGCCCGGGTGACCAGCGCGGTCACGACGATGGCCAGCCAGGTGGAGATGACCAGCGCGACGACAATCGGCATCCATTCGCCGCCAATCCGGTTGGCGTGGACCATGATGCCGACGCCGGCCGGCACGAACAGCAGCGACAGGTGCTTGAGCAGCTCGCTGGTGGTGTTCTGGATGATGGGGAGCAGGCGGTTGTCGAAGACCAGCCAGCCGAAGAGCAGGAGCATGCCGATCACAGGACCGGGCACGGGCAGGCGCAGCGCGTAGCTGATCACCTCGCCCACGGTCTGGAAGACCAGCAGGATGGCAAACGTCTGGAGCATGGGGGCGCATCAGGGTCGAAATGTGCCGACATGGTACTCCGATGGCGCGGGCCGTGTTTTGCTCCCCTCTCCCTTTGGGAGAGGGCTGGGGGAGAGGGCAGGCGCATCCACGAAGCGTCACCGCGCAGTTCGCTCAATCCCTCTCCCCCGACCCCTCTCCAACAAGCGGGCGAGGGGAGAACTCCCTACGCGCAGACCATGCGCTCCACCAGTTCCACCCAGTGCATCACCGGCGTGTCGGTGCCGCTTTGCAGGTGCGTGATGCAGCCAATATTGGCCGAGACGATGGCATCGGGCGAGGAGGCCTGGAGCTTGGCGAGCTTGTCGTCGCGCAGCGGATAGGACAACTCCGGCTGCAGCACCGAGTACGTACCCGCCGAGCCGCAGCACAGGTGGCTGTCGGCGCAGAGCCGCACCTCGATGCCCAGGCCGGTCAGCAGCGCCTCCACCTTGCCGCGGATCTGCTGGCCGTGCTGAAGCGTACAGGGCGGATGGTAAGCCACGCGCCGGCCCTCGCGCGGCACGGCGCCGGCCAGCTTGTGCAGGTCGTCGGCGAAGTCGGGCAGGATCTCGGACAGGTCGCGCGTCATCGCCGAAACCCGTGCCGCGCGCTCCGCGTAGGCGCGGTCGTGGCGCAGCAGGTGGCCGTAGTCCTTCACCATCACGCCGCAGCCGGAGGCCGTCATGACGATGGCCTCCGCGCCGGATTCGATATAGGGCCACCAGGCGTCGATGTTGGCGCGCATATTGTCCAGCCCGCCGTCGTGGTCGCCGGTGTGGAAGCGGATCGCGCCGCAGCAGCCGGCCTCGCTCGCCACCACCAGTTGCACGCCGAGCTTGTCCAGCACGCGCGCGGTGGCCACGTTGATGTTGGGCGACATCGCCGGCTGCACGCAGCCGTCCAGCAGCAGCATCTTGCGGGTGTGCGTGGTGCGCGGCCACGGCCCCGTCGGCGAGGTGATCGCCGGCAGCTTGTTGCGCAGCGCCACCGGCAGCATCGGACGCATCATCTGGCCGAGCTTCAGCGCCGGGCCGAACAGCTTCGGCCGGGTCAGCCCCTCGCGCAGCAGCCAGCGCGCCATCCGCTCTTTTGCGGGGCGGTGGATGCCTTGCGCCTCGAGCCGCTCATCCACCACCTTCCGGCCGATGTCGACCAGCCGCCCGTACTTCACGCCGGACGGGCAGGTCGATTCGCAGTTGCGGCAGGTCAGGCAGCGGTCCAGGTGCAGCCGCGTGCTTTCCGTCACGGGCTGGCCCTCGAGCATCTGCTTCATCAGGTAGATGCGGCCGCGCGGGCCGTCCAGCTCATCGCCGAGCAACTGGTAGGTGGGGCAAGTGGCGGTGCAGAAGCCGCAGTGCACGCACTTGCCGACGATGGACTTGGCTTCTTCGCCTTCGGGCGTGTTGCGCAGGAATTCGGCCAGTGTGGTTTGCATGGTTCGGGGGGCTTGGGCGGTGGGCGGCTCAGAGGCCGGTGTACAGGCGCTGCGGATTGAAGATGCCGGCGGGGTCGAAGGTGGCCTTCAGCCGCTTGTGGATGGCGGCCAGCGGGGCCGACAGCGGCGTGAACACGCCAACTGCCTTGTCGCCGTTGCGGAACAGCGTGGCGTGGCCGCCGGCAGCCTGGGCGATGGCGCGCACCGAATCGGCCGAGACCGTGGCGGGGTCGCCCTCGGGCGCCAGCCACCAGCGCTGGCCGCCGCCCCATTCCACAAGCTGCGTGCCGGGCAGGTCCAGCGGCGGGGCGATGGGCGGCACGGCGATGCGCCACAGTGCGCGGCCATGGTCTTTGGTGTGGGCCGGGGCGAAGAAGGGGTGCGACTGCTCGCGCAGCGCGGCCCAGAGCGCGAGCGCCTCGCCGGGCTCGACGCGATCGCCGCCCAGCTTCTCGCACGCGGCGCGCACGGCCGCCGTGGCGCCCGAGAGCCGCACGTCAAGCACGCCGTCCTGCCACGCCGACGCCGCGATCGGCAGCGGCTGGCCGCCCCAGCGGTTCAGGCGCTCGATGGCTTCGGCCTGCGGCAGCGCAAAGCGGAGCGTGGCGTCGTCGAACGGTATCGGCAGCACCTTCAGCGAGACCTCCAGGATCAGGCCGAGCGTGCCGAGCGAGCCGGTCAGCAGCCGCGAGACGTCATAGCCGGCCACGTTCTTCATCACCTGCCCGCCGAAATGCAGCACCTCGCCGCGTCCGTCCATCAGCTGCACGCCGAGCACGAAATCGCGCAGCGCGCCCACTGACTGCCGGCGCGGGCCGGACAGCCCGGCCGCCACGGCGCCGCCCAGCGTGGCGATGCCGGGCGCGGCGAAATGCGGCGCCTCGAAGGCCAGCATCTGGCGACGTTCGGCCAGCGCGGCCTCGATCTCGGCCAGCGGCGTGCCGCAGCGTGCCGTGACCACCAGCTCCGCCGGGTCATAGTCGACGATGCCGGCGTAGGGGCGGGTGTCGAGCACGGTGCCGACCAGCGCCTGGCCGTAGAAGTCCTTGCTGCCGCCGCCGCGCAGGCGCAGCGGGGCGCGGCTGTCGCCGGCCTGGCGGATGGCATCGCGAAAGGCGTCGAGTGTGGCTTCCATATGGGGGACCCTTGGCGTTTTTTGTTGGGTTGTCGTCGAATCAGGGCTGGCGCGGCGGCGTCTTGCCGGGGCCGCCGAGATCCTCGAACCCCGTCGGGTTCTCGACCTGATAGGGAGGCAGCACCGTCCCGCAATGCTTGCAGAAGCCCGCGTCGGGGTCGTGCCCCTCGGTCAGGCAGTGCTCGCAACAGCGCGTGGTCAGCGGCCGCCGGATGATGCTGGCCGCCAGTTCCGCGCCGACGATGCCGGTCGGGAAGGCGATGATCCCGTAGCCGAGCAGGATGGTCAGCGAGGTGATGAACTGCCCGATGGGCGTGCGCGGCACGATGTCGCCGAAGCCGGTCGTGGTCAGCGTGACGATGGCCCAGTACATGCTGACCGGGATGCTGGTGAAGCCGTGCCGCGGGCCTTCCACCACGTACATGATCGTGCCGAGGATGATCGTGATGATGAACACGGTGCCCAGGAACACGAAAATCTTGCGGCGGCTGTTGGACAGCGCCATGGCCAGGATCTGGGCTTCCTCGAAATAGACCGTGAGCTTGAGGATCCGGAACACGCGCAGCAGCCGCAGCAGCCGCACGTCGATCAGGAAGGCCAGTTCTGGCACGAAGAACGCGGCCCAGGTCGGGATGATCGAGATGAAGTCGATGATGCCGAAGAAGCTGAACGCGTAGCGCAGCGGCCGGCGCACCACCAGCAGCCGCATCACGTACTCGGCCGTGAACAGCAGCGTGAACATCCACTCCAGCAGCGTGAACGCCAGCCCGGCGCGCGCGTTGATCGACGGCACGCTGTCCAGCATCACGATGGCCACGCTGGTCACGATGGCGATCAGCAGCACGATGTCGAACAGGCGCCCCTGGCGCGTGTCGGCCTCGAAGATGATCGTGTACCAGCGCTGGCGCCAGCCGGCTTCGGGCTGGCCCAGGCGCTGCCGGGTGCGCGCGTTGAGGAAGCGCTCCTGGCGGGCGTCCCGTTGGTGGGTGTTGGGGTTGGGCATGGGTGGCGATGGTGAGCGGGTAGCGGTGGGGCGCGTGGCCCGCCCGGTACCCGCCCGCGCTCAGAAGCGCGGCAGGTCCGGATGCGGCAGCAGGCCGCGCCTGACGTGCATCTTGCCGTACTCGGCGCAGCGCGCCAGCGTCGGGATGGCCTTGTCCGGGTTCAGCAGCCGGGCCGGGTCGAAGGCGGCCTTCACGCCGAAGAACGCATCGCGCTCGGCCGGCGAGAACTGCACGCACATCGAATTCAGCTTCTCCACGCCCACGCCGTGCTCGCCGGTGACGGTGCCGCCCAGTTCCACGCAGGACTCCAGGATGTCGGCACCGAACAGTTCGGCGCGATGCCATTCGTCGAGGTCCTCGCCGTTGAACAGGATCAGCGGGTGCATGTTGCCATCGCCGGCATGGAAGACGTTGATGCAGCGCAAGGCGTACTTGCGTTCCATCGCCTCGATCCGCTTGAGCAGCGTGCCGATGTGCTTGCGCGGGATCGTGCCGTCCATGCAGTAGTAGTCGGGCGAGATGCGCCCGGCGGCCGGGAAGGCGTTCTTGCGCCCGCTCCAGAAGCGCAGCCGTTCGGCCTCGCTCTGCGACACCGTGATCCGCGTGGCGCCCGAGCGGCGCAGCACCTCGCTCATCCGCTCGATCTCCTCGGCCACTTCCTCGGGCGTGCCGTCCGATTCGCACAGCAGGATGGCGGCGGCGTCGAGGTCGTAGCCCGCCTTGACGAACTCCTCCACGGCGGCCGTGGCGGGCTTGTCCATCATCTCCAGGCCGGCCGGGATGATGCCGGCGGCAATCACGTCGGCCACGGCGTTGCCGCCTTTTTCCACATCGTCGAAGCTGGCCATGATGACCTGCGCGAGCTGCGGCTTGGGAATCAGCCGGACCGTGATCTCGGTGGCGACGGCCAGCATGCCCTCGGAGCCGATCAGCGTGGCCAGCAGGTCCAGTCCCGGCGCGTCGGGCGCCTCGGAGCCGAAGACCACCACATCGCCCTCCATCGTCACGGCGCGCACGCGCAGCACGTTGTGCACGGTGAGGCCGTACTTGAGGCAGTGCACGCCGCCCGAGTTCTCGGCCACGTTGCCGCCGATGGAGCAGGCGATCTGCGAGGACGGGTCGGGTGCGTAATAGAGATTGTGCGGCGCGGCGGCCTCGGAGATGGCGAGGTTGCGCACGCCGGGCTGGACCACGGCGGTGCGCGAGTAGGAATCGACCGAGAGGATGCGCTTGAACTTGGCCAGCGACAGCACCAGCCCGCCGGCGATGGGCATCGCCCCGCCCGAGAGGCTCGTGCCGGAGCCGCGCGGCACTACCGGCACCCCGAGTTCGTGGCACAGGCGCAGGATGGCGCAGACCTGTTCCTCGGTGTCGGGCAGGACCACGGCGTCGGGCACCTGGCGGTAGGCGGCCAGGCCATCGCACTCGTACGGCACGGTGTCCTCGGCCTTCCAGAGCACGGCGGCAGGCGGGAGGATGCGGGCCAGGCCGGCCAGCAGCGCGGCGCGGGGGCCGTCGGCCTGCGTGGCAGCGCCGGCCAGGGTGTGGGCGTCTTGCGGGGCGTTCATGGCAACTCCTTGACGAGCCGGCCGCCGCGCATCGCTTCACGCACCCGGCCGGGACGGCAGACTATAGCGCAGGCCCCCTGCCACGGGAGCCTTCGCCCACGTGAATTCGGCATGGCAAGCCGATCAAAACTGCTCATGCCATGCGCCCCGGTCCGGCTGGCGCGCGCTTCTCTCTCCAGCCTAGTGGCCCGGACGCTACCAGTCCAGCCCGAGCAGCCAGTCGACGAAGTAGCGCGCCTCTGGCTGGAGCGGCGCTTGCTCGCGCTCGACGATGTAGTAGCCGTGCGGCGAGACCGATTCCACATCGAGCAGCTTGACCATCTGTCCGGCGGCCAGCCACTGGCGCGCCATGCGCTGGCGCACCAGTCCCACGCCCTGGTTCGAGACGATGGCTTCCAGCATCAGGCCGATATCGTTGAATTGCGGGCCGGTCTGGGGCTCCGGCCAGTCGAGCCCGGCGGTCTCGAACCACGGCCGCCACGGCTCCAGCGGACTGCGCAGCAGCACGAGGTTGTGCAGGTCGTCTGGCTTGGCGATGGCGCGCCCGTTGACCCGCTCGTAGTACTCCCGCCCGCACGCCGGAAACACCGGTTCGACTAGCAGTTTCGTGGTTTTGAGGCCCGAATAGCGTCCCGTGCCGTAGCGGATCTCGACATCGGTGTCCTCGGCCTTCACATCGAGGAAGGGCACGGACAGGTGCAGTTCCAGGTCGATATGGGGGTAGAGCGCGCCGAACTCGGGCAGGCGCGGCACCAGGTGCTGCCGGCCGAACGTCGGCGGAATGGCCACCCGCAGCCGCGTGCGCAGCTTGTTGTACTCGGGGCGGGCCAGTTCGTTGAGGGACTTCAGCGCGTCCTGCACATTGCGCTGGTAGCGCGTGCCGGCGGCGGTGAGCCGCAGCGCGGCGTTGGAGCGCACGAACAGGTCGTCGCCCCATAATTCCTCCAGATTCTTGATGCGGTGCGAGACCGCGCTGGGCGTGACGGACAGTTCTTCCGCCGCACGCGCGAAGCTGCCAAGCCGCGCGGCGGCCTCGAACGCGATCAGCAGGTGCAGGGGCGGGACGCGGTGGAACACCGATGCCATGGCGCGGGCCCCCGGTCAGCGCGCCGCGCTGAAGATCTTGCCCGGATTCAGAATCTGATTGGGATCGAGCGCCGCCTTGATCGCCCGCATCAGGTCCAGTGCGTCCTCGCCGTGCTCCTGCACGAGGAAACCCATCTTGTGCAGCCCCACGCCGTGCTCGCCGGTGCAGGTGCCGCCCATGGCCAGCGCCCGTTCGACGATGCGGCGGTTGATGTCCTCCGCCTCGGCCATTTCCTCGGGCTTGGCCGGGTCGACCAGGATCGCCACGTGGAAGTTGCCATCGCCGACATGGCCGACGATGGGGCAGGGCAGCTGCGAGGCGTTCAGGTCGCGCTCGGTCTCGGTCACGCAGTCGGCCAGGCGGGAAATCGGCACGCAGACGTCGGTTGTCACGGACTTGCAGCCGGGCTTGAGCTGCAGCATCGCAAAGTAGGCCGTATGGCGCGCATTCCAGAGCCGGCTGCGGTCTTCGGGGCGCGTGGCCCATTCGAAGCCCTGGCCGCCGTGCTCGTCGGCAATCTGCTGCACGGTTTCGGCCTGCTCGCGCACGCCGGCCTCGGTGCCGTGGAACTCGAAGAACAGGTGCGGGGTTTCCGGCAGCGTGAGGTTGTCGTGGCGGTTGATCGCGCGGATGGCCAGCGCATCGACGAACTCCACGCGGGCCACCGGCACGCCAAGCTGGATGGTCTGGATCGTGGCGCGCACTGCGTCGCCCATGCTCGGGAACGCGCACACGGCGGCCGAGATCGCTTCCGGCTGCGGGTAGAGCCGCACGGTGACCTCGGTGATGATGCCGAGCGTGCCTTCGCTGCCGACGAACAGCCGGGTCAGGTCATAGCCGGCCGACGACTTGCGCGCCTGGGTGCCGGTGCGGATCACGCGGCCGTCCGCCGTGACCACGGTCAGGGCCAGCACGTTCTCGCGCATCGTGCCGTAGCGGACCGCATTGGTGCCGGAGGCGCGCGTGGCGCACATCCCGCCCAGCGAGGCATCGGCGCCCGGGTCGATCGGGAAGAACAGCCCGGTGTCCTTGATTTCCTGGTTCAGCTGCTTGCGGGTCACGCCCGGCTGCACCGTCACGGTCAGGTCCTCGGGATGCACCGCCAGCACGCGGTTCATCTGGGAGAGGTCCAGGCTGATGCCCCCGGCCACGGCCAGCAGGTGGCCTTCGAGCGACGATCCGGCGCCGTAGGGGATCAGCGGCACCCCATGCTGGTTGCAGAGGCTGGCCAGTTCGGCGATTTCCTCGGTGGTGTGGGCGAAGACCACGGCGTCCGGGGCGGCGGGCGGGAACGGGGATTCGTCGCGGCCATGGTGGGCGCAGACGCCGGCCGAGGTGGAAAACCGTTCGCCGAAGCGGGCGGCCAGTGTCTCGGCCAGGGCAACGGGAAGGGGACGGCGCGCCAGGGCGGCGGCGGGCGTGGGGTGGTTCATGCTTTTGTCTCCGGCGAATCTCGCCATTCTACGCCGTCCGCGTCACGCGGCGGACCGCATCGCGGCGCCCGGAACCCGCCCCGAAGCCCGGGTTCGGGGCCATAATTGCGCCACTTCAAACCAAGACGAGGGAGACCGGCATGGGTAACCGCCTGTCCAAGATCGCCACCCGCACCGGTGACGCCGGCACCACCGGGCTGGGCGACGGCAGCCGCACGGGCAAGAACAGCGAGCGCATCGCCGCCATCGGCGACGTGGACGAACTGAATTCCCACATCGGCCTGCTGCTGACCGAGCCGGACCTGCCGGATGACGTGCGCGCCGCCCTGCTCCATATCCAGCACGACCTGTTCGACCTGGGCGGCGAGCTGTCGATTCCGGGCTACACGCTGCTCAAGGAAGCGCAGGTGATCCAGCTGGACGACTGGCTGGCGCACTACAACGCGAACCTGCCCCGGCTGGCGGAGTTCATCCTGCCGGGCGGCAGCCGCGCCGCCGCCCAGGCCCACGTCTGCCGTACGGTGTGCCGCCGGGCGGAGCGGGCGCTGGTGGCGCTGGGCGCCACCGAGGCCCTCAACGAGGCGCCGCGCCAGTACCTGAACCGGCTCTCGGACCTGCTGTTCGTGCTCGCCCGGGTGCTGAATCGGGCCGGCGGCGGCACCGACGTGCTCTGGCAGCGCGAGCGGCAGTCCTGATATCCGCAAAAAAGATAACAATAAGCCACTTTTTGGCCGCTCCCGACGCAGGCACGGTGCTACCCCGCAAAACCGAGAAAATTACTCGGAATTGCGGGTTCTGCCCTTGAAATGCCCCCGGACGGCCACATTTCGCACTCAGGTTGAATTGCAGCCGCTGCGCCAAAGCAGGGCTCAATAGGAGAGAACACAAATGGGTAAGATCATCGGTATCGACTTGGGTACCACCAATAGCTGCGTTGCGATCCTGGAAGGCAACACGCCGAAGGTCATCGAGAACGCCGAAGGCACGCGCACCACCCCGTCGATCATCGCCTACATGGAAGATGGCGAGATCCTGGTCGGCGCGCCGGCCAAGCGCCAGGCGGTCACGAATCCGCGCAACACGCTGTACGCCGTGAAGCGCCTGATCGGCCGCAAGTTCGAAGAAAAGGAAGTGCAGAAGGACATCGGCCTGATGCCCTACGCCATCGTCAAGGCCGATAACGGCGACGCATGGGTGGGCGCGCGTGACCAGAAGCTGGCCCCGCCGCAGGTGTCCGCCGAAGTGCTGCGCAAGATGAAGAAGACCGCCGAGGACTACCTGGGCGAGCCGGTGACCGAAGCCGTGATCACCGTGCCGGCTTACTTCAACGACTCGCAGCGTCAGGCGACCAAGGACGCCGGCCGCATCGCGGGCCTGGACGTCAAGCGCATCATCAACGAGCCGACTGCCGCCGCGCTGGCGTTCGGCATGGACAAGAACGAGAAGGGCGACCGCAAGATCGCCGTGTATGACCTCGGCGGCGGCACGTTCGACATCTCGATCATCGAGATCGCGGACGTGGACGGCGAGAAGCAGTTCGAAGTGCTGTCGACCAACGGCGACACCTTCCTCGGTGGCGAGGACTTCGACCAGCGCATCATCGACTACATCATCGGCGAGTTCAAGAAGGACCAGGGCGTTGACCTGTCCAAGGACGTGCTGGCGCTGCAACGCCTGAAGGAAGCCGCTGAAAAGGCCAAGATCGAGCTGTCCAGCTCGCAGCAGACCGAGATCAACCTGCCGTACATCACGGCGGATGCCTCGGGTCCGAAGCACTTGAACCTGAAGATCACGCGCGCCAAGCTGGAAGCGCTGGTGGAAGACCTGATCAAGCGCACGATCGACCCGTGCCGCACCGCCATCAAGGATGCGGGCGTCAAGGTGGGCGATATCGACGACGTGATCCTGGTCGGCGGCATGACCCGCATGCCCAAGGTGCAGGAGCAGGTGCGCGAGTTCTTCGGCAAGGAAGCGCGTAAGGACGTGAACCCGGACGAAGCCGTGGCCGTCGGTGCCGCGATCCAGGGCTCGGTGCTGTCCGGCGACCGTACCGACGTGCTGCTGCTGGACGTGACGCCGCTGTCGCTGGGCATCGAGACGCTGGGCGGCGTGATGACCAAGATGATCAGCAAGAACACGACCATCCCGACCAAGCACGCACAGGTCTTCTCGACGGCCGACGACAACCAGCCGGCGGTGACGATCAAGGTGTTCCAGGGCGAGCGCGAGATGGCCAGCGGCAACAAGCTGCTGGGCGAGTTCAACCTGGAAGGCATTCCGCCGTCGCCGCGTGGCACGCCCCAGATCGAGGTCTCGTTCGACATCGACGCCAACGGCATCCTGCACGTGGGCGCCAAGGACAAGGCCACCGGCAAGGAAAACCGCATCACTATCAAGGCGAACTCGGGTCTGTCGGAAGACGAGATCCAGCGCATGGTGAAGGACGCCGAGGCCAACGCCGAGGAAGACAAGCGCGCCCGTGAGCTGGCCGATGCCCGCAATCAGGCCGATGCGCTGGTCCACTCGACCCGCAAGGCCGTGATCGAGCATGGCGACAAGCTCGAGGCCGGCGAGAAGGAAAAGATCGAAGTCGCGATCAAGGAACTGGAAGACGCCGCACGCGGCGGCGACAAGGCCGAGATCGAAACCAAGATCAACGCGCTGTCCGAAGCGAGCCAGAAGCTGGGCGAGAAGGTCTACGCCGACATGCAGGCCAAGGCCGGTGAAGCCGGCGGTGCGGCCGGTGCCGCGGGCGGCCAGCAGCAGTCCCAGGCGCAGCCGCAGGACGATAACGTCGTGGACGCCGAGTTCAAGGAAGTGAACGACAAGAAGTAAGCGGGAATCAGCGGGAGCGGCGCAGGTGCATCCAGCGCCACTCCCGCCCCGACGCCGGGCGATGGTGTTCTGACACAGGGTGAGAAACCGTGGTCGAACACCTCGCTCGGCTTTTTTGCTATTCGCCCGACCGGTGATTCTTTGCCGGGCAGGCCAATCAGGTAAGAGCCACCATGGCAAAACGTGACTATTACGAAGTGCTCGGGGTAGGCAAGAACGCGAGCGACGAAGAGATCAAGAAGGCTTATCGCAAGCTCGCGATGAAGTACCACCCGGACCGCAATCCGGACAGCAAGGAAGCGGAAGACAAGTTCAAGGAGGGCAAGGAAGCGTACGAGATGCTCTCCGACCCCGAGAAGAAGGCGGCCTACGACCAGTATGGCCACGCCGGCGTGGACCCGAACATGGCTGGCGGCTTCGGCGGCGGCCAGGGCTACGGCGGGTTTGCCGAAGCCTTCGGCGACATCTTCGGCGACATCTTCGGCCAGCAGGGCGGCCAGCGTCGCGGCAACGGCCCGCAGGCCTACCGTGGCGCCGACCTGCGCTACAGCATGGAAATCTCGCTGGAGCAGGCCGCGCATGGCCACGAGGCGCAGATCCGCGTGCCGCACTGGGAAGACTGCGAACACTGCCACGGCAATGGCGCCGAGCCGGGATCGTCGGTGGAAACCTGCCCGACCTGTAACGGCGTGGGCCAGGTGCGTGTGTCGCAAGGCTTCTTCACGATGCAGCAGACCTGCCCGAAGTGCCACGGCAGCGGCAAGTTCATCCCCAAGCCGTGCGTGAAGTGCCATGGCCAGGGCAAGCTGAAGTCGCAGAAGACGCTGGAAGTGAAGATTCCGGCCGGCATCGACGAAGGCATGCGCATCCGCTCGTCGGGCAATGGCGAGCCGGGCATCAACGGCGGCCCCCCGGGCGACCTGTATGTGGAAGTGCACATCAAGGCGCACGAGGTATTCGAGCGTGATGGCGATGACCTGCACTGCCAGATGCCGATCTCCTTCGCCACGGCGGCGCTGGGCGGCGAACTGGAAGTGCCGACGCTGGGCGGCCGCGCCAGCTTCCCGGTGCCGGAAGGCACGCAGGGCGGCAAGACGTTCCGGCTGCGTGGCAAGGGCATCAAGGGTGTGCGGTCGGGCTATCCCGGCGACCTCTACGTCCATGTGAACGTGGAAACGCCGGTCAAGCTGACCGAGGCCCAGAAGGACATGCTGCGTGAATTCGACCGCTCGGTGCACGAGGGCGGCTCGCGCCACAGCCCGCAGGAGCAGTCCTGGCTGGACAAGGTGAAAAGCTTCTTCAGCTAAATCGCCGGATTGCCCGGCAGGCAGGACGATGAAACCGGCCACGTGACCAGCGTGGCCGGTTTTTTCATGCCCGGCGCGGCGATAATGCGGCATTGATGCACCCTGCCGAGTTGCCGTGGTTCCGCCGTCCCCCGCCCCCTCCAGCGCCAGTTTCGACCCCTTCGTCCTGCTTGACGATGCCGCCGCCGCACCCGGCGTGGCGGCGTCGCGCCTCTATACGGGGTTTGTCCAGGCCGATGTCCTGCCCGCCGGCACCGATCCCGCCACGCTGGATGCGCTGCTGGCCGCCGGCTGGCGCCACGGGCTGCATGCCACGCTGTTCGCGCCGTACGAGTACGGCGGGGCGATGGTCGGGGCGCCGGTCCATTGCGGCGATGCGCTGCCGTTCCATGACGGCGCGCTGCAACTGCTCTGGTTCCGCGACCTGGCCCGGCTTGACGGCGACGCCGTAGGCGCATGGCTGGCCGCGCGGGCAGAATCCTCCCCGGCCGGGGCGATGGACGTACGCGCCGAGCCGTCGCACGCCGTCTACGCGGACGCCATCGCGCGCATCCACGCCTATATCGAGGCCGGCGATACCTATCAGGTGAATTTCACGCAGCGGCTCCGCTTCTCCGCCTTCGGCGACCCGGTGACGTTCTACGCCGCGCTGCGGGCCGCGCAGCCGGTGCCGTTCGGCGTGCTGGCCTGGCTACCCGGCGATGGCTGGGTGCTGTCGCTATCGCCCGAGCTGTTCGTCGAACACGACGGCGCCGGGCATCTGGTGACCCGGCCGATGAAGGGCACCGCGCCGCGCATCGGGGACGCCGAGCAGGATGCCCGCGCCGCGCGCCGGCTGGCTGCCGACGCCAAGAACCGGGCCGAAAACGTGATGATCGTCGACCTGCTGCGCAACGACCTGGGCCGCATCGCCCAGCCCGGCAGCGTGGCCGTGCCCGACCGCTTCGTGGTCCAGCCATTCGGCCGCGTGCTGCAGATGACCTCCACCGTGACGGCCACGGCGCGGCCCGGCACCGGCTTCGGCGCGCTGATGGCGGCGCTGTTCCCATGCGGCTCGATCACCGGCGCGCCCAAGCGGCGGACCATGCAGATCATCGCCGAACTGGAAACCGCGCCGCGCGGCCTCTACACGGGCGCCATCGGCTGGCTCGATGCGCCGGCCGATGGCCAGCCCTGCGGCGCCTTCGGCATGTCCGTGGCCATCCGCACGCTGGTGCTGGGGCCGCAGGGTGACGACGGCCTGCGCCGGGGCGAGATGGGGGTGGGCGGCGGCATCGTCCATGACAGCGTGGCCGCCGACGAATTCGCCGAGTGCGGCTGGAAGGCGCGCTTCCTGACTGCGCACGATCCCGGCTTCACGCTGTTCGAGACCATGCACGCGCGCGATGGCGTGGTGCTGCACCGCGAGCGCCATCTGACGCGGCTGGCGCATTCCACGGCCGTGTTCGGCTTCGCGTTCGACCAGCCCGCCGCGCGGGCGGCCATGCAGGCCGAGGCAGGGCGGCTGGGCGATGGCGACTGGCGGCTGCGGATGGCCGTCGACAAGGCCGGCGCGCTGGCCTTCGCGAGCGGCCCGCTGGCGCCGCGCGCCGAGCCGGTGGCGCTACTCGACCTGGCCGCGACGCCCTTGCCGGTGGCCGACCCGATGCGCCGCCACAAGTCCAGCGCCCGCGCCACGTTCGATGCCGGCTGGCAGGCGGCCGAGCGCGAGGGCGGCTTCGACGCGCTGTTCTTCAACACGCGCGACGAGTTGCTCGAAGGCGGACGCAGTTCGGTGTTCGTGAAGGTGGGCGGGCGCTGGCTGACGCCGCCGCTGTCGGCGGACATCCTGCCGGGCGTGATGCGCGCCGTGGTGCTCGAAGCGGGCGACGCACTGATCGACGGCCCGATCGAACAGGCCGTGGTCACGCGTGAGATGGTGCGGCACGCCGAGGCCATCGTCGTCGCCAATGCGCTGCGCGGGACGATGCGGGCGCGGCTGCGCTAAATAGGAAGCGTAGGCGCCAGCCGCCTACCGATGCCGCGTATCGAGCCGGCCGTCCCCCAGTTTCCATCTGACCACCCCGGGCAGGTTGATCAGTTCCCGGTCGTGGCAGACCATCACCACGGAGCGGCCTTCCGCCGCCAGTTCCCCGATCAGCGCAATCACCTGCTCGCGCGCGTGGCCGTCGAGGTTGGAGGTCGGTTCGTCGAGCAGCAGCAATTCCGGCTCCAGCACCTTGGCTCGCGCCAGCGCCACGCGCTGGACTTCGCCGCCGGACAGCTTCTCCGGCGCGGTGTCCTGCACATGGACGATGCCGGCCCAGCCCAGCGCCGCGCCCACGCGTCGCTCGATCTCGTCGTGCGCCACGCCCCGGGCCCGCAGGCCATAGGCGATGTTGTCGCGTACCGAGGTGCGGAACAGGTAGGGATGCTGGTGCATATAGGCCACGCGCTGGCGCAGCGCGGGCGGGAGCGGCGTCAGCGGCGCCTCGCGGTGCTTGCCGCCTTCGTCTTGCCACGCCACGGTCGCGCCCGGTGCCGGCTCCAGCCCGGCCATCATCCGCAGCAGCGTGGACTTGCCCGCGCCGTTCACGCCGGTCAGCGCCACGGCGGCGGCGCGCGGGAATACCAGTTCGGGGATGTCGAACAACTGGCGAGCGCCGACGCGCCGCGCCAGTCCCCGCACCGTCAGCAGTGCGCTGGTCATCGCCGGAACCCTCCCGCGCCTTGCAGCCAGGCGAGCATGATGTTGACGGCCAGCGCCAGCGCCACCAGCACGATGCCGAGCGCGATGCCCTGCGCGAACTCGCCCTTGCTGGTCTCCAGCGCGATGGCCGTGGTGATGGTGCGCGTGGAGCCTTCGATATTGCCGCCGATCATCAGCGCCGAGCCCACCTCGGCAATCACGCGCCCGAAGCCGGCCACCACGGCCGCCATCAGGCCGAAACGCAGTTCGCGCAGCACGGTGAAGAAGGTGCGCCAGCGGCCGGCGCCGAGCACCCAGGCGGTCTCGCGCAGGCGCGGATCCGCCGCCTGCATGGCCGCGAGCGAGAACGCCAGCACCACGGGAAAGCCGATCACGGCCTGCCCGAAGACCATGCCGGATGGGGTGAACAGCAGGGAGAAACTACCCAGCGGCCCCTGCCGCGTGAACAGCAGGTAGAGCACCAGGCCAACCAGCACCGTCGGGAACGACAGGAAGGCCTGCGCCAGCACCACCACCACGCGCCGGCCGGGAAAGGCATGGGTGGCGATCAGGTAGGCGGCGCCGATGGCCGGCACGGTAGCCAGCGCCAGGCCGAGCACCGCCACCATCAGCGAGGTCCAGACGATGAACCATAGCGCGCCGTCCCCGCTGCCCAGCAGGCGGAAAGCGTCCAGCGTGGCCGTGCCGATCTCCACGTGGGCGCGCTCAGGCGGAGAACGTGTGCTCGACGGCCGGGAAGCTCCCGTCCTTCACGGCGGCGACATAGGCGCGCACGGCGGCCTCGATCGAGGTCTGGCCGTCCATGAAGTTGCGCACGAACTTGGCCTTGCGGCCCGGATAGATATTGAGCATGTCCTGCAGCACCAGCACCTGGCCGGAGCAGTCCACGCCGGCGCCGATGCCGATGGTCGGAATCGTCAGCTGTGCCGTGACCTCGCCAGCCAGCGCGGCCGGCACGGCTTCCATGACGATCAGCTGCGCACCGGCGGCCTGCAGCGCCAGCGCGTCACGCTTGAGCTGCGCGGCGCCGGCATCGGTCTTGCCCTGCACCTTGAAGCCGCCCAGCGCGTGCACCGACTGCGGGGTCAGGCCGATGTGGGCGCACACCGGAATGCTGCGCTCGACCAGGAACTTCACGGTGGGAGCGAGCCAGTCGCCGCCTTCCAGCTTCACCATCTGCGCGCCCGCGCGCATCAGCGCGGCGGCGCTCTCGAAGGCCTGCGTGGGCGTGCCGTAGGTGCCGAACGGCAGGTCCGAAACCAGCAGCGCGGTCTGGTTGCCGCGCGCCACGCATTCGGTGTGATAGACCATGTGCGGCAGCGTGACGGGCAGCGTGGTCTGCTGGCCCTGCATTACGTTGCCGAGCGAATCGCCGACGAGGATGACTTCCACGCCGCAGAAATCGAGCAGTGCGGCGAAGCTCGAGTCGTAGGCAGTCAGCATGACGATCTTGTCGTCCGCGGCACGCATGGCCTGGAGCTTGGGAATGGTGACGGTCTTGCGGGAGGGGTCGAGGAGGTAACTCATGGCAGTGCCCGTGGGGGTGTGTGGCTGCCTGGGCCTGAGGCGGGCAGGGCGGTCAGGGGGCCGCGAGATTCAGGAAGGCCTTGCGGCCCCGCATGTTCTCGATGCGCGACAGTAGTGTACGGAAATCGCCGTCGTTGTCCACCGGATTGAAGCGCGCGGTGTCCACGATCAGGACCGGCGCCTCGTCGTAGCGGTGGAACAGTTCGCCGTAGGCGTCGGTCAGCCGCTGGAGGTAGGTTTCGTCGATGCCGGACTCGCCAGGCAGGCCGCGTCGCGCAATCCGCTCGCGCAGCAGCGACGGCGTGGCCTGGAGCATGATGACCAGGTCCACGCGCTGGGCCGGCACCTGGAGCCGGGCGGCGAGCGCGTCGTAGAGCGCGAGTTCGTCGGCTTCGAGGGTCAGCGCCGCATAGAGGCGGTCACGTGCGTAGAGGAAATTGCCGATCACGCGCTGGCCGGCCAGCAGCGCGGCCTGCCATTGCTGGATCTGGGTGGCGCGCTGGTCCAGGCAGTGCAACTGCATCGGCAGTGCATAGCGCTGCGGCTCGCGGTAGAAGCGTTCGAGGAAGGGGTTCTGGCGTGCGCCGTCAGGCAGTTCGCCGGCCTGGAGCGTGCGGGCCAGGCGCTGCGCCAGCGAGGTCTTACCGGAGCCGACGGGCCCTTCGACGACGATGCGGCGCAGATGGTCGAGCATGGCTCGTGGGGTGCCGATGGATCAGGCGTGGATCACGCCTGCGTGCCGCCTTCCTGAAGGCGGGGGCATTTGCATGAGGAAAACTTCTCGATGCGCTGGTCGCGCACGCCGGGCAGGAAGTCCGCCGCGCGGCCACGGCCCGGGATGACCAGTTCGCCGTCCAGCTCCACCAGCGGCACCAGCACGAAGGCGCGCTCGGTGATGCGTGGATGCGGCACGGTCATCGCCTCGGAGTCGATCCGGTCGGCGCCGAACAGCAGCAGGTCGAGGTCCAGCGTGCGCGGCGCGTTGTGAAACGGGCGCTCGCGGCCGAACTGGTCCTCGATGTGGTGGCAGATGCGCAACAGCTGCGGCGCGGTGAAGGACGTCTCCACCTTCACCACGGCGTTGAAGTAGTCGTCGCCGCTGGCGTCGACGGGTGCGGTGCGGTAGAACGAGGACTTGGCCAATACCGTGATGCCGACCTGCTGGGCCAGGCACACGATGGCGTCCTTCAGTGCCTGGCGGGCATCGCCGAGATTGGCGCCGATGCCGATAAAGGCAAGTGTCATGTTATTCCTCCGGCTGGGCGCGGCCGGACTCCGATGCGGCTTGACCCCCCTCCGCCGCGTCCGTGTCGCCCCGGGAAGAAACTTTATCCGATTTCCGCGGACCGCGCCGACGACGCTTCTTGCGCGCCGGGCCCTCGCCATCGACGCCCGCGAAGCCTTCGCCCTCGTCGGCACCCTGGCCGCCCTGGCTACCGGCGGCGCCCGAGCCACCCTTGCCGCGCTTCTGGCGGGTGGCCTCGATCATGTCTTCGCGCGTATCGGGCGGCGCGTTCTGGAAGTCGGTCCACCATTGGCCGATTTCAGCCGGCTGTTCGCCCGATTCGCAGCGCAGTTGCAGGAAGTCATAGCCGGCACGGAAGCGCGGCGATTCCAGCAGGCGGAACGGCATGCGGCCCACGCGCTTCTCGAAGCGCGGCTGCATGCCCCAGATGTCGCGCATGTCGGTGACAAAGCGGCGCTGGATGGCCAGTTGGCCGGTCTGCTTCTCCAGCACCATGTCCATGGCCGTGTTGAGCGCCGCAATCGCGTGCTCGCCCTCGTCGCGCAGCTTGTTCCAGCGTTGCAGCACGTGGTGCCACAGCAGCGCGGCGAACAGGAAACCGGGCGACACCGGCTTGCCGGCCTGCACGCGGCGGTCGGTGTTGTCGAGCGCCAGCTGCACGAAGCGCTGGCCCATCGGCTGCTCCAGCGCCACGTCCAGCAGCGGCAGCAGGCCCTTGTGCAGGCCGGCCTTGCGCAGCTCCTGCAGCGAGGCCCAGGCGTGCCCGGACATCAGCAGCTTCAGCATTTCGTCGAACAGGCGCGCGCTCGGCACGTTGTGGATCAGCGGGGCCAGTTCGGCGATGGGCTCGCGCGTCGCTTCGTCGATCGAAAAACCTGTCTTGGCCGCGAAGCGCACCACGCGCAGCATGCGCACCGGGTCTTCGCGGTAGCGCGTGACCGGGTCGCCGATCATCCGCAGCGTGCGCGCGCGGATGTCTTCCATGCCGTGATGGTAGTCATGCACGGTCTGCGCGGCCGGGTCGTAGTACATCGCGTTGATCGTGAAGTCGCGGCGCTCGGCGTCCTCGGCCTGGGAGCCCCAAACGTTGTCGCGCAGCACGCGGCCGCTGGCGTCGATCGCGTGCGTCTTGCTGTCCAGCTCGGCGCGCTTCAGGCGACGGCCCTCGGGCAGCGTCTCGCTGGCAATGGCGTCCACCAGCGCGCGGAACGTCGAGACCTCGATGATTTCCTGCTCGCGGCCGCCGTAGAAGGTCACGTGCACGATCTGGAAGCGCCGGCCGATGATGCGCGAGCGGCGGAACAGTGCCTGCACCTCTTCGGGCGTGGCGTTGGTCGCCACGTCGAAGTCCTTCGGCTTGATGCCGAGCAGCACGTCGCGCACGGCGCCGCCGACGATAAAGGCCTGGAAACCGGCCTGCTGGAGCGTGGCGGTGACCTTGACCGCGTTGCGCGAGAGCAGCGTGGGGTCGATCTGGTGTTCGTCCACGTTGACGATGCGCTGCGTATGGGCGCGCCCGGTGCGGCGCAGCTTGGGGCCAGGCTTGCCGAGCAGCCGGTTGATGAGCTTCTTGATCACGTCAGAACAGGTCCATGATGCGCCAGCCGGCCGCGGCCGCATGGTTGCGCAGGCGGTCGTCGGGATTGGCGGCGATCGGCTCGCTGACCTTTTCCAGCAGCGGCAGGTCGTTGGCGGAATCGCTATAGAACGTCGTGGTGCCGAAGTCTTCCCACTGGGTGCCGAGGCCCTTGAGCCACTGCTCCACGCGGGCGATCTTGCCCTCGCGGAAGCTCGGCACGCCGAAGACCTCGCCCGTGAAGGCGCTTTCCGGCTTGCCGTCGGACGTGGCCGGCTCGGTGGCGATCAGGTGCTTGATGCCGAAGGCCTGGGCGATCGGCGCGGTGACGAAGCTGTTGGTAGCCGTCACCACGGCGCACAGGTCGCCCGCCTCCAGGTGCTTGTAGACCAGCGCCTTGGCCTGCGGGGTGATGACCGGGTCGATCACCTCGCGCATGAAGCGCTGGCGCCAGGCGTCCAGCCGGTCACGCGGATTGGCAGCCAGCGGGGCCAGCGCGAAGCGCAGGAACGCCTGGATATCCAGGGTGCCCGCCTTGTATTGCCCATAGAACTCGTCGTTCTTGCGACGATAGGATTCCTCGTCGACAACGCCCATGCGGACCAGGAAGCGGCCCCATTCGTGGTCGCTGTCGGTGGGGATCAGGGTGTGGTCGAGGTCAAACAGTGCCAGATTCATGGGCGGCGATTTTACATTAAGGTACACATGGCGGTTGGCGCGGCTTGGCGCGCCAGGACCATTTTGGGAGCGGATTTCGTGCCAGCTTCGGCGCGGATTCGCGATTTATTCGCGGAATTCCGCAAACATCTCGCGCAGCAGCGGCAGGGTGACCGCGCGCTTGCGCTCGAGCGAATACGTGTCCAGCGCGTCCAGCAGGGCCATCAGGCTGGGCATGTCGCGGTAATGCCGCGTGACCAGCCAGTGGGGGATTTCGGGCGATAACTGCAAGCCACGCTCGCGCGCGGCCTGCAGCAGGGCGGCCATCTTGTCGTCATCGGACAGCGAGGCCACCTGGTAGACCAGCCCCCAGCCGAGCCGGGTGCGCAGGTCTTCACGTACCGGCATGGCACGCGGCGCCAGGCCGCCCGCCACCACCAGCGCGGTGCGCACGTGGGCGCGCACCTCGTTATACAGCGAAAACACGGCGATCTGTCGCGCTTCGTCGAGCAATTCCACATCATCGACGGTGTAAAGCCGGCAGGACGGGTCGAAATTGAAGTCGGCGAGCGCGTGGTGCGGGCTCAGGTAGCGGCAGTTCAGGCCGGTATGGAGCGCCGCGTCGCACACTGCGTGCAGCAGGTGGGTGCGCCCCGAGCCGACCTCGCCCCACAGGTAGATCAGCCGGTCGTTGGCGTGTTCCTGGGCGATGGCGGCCGGCAGCTCGCGCAGGCGCTGCACCGGCTCCCGGTTCGAAGCCACGAAAAAGTTCTCGAACGTGGACGGCGGCGGGCTGCCGAGCTCGAGCGAAAGCTGCTTATGACGCGATGACATGACGTTTTCGTAACTTCCTACCTCGGTTCCATCAGTTTCTGTGGGCTTCAATCAGTTGCGATACAGATCGCTAGCCATGTAAACGCGCCGGATCTGCCGCGCGCCGACCAGCAGCACCGCACAGGTCGGCAGGGCCAGCAGCACGCCGAAGAAGCCAAACAACTGGCCGAATGCCAGCAGCGCGAAGATCACCACCAGCGGGTGCAGCCCGATGCGCTCGCCCACCAGGCGCGGCGTCAGGTAGAAGCTTTCCACGAACTGCCCGATGCCGTATACCACGGCCACGGCGCCCAGCCCGTACAAATTGCCGAATTGCAGCAGCGCAGCCAGGATCGCCAGCGCTAGCCCCAGCCCGAAACCGATGTACGGGATGAACACGGCCAGCCCGGTGAACACGCCCACCGGAACGCCCACCTCGAACCCGGCGATGGTCAGCCCGATCGAATAAAGTGCAGCAAGGATCACCATAACCAGGATCTGGCCGCGCAGGTACTGGGAAAGCAGCGCATCGGTCTCATTCGACAGCTCGCGCACCTTCGGCACCCAGCGGCGCGGCACCAGCCGCTCGATACGCCGCATGACCATATGCCAGTCCATCATCAGGTAATACATGACGATGGGGATGATGAACAGCATCCCGAACACGCTGATCAGGGCCGAGCCGGACACCTTCGCATAATTCAGCAGCACCTGGAACAGGTCTTCCGGGCTCGCCGCGAAGCGGTCCTGGAGCATGTTGCGCAGGCCGGGGAAGTCAAAGCGCACGCGCACCCCCAGTTCTGCCAGGCGGGGCGACACCACATTGTTGAGCTTTTGCAACAGCAGCGGCACCTGCTCGCGGATCTGCGGGATCTCGCGCTGGAGCACGGCGATCAGCAGCAGCACCAGCAGCACCACGATAATGGTCAGCAGGCCGATCATCAGCGTCACGCCGATAAAGCGCGGCACGCGGCGGCGCTGCAGCCAGTCCACGCCCGGCGTGAGAATGTACGCAAAAATGAACGCGAACAGGAAGGGCGTGAGCACCGGCGCCAGCGCCACGATGGCGGCGAACAGGCCGGCGGCCACGACGATCCAGATCAGGATACGTTTGGAGTCTGGCGAGAGCAGGGGAGCGTTCATCGAAAGGGTCCGGAAACCGCCGGGCGGGGCACTTTGGCCGGTCTGGTGACCGGGTGTCGCCGCGAAACTGGTAGCCGGGAGCCTGTATCCGTTAAAATCGCGATTCTAACGGACTCGCGCCCGCCCTCCGTGGCGCCGGGCGCCGTAATCCACACTTTACCTCGTCAAAGACAAGCAGGATCTCATGAGCGCATCCCAGAACGCCGGCCAGGCAGGCCTTTCCTACCGCGATGCCGGTGTTGACATCGACGCCGGCGACGCGCTGGTAGACCGCATCAAGCCGTTCGCCAAGCGCACCATGCGTGAAGGCGTGATGGCCGGCATCGGCGGATTCGGCGCGCTGTTCGAACTCTCGAAGAAGTTCCAGGAGCCAGTGCTGGTGTCCGGCACGGACGGCGTGGGCACCAAGCTCAAGCTGGCCTTCCAGTTGAACCGCCATGACACCGTGGGCCAGGATCTGGTGGCGATGAGCGTCAACGACATCCTGGTGCAGGGCGCCGAGCCGCTGTTCTTCCTCGACTACTTCGCCTGCGGCAAGCTGGACGTGGACACGGCCGCTACCGTGATCCAGGGCATCGCCCATGGCTGCGAACTGGCCGGCTGCGCGCTGATCGGCGGCGAGACCGCCGAAATGCCGAGCATGTACCCGGACGGCGAGTACGACCTGGCCGGCTTCGCGGTGGGCGCGGTGGAAAAGCGCAAGATCATCGATGGCAGCACGATTATCCCGGGCGACGTGGTGCTGGGCCTGGCTTCGTCGGGCGCGCATTCGAACGGTTACTCGCTGGTGCGCAAGATCATCGACGTGGCCAAGCCGGACCTGAACGCCGACTTCCACGGCCAGCGCCTGCAGGACGCCATCATGGCGCCGACGCGCATCTACGTGAAGCCGCTGCTCTCGCTGATCGAGACGCTGCCGGTCAAGGGCATGGCCCACATCACCGGCGGCGGCCTGACCGAGAACGTGCCGCGCGTGCTGGCCGACAACGTCACCGCCGTGATCCAGAAGGATGCCTGGACGCTGCCGCCGCTGTTCCAGTGGCTCCAGGAGCAAGGCCGCGTGGCCGATGCGGAAATGCACCGCGTGTTCAACTGCGGCATCGGCATGGTCGTGATCGTGGCGAAGGAAGACGCCGAACGCGCGATCCGTCACCTCCAGGCGGCTGGCGAAGCCGTGTGGCAGATCGGCGAAATCCGCGAACGCGAGGAAGGCCAGGCTCAGACCGTGGTGGTCTGAGCGCGGTCCAATCCCTCGCAGGATGGCAAAACGCCCGATGGCAACTGAACTGCACCCCAAAAGTTGGACACCAACTTTTGGGGTGTTTTCATGTATCGGTACTCGGAGCAGTTCAGGCTGACAGTTATCCAGAGCTACCTGGACGGTCAGGCAGGCTATGGTGAGATCGCCAAACGCCATGAAAGAGACAGCGGAACAGTACGGCGCTGGGTGGCGGGATACCGCCTGCATGGCGCGGCGAGCATCAAACGGAAGTACACGCACTACAGCGCCGAGTTCAAGCTTGCCGTGCTGAAGCGGATGCGAAGCCAGCGGTTGTCGCATCGCGAAGTCGCAGCATGGTTCGATATTCGCAACTTCGGTGCGATTGGCATTTGGGAAC